>PALK01000030.1 GCA_002710765.1 Rickettsiales bacterium | reverse complement strand
ACTTGTCAAAATGCTAATACTAATACACCAGGAAATGTTGCAGGTAATACTACTTGTGATAAGGGTGTAGATTCAGCAGGTGGTGCTTGGGGTACTAAACTTACATACAATAACATTGCTATAACTGCTGCTGGCTTTTATGGTTCTGGAATGGGTATGAGAGGTCAGCACACTGAAGGCGCATTAGACGCTGTAGGTAAAGCATTTAACTCTTATGGTGGTTACTTGCAAGGTACTGTAGACTTAGGTCAAGGTACTAGCATTGGATATTCATATGGTGGGAACGTAAAACTTCAAACACAAAATGAAATCACAAGTACTGCTATTGCAGAAGTTAACTATCAAGATATGCATTCAGGTATGATTTGGCATAACGTTAATGACAGCTTCAGACTTATTGCTGAAGGTGGTTATGTAACTCAAAACTTCCACATGGGTGGAGCTACTGAAGATGTATTTGGTGGTGTCGGTGGATTCTTCTTCTGGTAGAATTTACTACTTAAGTAAGTAATAATTACTTTAAAAGGGAGAGTTGTTTACTCTCCCTTTTTTTTTGTTATATTCAAAAGAATGAAAAAAAGTATAAACTATTTCTTAATTTTATCATTTTTAGTTTTCCAAACATCATGTAGTAGTTTTGGAGGAGTTAATGATTATTTATTTGGTAATAAGTTTTTTTATAAGAATGGATATGAAAGTGTTCAGTTAAGTGAACAAGATGTTAAAAAAATTCCAAATAAACATCCTATAAAAATTTCTGTAGAAAGAATGGAAGGAGCCTTAAGACTAATTCTAGTTAAAGACAGACTAAAAACTTATCCTCTAGTTACGGATAGAAAATTGTCAAAGATTGCGACAGGTCTAAGTGAAGCTTTATCAGAAGCTAAATCAGATGAAGATGTGGTTTTTACTATAGAGGGCTGGTATTTACAAAAATATGTCAGTAAACCAAAAGTCACATCTGGAAGAGTTTTTTATAATAAAAGTGGACTTAATATAATATTTGGTTCAATTTTAAGAAAGGGTAATATGTCAGAAACTGATCCACTTATTTCAGCCGGTTTAAACCCAGATTTAGTAAGAAACCCCTACGTTCCAGGTTCAAGAACAGAAACTATAAAAAACCCTTATATTCTTTCAGCACCACCAAATTCTGGTGTTTATAGGCCAAGACAAGCTAGAGGTAGAATTGATTGGTTAGTTTTTACAACTAAGGCTTTACAGCCAAGAGGTGAAATATCAGATCAGGCAAGGACCTCAGCATACAGAAATAATATTCAAGTCCAAGATTTGCACACTGAAGTTAAAAAACTTAAAAGTGAACTTCAACAATTACGCGGATTACAAAGACAATCTCCGTACCCAAATCAACCCTATCCTTATGGATATCCTCCATACCAATATCAAAATAATATTCCAATTCCTCCAAATCAACAGTACTATCAGAATACTCAACCAAAATATAACAATACGAGAACCTCTGCTAATCAAGATAATATAATGGAAGCAAAAGCACTTAAGAGTATGAGAGAAAAAGGTATTATAAGTGAGCAAGAATATAGAAAAAGATTAAAACAACTAGGTTTTTAAAGTTCTATTTCAAAATTCCAAATTAAAATATGTTCGTTTGAGTTGTGAGTTAAACCATTCAAATAACCAATAGAAAATTCGTATTCGTTTTCACCAAGTTCAAATTCATTTTCAAGCTGAAAGCCATAGTTGTGTTCTTGTTTTTGAAAGACTTCAAATTTAGATAAATTTCCAAATTCTGAAAAACCAATTAAACCTAGCTTTAAATTGTAAATTAGTGGCTTTTTAATTAAATAGTAATTTGAAATTGAAAATTCAGTCGAACCAGATGGGTTAGATATAACTTCTTTTTCAAATATAAAGTTAGTAATGAAAGAAAATGAATCACTACTAAATTCATTTAGAAATTTATACTCAATTTCATCTCCTTTTGTTCCCTGAGTATTAAAATTGTAAGAAAAATATATTGCTGATGCCAAATACTCAGACTCATATATCTGTATTTGATTCTGTAGCTCTGTTTTTTCCCAATCTAATGGACTATCTGATTTATCGGAAATATGAAATTCAATTTCACTTTGCCAATAGTCATTCCAAGAATATTCTGTTTCAAGTACATGATGATGAGATTTATTTGAATCAACATTATTATCTAATTGAAAATGACCTCTCCATTCTAATGATTGTCTTCCCTCTTCAACTTTAGGACTGTAAATTTTGTGATGAGATAAAATATTTTTACTGAAAAAAAAGGTAAAAATAAATATCAGTAATTTAAATTTAACTATTAAGCAAATCTTCATCTAAAATAGTCATATGAAATTGATAAGCTAACTCTCCATCTTCATCATCTTTATAGATAACACCAATAAATTCATCTTTTAAGTAAACCTCTACTGAATCATTGATAGATTGCTCTTTAAGCGAAAAATATTTTGATTTAAATTTATTATTTAAATATATTTGAATTTTTTTAAGTTCGAATGCATCCATAATAATATTAAAGTAAATAGTTTTAAGTTAAATTAATCATAAATTATATCAAGAAAAAACTTTCATGAAAAATGTTATTATTTTACTCACTCTATCTGGTCTTATTCCATTTTATTTAAAAGAAATTATTTTTTTATTAAGTTTATTTAATGTTTCAATTTTTTTTGAATTCAGCAATATGTATCAATATATTTATGGCTCAATTGTCATTTCTTTTTTATCAGGAATGCAATGGCAAAGATTTATTTATCACTCAGAAAGAGCAGTTTATAAATATTTTTTACCAATTTTTTCTTCAATTTGGGCATGGAGTTTAATTTTTGATATTTTTAATAGTTTATTTATAGTTATTTCTGGTCTTTCATTTTGTTTAATAATTGAATTAATTTTTCAGAATAAATTAATACCTGTTTGGTTTAAAAATCTTAGAATAATCACTACAATATTAGCTATATTATCTTTTTACGTATAATTTTTTAGGTAATAATTTCAATAATTTAGCAGTTTTTTTAATATTTTTTCTTGAATAGTCGTAATTATTTAGGCAAGTTTGATACAGTTTAATAAATTGGGGAGGTGTTAAACTTGTAATAATATCAAGTTTTCTCTTTCTCTGTTATAATTTTAACAAGCATGCATTGTGCATGTTATTTTAACGAAAGGATATTATTATAATGGTAATGTTACAACCGACAGACTTTGTTGGCGTTTCTTTTTGGGTTATTTCAGTAGCCATGGTTGCGTCCACAGCATTTTTCTTTCTAGAAGCTGGTAAAATGACAGCACATTGGAGAACTTCAGTTGTTGTTGCTGGTTTAGTAACACTTATTGCTGCAGTTCACTATTACTATATGCGTGCAGTATGGGTAGAAACCGGAGAAACTCCAACAGTATTAAGATATATTGATTGGCTTTTAACTGTTCCACTTCAAATGATTGAATTTTATCTAATATTAGCAGCAGTTGGTGCCGCCACAGCAGGTATCTTCTGGAGATTACTAATTGGTACTTTAGTTATGTTAATTGGAGGTTTCATGGGTGAAGCTGGATATATTAACCCTACAATAGGATTTATTGTTGGAATGGCTGGATGGATTTACATTTTGTACGAAGTATTTGCTGGAGAAGCTGCTCAAGCTAATACATCAAGTAATTCTCCTGCTCAAAGCTCTGCTTTTAATGCAATGAAATGGATAGTTTCAATTGGGTGGTCAATTTATCCAATTGGTTACTTCTTAGGTTATCTTGCAGGAGGCACTGATGGTGCAACTCTTAATGCAGTATACAACCTTGCTGATTTTGTAAATAAAATAGCATTTGGTCTTGTTATATGGGCTGCAGCAAGTTCTGAGTCAGCTAAAGCTTAGTCTTAATTTGTAGAAACTTAAATAATTAGGGGGAATATGAAAATATTCCCCCTTTTTTTTTATGATTGAATTATTAAACAATTTATCAAAAGAAAACATACTAGCACTCAAATATTCTAGTAATTGGAAGAATATTTGTGAATTTGAAAGTAATGATCTTAATTTAAAAATAGATTCTTCTTTATTAAAAAAACAACTCAAAAATGTTGAAAATCTAATTCAAGAAGTTGTATGTGATAGTTCTTGGATGGGAAAATGCTCTAAATACCATCTAAATTCTGGTGGGAAAAGATTTAGAGCTGCTCTTGCTCTTGTATCCGGACAAATTTTTGGTCTTGATGAGTTGTCATCGATATATGTAGCTGCTTCATGTGAATTAATCCATAACGCCTCACTTGTTCATGATGATCTTCAGGATAGGGATCTTTTTAGAAGAGGAAACCCTTCAATATGGAGTCGCTTTGGAGACTCATCAGCAATTAATTTAGGTGATTATTTTATTTCAAGTTCATTCGAAATTTTATCTAACACTCCTACTAACGACAAACTTAAATGTATGGCTATTAAAGAATTTAGCAACTCAATTAAACAAGCTGTTGCTGGTCAAACACGTGAGATTCAAACTAGGGCTGATCTTAATCTAAAAATGGAAGATTATGAATCAACTGCAAGAGCAAAAACTGGTAGTCTTTTATCTTTACCAGTCAAATTGATAATGATTTTAACAAATCAAAAAAATTATGAATCATTAAGTTCAATCTATGAAGCAGGACTTGCGTATCAAATTCAAGACGACTTATCGGACTTTATAGGAATAAAAGATAGAGGATTACCTGGAAGGGATTTGAAGGAGGGAAAGATGAATGCTATCATCATGCATTATTTAAATGAAGCATCATCATCTGAAAAATATTTACTTAATATTTTTTTAAAAAAAAGATTTGAATCTATTTCAGAAGAAGAAATTTTTTATTGGATCACAAAGATAAAAGAAAAGAATATAATAGACAAAACTATTGATCATCTTCATAATATAGTTACAAAATCTATTAATATTTCAAAGAAAAATAACGACCAATTTCATCAAATTACAAAGTTTGTGATAAAAAATACACTGCTTAGAATCTCTAAAAAGTTAGTTTAAATATAAATTTTTTTAATTAAATAATAAATTAGGATGAAAAAAACAGCGATTGTTATAGGATCAGGTTTTGGTGGTATTGCTGCTGCTCTTAGGCTTANNGCTCTCAAATATGATGTAAATATTATTGAAAGANTAGATCAATTAGGAGGTAGAGCTAGAGTTTTTAGAAAAAGNGGTTANACATTTGATGCAGGACCTACAGTTATAACTGCTCCTTTTNTGTTTGATGAATTATTTGAAATTTTTAACAAAAGAAGAAAAGATTACATTNANTTTAAAGCCTTNAATCCATGGTACAGTTTTTATTTTGATAATGGTAAATTCTTTAATTACGGNGGTACTATGGAACANACTGAAGCAGAAATNAGNAAATTCAATGAGAAAGATGTAAAAGGTTATCNNAAACTTGTAAAAATNTCAGAAAAAATATTNAATGTTGGGTTTACAAAACTNTCCCANGTACCATTTCACAGTTTTTTCTTTATGATAAAACAAATACCTTCTCTAATTATTTTAAAAAGTTATTTAACTGTTTTCAAATTAGTTTCAAAATACATTAAAAATGATTACATAAAAAGAGCCTTAAGTATTCAACCTCTTTTATTAGGAGGCAACCCTCTAACTACAACATCAATATATAATTTAATTCATTTTTTAGAGAGAAAATGGGGAGTGCATTATGCAACTGGTGGAACTGGTTCTCTGGTAAAAGCATTTGAAAAGTTAATGAGAGAGGAAGGAATAAAAATTACACTTAACACAGAAGTAAAGAAAATATTATTTGATAATAAAACTGTAACAGGAGTTCAACTTAAAAATAACAAAAAAATCTATGCGAATATTACGGTCTCTAATACAGACCCAGCATATTTGTATTCAAATATGATTGATAAAAATAAAATCCAACGTTGGAAACAAAAAAAAATAGAAAAAATGGACTATTCAATGGGTCTTTTTGTAATTTTTTTTGGAACTAAAAAAATATATTCCAAAATAGCGCACCATACAATTTGGATGGGAGAAAGATTTGAAGGATTACTAAATGATATTTTTATTAAAAAAAAGTTAGCAAAAGATTTTAGTCTTTATCTTCATAGACCGACTGCAACAGATAAAAGTATGGCTCCTAAGAACTCAGACTGTTTTTATGTTTTGTCTCCAGTTCCAAATTTACTTTCAGGAATTAATTGGAAGAGTGAGGCTGAAGAATATAAAAACTCAATTTTAAATGCTTTAGAAAAAACTATTATGCCAGGATTAAAAAAAAATCTAGATACATGTTTTTATATGACTCCTGAAGATTTTAAAAATGATTATTTAGCAAAAAATGGTGCAGGTTTTTCAATTTCACCAATATTCACTCAATCAGCGTGGTTTAGATTTAATAACAAATCTGAAAATTTTAAAAACTTATATTTTGTTGGTGCTGGAACACACCCAGGTGCAGGGGTTCCAGGTGTTTTAAGTTCTGCTAAAGTATTAGAAAATATTCTTAAAAAAGATGCATGAAGAATCTCTTGAAATAAAAGTAAGAAGTAAAAGTTTTTTTTGGGCTTTATTTTTTTTCTCCGAGAATGAAAAAAAAGATATAGAAACACTTTATTCTTTTTGTAGATATGTTGATGATATAAGTGATAATAAAAATTTAGTAACAAAAAAGAATGCAAAAAAAATACATTTAAATATTATTAAAGATTTAGAAACAAAGTCCTCAAAAAATCGCATAGTTAAAAATTTTATTAATTTATCATTAAAGTATAAACTTAGTATTGAGATTCCCATTCAATTAATCAAAGGAGTATTAAAAGATCTTAAAATTGTAAATGTTAAAAATTTAGAACAGTTAATTTTTTATAGTTATCAAGTAGCTGGAACCGTTGGTTTAATGATGTGTTCCATAATGAAAGTTACTAATTTAAAACTGTTAAAAAATGCTATCGAATTAGGAGTTGCGATGCAAATTACAAATATTCTGAGAGATATCAAAGAAGATTTAATGAGAAATAGAATGTATATTCCCGAAAATTATAGAAGTTTTATTTTTTTAAACTCAAAAGAATTATTAGAAAATTTTGAAAAAAAAAAAGAACTATCTAAAAATATTTTAGAATTAATAGAATACTCTGATGATTTATATAACTCTGCTTTGAAGGGTATTCAAAAACTACCTTTTAAATACCGTTTACCTATTTTAATAGCCTCAAATTTATATCAAAATATTGGTTTTAAAATTAAAAATGACCCACTCAAAATATGGTCAGAAAGAGTTTTTGTAAAAAAAAGACAAAAAATTTTTATTACTATCCAAGCAATTTATAAGTGTATATTCCTAAAATTTGAAAAAAAAAAGGATAGCAACAACCATGCTATTCACAAAATAATCGAGAAAAATTTGAATAAGAATGGATAAAATAAATAATTATTTTGACATAGTTATTATTGGGGCTGGTTTGTCAGGAATAACTCTAATATTAGAATTAATTAAAAGAACAAATAAGAAAATTTTAATTCTAGAAAAAAAAGAAAAATTATTAAAAGATAAAAATTGGTGCTTTTGGAGTTATCCCAAAAATATTTTTACAAATAATTATGACTTTAAATGGAATAAGATTGAAATTAAGTCTAGAGAAAACTCTGTAATAAAATCATCTGAAAAGTTTTCTTATCTGAATATTTCTTCTGATAAATTGTATAACCTAGGTCTTAATAAAATAAATAAATCTAAAAATGTTACAATTTTACTAAATCAAAATGTAAAGGAAATTAAAGAATATGAAGAGAAAGTAAGAATTAAGTGTGATAAAAAAAATTATATCTCAGATCTCGTATTTGATAGTAGACCAATACCTATTAAAAGAAATAAGTTAATACAACATTTTTATGGTATAGAGGTTAAATGTAAAAAATCTATTTTTGATACAAAAAAGGCAATATTAATGGATTTCCAAAATGATCAAAATACTGTTCATTTTATGTATATATTACCATTTTCANGTAATANAGCTTTANNAGAGACNACTTATTTTTCAAAAAAAATATATCCAAAAAAAAAATATATAANTGATATAANAAATTATCTTAAAAAAAACTTTCCTAATATTATATTTAAAAGTANTTTCATAGAGTATGGTAAAATACCAATGTATAGTTCAAAATTAAATAATAATAACAAAATTATAAAAATTGGAACTTCTAATAATTGGATAAGAAGTTCTACTGGTTATGGGTTTCAAAATGCATTTAGAAATAGTAAAGAATTAGTAGATAATTTAATATCTAATAAAAATATTTCTATTAGAAGTAAAAAATTAACATATTTTCTTGATGAAATTTTTCTAATTTTTATTGAAAAATACCCTGAAGATAGTGCACTTTTTTTTCATAGGTTTTTTTTGAAACTAAAACTTGAAACAATCATTAGATTTTTAACAGATTCTTATAATTTTTTAGAAATGTTAAAAATAGTTTTAATATTACCCAAAACCAAACTTCTTATTTCTTTGATCTATTTTTTAAAGAAAAATGATTAAAAATATAGAGATAAAAATTTTTTTAATATCCATCATTATAATGACAGGCATTTCACTGATATTTGAAAATATTTTTTATAAAAATTTTCAGAATCAATTTTTACTTTTTCTTATTCCTCTTATTTGGCCAGGGTTAGCTCATGGTAGTCTAGATATACAAATCGCGCAAAGAGCAAAAATCATCACTAACAATAGAGAACTATCGGTATTTCTGTGCCTATATATTTTTTTAGCATTTATTTTTTTCCTATTTTGGCAGAGATATCCTGAATTTTCTTTTGCTATCTTTCTTTTATTGTCAATATATCATTTTGGTGAGAGTGATAGTACGCTGGCATTAAAAAAGAATTTAAGTTTCTTAGAAATTTTTGCAAGAGGTTCATTAATTATTGGTATACCAACAATTATATATTTTAATGATGTTAGTACTATTTTTAAATATTTAAATATAAGTGAAAATTTCTCTGAAATTATTTATTTTTTATCAATTATAATGATTAGTCTATCAATTTTTCTTATTCTTATAATCATTAGAAAGATCACAAATTTTAAAAATATTAAAAACAGTTTTTTATTTGAAATTTTCTTAATAACTTTCTGTTTTATATACTTTGAGCCTCTTATTGCATTTTCCATCTATTTTTGTTTTCTTCATTCAATTAGACATTTATTAAGGGAACAAAAATACTTCAGAATTACTTTTGCTGAGCTTTTTTACAAAACAATTCCAATAACCCTTTTAACTTTTATTTTTTTAATTTCAATATTTATTTTTCTGGATTTAAATACTATTGATTTTAAATATTTATCCTTAACATTTATCAGCCTATCTTGTTTGACTGTTCCTCATATGATTTTGGTAAATAGAGTTAAAAAAATTAATGTACTTAAGTAAGTTTTTTCCCATTACAAATATTTGTGAACCATTCAGGCTTTTTAATATCGCTTTCACTATCTAGATTTATTGGTATTTGATATGTTTTCAAATCATTAGATGAAATTGTTCTAGTTTCAATATTTATTCTATTTTTTAAACCCTTATTACTTCCATGAAGATGATGACCTGAAAAACATAAAAGATCTCCACGATTAATTTTAATTAAAATTTTTTCTTCTTTATTTATATTTATATTTGTAAAAGGAGTTGAAGGATAATCACCTCTTCTCTTTTTAAATTTTTCAAAAGTCCATTCTTTTGAATTATTAGAAATATATTTTTTAAAATACTTTGGACAAATAAATAAAGTATTTGAATGATTGATATTATATAGTGGAAACCACCAATTTAGCTGTTGAAATAAATTTGATGCCCAAGTATCCCTGTGGGCAAAAGTATATTTTAATTCACCTATTTTTTTTTTTGTGTTTGAATTAATAAATCTCATAGAGATTTTATCTATAAAAATAGATTCTTTATCAAATTTAATTTCTTCTAATACTGAACAAAAAATCTTTTTTACTTTTACTGAATTTTTAATTTCTTTTTGAATGAAAATTATTTTTTTTTCAAAATTAATATATTCAGCTTTTGTTAAAGAAAAATTTTTATCAATTTTGCTAAAATCAAAATACTTAGCTATAATTTCTTCAATAAATTTTATAAGCTTTTGCATATTATATAAATTTTTAAAAATTATAATCTTTCCTGAAAATATTTTTTTTTTTTATATAATTCTCTAATTTATTATTTGTAATTATTTTGTTATCATTTTTATCTATATTAATAATATATTTTTCATGAATCTTCATAATAAGCTTAAGATACACAATAAGAAAAAAATCAAAACCAGTTTATGAAATACTTAGATGAAAAAACTGCATTAAAACTTTTGGGCATCGATTTTGTCAATCATAGTGTTGTTATTTCAGATCCCGCAATCAAAGATTGCCCAATGGTATATATCAGTGAAGAGTTTTCCAAACATACTGGTTATAGTATTAATGAATCATTAGGAAAAAATTGTCGTTTTTTGCAAGGTCCTGAAACTGATGAAAATGATATTGAATCAATAAGAATNGCTGTCAAATTAAGAAAGAGTATCACCATTGATATATTAAATTATAAAAAAAATGGAGAAAAGTTTTGGAATAGATTAAGAATTAAACCAATCAAGGATAATAAAGGAAACGTAGTTTATTTTGCTGGAGAACAAAATCCTATTGAATTAGAAGAAGTTCGAAGATACTCATTCAACAAAATAATAGACTAATTAGATTTTGAGTTATACTCATATTGTAAGTCCAAATAAGTCCCACCTTCGCATTCTAAAACATTCTCTGGTCCTTTATTATTATTTTTTGTTTTTTGTTGATATAGGAATAAATTTTGGTAGAAAAGTGCTTGACGTTCTTGAAGAGTCCACATTGTCTGTTCATCAAGATCAAAGTCACCACTGAGATTTTTCTGATAATGATGAACAAGTTCATGGAGCACTATTGATCTATCACAAACTTTTTCTTCAGGGTTAAGTTGGTCAATAAGATACATTCCCTNTTCTTTTACGTAATATGCTTTAACTCTGCATACTTTAGATGAATAACAGGCTTTGTCAGCCATTTTTTCGCTGGTAAGAACGCGAATATTAGGGAACTCTAACTTTTTTTTAAATTCTGTATTCTCAAGTATCCATGAAGTCAGGAATATCATTAATGTTTTACTTATCATTTTTTTTTAAAACCAAATCTTTTATAAAACTATTATCTTTAATTCTTATTACTCTTAAAATTTCTAAATTATCACTCTTTATATGAAGGTAAAGCTTGCCATCTTCAATAGATGAATTAAGAATCTTATATTTTTCTTTAACTAACGCAGAATTCTCATTTTTATTAATGTGTTCAATATTTACTTTAGAATTAAACCTTGAAAATATAGTTGATATTATGATTATAATCAAAACTAATATTAAAATTGCTAATGTAATAACAACATATTTAAGTGGCTTAATCATTGCGTGATAATATTATCAATATTTTACTAGATAACAAGGATACTGGAAAAAGAATAGATGTTATCTTGTCAAATAAAATTAGTAACTATTCTAGAAGTAGGGTTCAAGAATTAATTAATTCTGGAATGGTCTCAATTGACTCAAATATTATAAAAAATCAAGCCTTCAAGTTGAACAAAGTTGTTGAAATCAAGGTTTTAATTCCTCCTACTAAAAAATTACAAATAAAATCTCAAAAAATTAAAATAGATATAATTTATGAGGACGAAGATCTCATAGTCATTAATAAAAAAGCAGGAATGGTAGTTCATCCTGCTGCTGGTAATTATGAAAATACTCTAGTTAATGCATTACTTGAGCACTGTAAATCCTCTTTATCTGGCATTGGTGGTATAGAACGTCCAGGAATAGTTCACAGATTAGATAAGATGACAAGTGGTCTATTGGTAGTAGCAAAAAATGATTTAACGCATCAAAATCTCTCTTATCAATTTAAAGAAAGAACTATAATAAGAGAATATGAAGCTTTAGTATTGGGAAAATTAAAAAATAATATTGGTAAGATTCAAAAAAATATTGCTAGATCTAAAAATAATAGAAAAATAATGACAGTTGTTTCCAAAGATGAGGGAAAAGTTGCATCAACAAAATATGAACTATTAAATGAGTTTAAAATTAATGAAAATTTTTTTGTAAATTATATAAAATGTAAATTAGAAACAGGAAGAACTCATCAAATAAGAATACATATGCACTCAATTGGAAATTCAATATTAGGTGATANTTATTATGGTAAAAAAATNAATAATAAANTTNATATTGAAGAAAATTTAAAAANTCTACTNATTTNTTTTTATGAAAAGAANAGACACGCTTTGCATGCNAAAACTTTGGGNTTTNANCATCCNAANAAAAATNAAAGATTATTTTTTNCNAGNCCANTNCCAGATGACATAAAAAATCTAATAAATTTTTTAAAAAAAAANAANTANAAATGTTAATGAAAATGAGAATCATTTCTAACTTTGAATAATTCTAATTTATCATTGACATTAATTTTTATATCTATAAATAATACCCGTATGTTAAAAAAAATTTCAAGTAATATATCCAAATCCATCAGTGAAAATGGTTTATCACTATTTCTTAGAGAGATTAGAAAGTTTCCTATTTTATCTTTTGAAGAAGAAAATAGACTCGCGAAAGATTGGGTATCAAATAGAAACTCAGAATCTGCGCATAAACTAGTAAATTCACACTTAAGACTTGTTGTCAAAATTGCTATGGGTTTTAGAGGTTATGGATTATCTCTTAATGAGCTTATTTCTGAAGGAAATGTTGGCATGATTCAGTCTCTTGAAAGATTTGACCCGGATAAGGGATTTAGGTTATCTACATATGCTATGTGGTGGATAAGAGCTTCAATTCAGGAGTATATCCTTCACTCTTGGTCTCTTGTAAAGATAGGAACAACTGCTGCACAAAAAAAACTTTTTTTCAACTTACGTTCCCTTAAAGGTAAACTAAAAGCTATAGATGATGGTGATTTACAACCAGAATTAGTTACTGAAATAGCTGACAGACTTGATGTTTCTGAAGGCGATGTGATTGATATGAATAGAAGATTATCAGGACACGACCATTCACTGAATTCCCCACTTTCTGATGAAAATAATGGTGAATGGATAAATTGGTTGGTTGACGAAACAGATTCACATGAAAAATCAATAATTAATAAAGATGAATTTTTAAAACGGAGAGAAATGCTCAATATTGCTCTTAAAAATTTAAATGAAAGAGAAAGAAAGATACTTACTCAGAGAAGATTGATAGATGATCCATTAACGTTAGAGGAACTTAGTAAATCATTTGGTATTTCCAGGGAAAGAGTAAGACAAGTAGAGGTTAGAGCATTTGAAAAGCTNAGAAAAGTTGTTAAAAATATTGAATATAAGTCAAAAAATTTTAACTGATAAATGGGTCTTTAACTAAAATCGTATCGTCTCTTTGTGGACTAGTTGATAAAATTATAACCTGTGTATTCATAAGTTCTTCGAGTCTTCTAACATACTTTATTGCCAATGCTGGAAGTTCTGACCACGTTCTTGCTCCTTGTGTGCTTTCATTCCAACCTTTAAGAGTTTCATAAATAGGTTCTATTTTTGATTGTTCATATTCTGANCTAGGAAAATAGTCTATTTTTTTTCCAAATAGTTTATAACCAATACAAACTTTTATTTCCTTAAATTCGTCTAAAACGTCCAGTTTAGTTAAAGCAATTCCATCTGCTCCAGATACATCTAATGAGTATTTAGTTAATACAGCATCAAACCAGCCACATCTTCTTTTTCTACCTGTTACCGTTCCAAATTCATTTCCAATTTCTCCAAGCTTCAATCCAATTTTGTTTTTCAACTCACTTGGAAAAGGTCCACTACCTACTCTTGTTGTATAGGCTTTTACAATACCTAATATAAAACCAATTTGTTTAACTGAAACTCCAGCACCTATTGCAACTGCCCCTGCAACAGTATTAGAAGAAGTAACAAAAGGATAGGTTCCATGATCTATATCTAACAAAACTCCTTGAGCACCCTCAAAAAGAATTTTTTTTCCAGTTTTCCTTGCATTTAATAGAATAGGGCTTGTTCGCTTACAAAATTTAAGAATTTTAGATTTAAATTTTTTAATTTCTTCTAAAACATCACTTAATTTTATTTCAGGACAATTTAATCCTTTAAGAATAATATTATGATGATCTAGAAGAAATTTAATTTTTTGTTTGAGAAATTCTTCATTCCTTAAATCAGAAAGTTTTATTGCTCTTCTACCAATTTTATCCTCATATGCAGGACCTATTCCTCTTCCAGTTGTTCCAATTTTATTAACTCCTTTTAATTTTTCTCTTAAATGATCTATTTTTGTATGAAGNTTTAGTATTAGCGTNGTNTTTTCTGATAAAACTAAATTTTTTGATGTGATNGAAATACCTGATTCCTCTAATTTTTTAATTTCAGTCAACAATGCCTCAGGGTTTACAACTACTCCATTCCCAATAATAGCTATTTTATTTTTTCTTAAAACACCTGAAGGAAGTAGACTTAATGCAATCTTCTTTTTATTTATAACAATAGTATGACCAGCATTATTGCCACCTTGAAATCTAACAACTATATCCGCTTTATTTGAGAGCCAGTCGACAATTTTCCCTTTTCCCTCATCTCCCCATTGTGAACCTATAACAGTAACATTAGTCATTATTAATTAACTTTCAGAACTTTACTATTAACTAAAAAATATTGACAATTATTTTTTTTAGCATTTTTTTCATGATCTATTTTTTTGGTATTTTTATCGAAAGTTTCATTAATTAAAACAAAACCATTTTTTATCAATTCTATTCTATTAAAATTAAGCTCAGATAACGGTATGAATATTTTTTTTTTTATTTTTTTTTCAATACTACATTCTTTTATTAAATTCTCTATAGTACCTGAAAAACCAATGCAATTCTCATCATAAACGTTATATCTTCCTCCATTAAATAATTCATCAAAATTTTTCGAATAAAATTTATACATTATTCCATTATGATAACCGAATTTATCTATTTCTATTGGATCAATATTTATTGTAATTTCAGGAATATTTTTTTTTTAAAGCATTTAATGAGTTTAAAAACTTATTGATTTCTATTTGAGTTAGTCTTGGAAATTTAAAAACTTTAAGTTTTTCTATGTGTACATCAAGCTTTCCTATGCATTCTAACAAAACCTTGGAAACATCAGCAATATCTGGAGAAATTTTATTAATTTCTAAAAAATTTTTATTTTCATACTTTTCCCTTAAGAAAGATCTTTGATTCTTATCCAGTTTAAAATCATTACAAACTGATTCAAAAAGTGATGGCATTGACAAGCTAAGTGAATAATTTTTTATTTTTAAAATATTTAGAAACAATCTGATCAAACTTATAATCTCAATTTCACAAAAATTATTACCTATACCAACTATTTCTCCACCAATTTGATTAAACTGTCTTGAAATATTTAACTGATTGTTTTGTACTTTCAAGATCTCTCCAGAGTAACCAAGTCTTAATGGCCTTTCCTTTTTTTTTAGCGCACCGCAAGCTATCCTTGCAACTTGAGAAGTCATGTCAGATCTTACACCCATCATTTTTTGAGACAAGGGATCTAAAACTCGAAAAGAGTTATCATTTCTTTTNTTTTTTGATAAAAAAAATAAAGAATTCTCAAATTCTAATAAAGGGGGCCTAATAATTTCATAACCGTTTGAACTCATAAAATCGATAAACTTTGATATAATATCAAACTCTTTAGCTGCTAAGTCAGGCAAACTATCTCTGAAACCTTCAGGTAATAAATGACTCTTCACTTTAACATTTCTAAATTATAAAAACTCCAATCTAACCAATTTGTTAATGCAATCAAATCTTTTTTTATAATTGTTGGTCCTGTCCAAATTCTTATACCAAAAGGTGATTTCCTATATGATTGAATGTCATATGCTATTTTTTCATTCTCTAGAAAATAAATTACTTTTTTTAGGGAATTTTTATCTATTGATTTATTTAAAATAAAAAAAGATGTTGTTAAGGATCTATAAATATTTTCTTTTACAAAATAAGAAAATAAATTATTTTTTATCATCCATTTGTCTAATATTATTTTATTCTCCATACAAGTTTTTAAAGACCAATCTAATCCACCTTTAGATTCAAACCATGATAAACAAAAATTAAAATCTGCCAAGCATAACAGCGAAGGAGTATTAACTACTCCATTTGAAGAAAATAAATCTAAAACTTTGGGTATTTTATTTTTTTTTTTTTTATAATTAAGTCTTTCAATAGCCCTAGGACTGAGAACAACTATACCGTGTTGAGCTTCCGAACCTAGCGCTTTTTGCCATGAAAAAACTGATGCATCTAATTTAGACCAATCAATATCATTGACAAAAACAGCTGAAGTTATGTCAGTTATAATTAACCCATCATGATTTTTTGATATCCAATCAGTGTTATTTACAGACATTCCATTAGATGTTCCAGTCCAAACAAAAAAAATATCACTTTCTAAATCAATATTTTTTANAGATGGCATTTTACCATNTAGATTTTTTCNAACTTCAGATTTATAACCAAGCTTNNTGATATCATNATACCAAGTTTCNNCCCAATAATCATANATAATGGAGGTTATTNTTTTTTCACCTAANAAAGACCAAATTACTGATTCCATNGCTCCTGAACATGATCCAGGNGTTAGAAAAATTTTNTAATTTTTTGGAATTTTTAATATTTGTTTTANCTTTTCAAAAGTTTCTTCAATATANTTTTTTACTNTANCNGANCTATGATACCTACTCAGAAATTTAGTATTTAGCTTTTCTAATGACCANNCNTTTGGTTTTTTTGTNGGNCCCGAAGAAAAAAANGGATTTAATGGTTTTACTTTAGGTTTGATCATTATAAATTATAATACCAAGGNAANAANATTGAAAAAGTTAACCAACATAAAATTGTTAAGGGAAGGCCAAATTTTACATANTCNATAAATTTATAATGCCCTGGNCCCATTACTAATAAATTAGTTTGATAAGCCATAGGAGTTATAAATGAAGTATTAACAGCAAAGATAACGCTAATTGCAAATATTTTTGGATCTATCCCAACCTTTTCTGNTAGATCAAGAGCNATTGGAGTAAATAAAACTGCACAAGCATTATTTGAAATAAAATTAGTTGCAAGTGAAACAAAAATAAAAAAACAAGATAATATTACTGCAGGAGATGAACCTTCTAAAAANTGAAGCATAAGCTCTGCTAAATAACTTGCAGTTCCAGTTACTTGAATCACACTTCCAAGAGCAAGAGAAGTTACTACCAGAAGTAATAAATTACTATCAACAGCTCTTAAAGCTTGCCTTATAGTTAATATCTTAGAAAATAGCATTGCAAATACACCTAATAATCCCGCGACAACAAGAGGCAATAATTCCAATGCACTNAGCATTATAACTGTCAAAAAAATAAAAAAAGACTTATTAGCTAAACTTCTTTCCACAATTTCTGAAGACGCCCATTCCATTGGCATAATATCGCTATGAGTTCTCAGACTTCTAATTGCTTTTTTAGAACCTTGAATTAATAAAACATCGCCAGGTTCAAGCGGTATCTCAGTCATACTATTTCTAATTATTCTAGACTTTCTCTGTAATCCAATAACAACACAATCAAATCTATACCTAAAACTAACATTTTCAATAGTTTGACCAACTAAGCTTGATGANGGNGTTACCATAGCTTCTGATAATANTTGATCTTGTTCAGGTTGATCAGTATTANAATTCTGACTTTCAAATGGTGAAGAAACTTCTTGAACAGATAAACCAATTTTTTTGGAAATTATATTACTCAAAGATTCTCGTTTTGAAGCAATAACTAAAAGGTCACCCTTTTGTAACTCAAAATTAGTAAAGGGTGCAAATTCTGCGTGTTCTCTTCTTTGAATCATCATTACTGTTACGTCCTCAAGTCCAGGAAAAACTCCAGATTCTGGTTTTTTTCCATTTAATGAAGAATCTGCAGGTAAAACTATCTGAGCAATAAACTGTTTTCCATCTGATCCAATTAATTGACTGGCCATCGGGGAATTATTTTTTAATAAATATTTTGAAAAGATAATTACATAGAAGATTCCAAAAAAAGCAATAACACTTCCAGGTATAACAAACTCAAAAAAACTAAGTTTAATATTACTATAGTCAGACAATGAATCAGCAACTAAGAGATTCGTACTTGATCCGATCAGTGTAGTCATTCCACCTAAAATAGCCACAAAACTTAAAGGCATTAGATATCTACTAACAGGACCACCAACTTTTTTTGCTAACTCTTGCATTATTGGGATAAATATAATGACTACTGGCGTATTATTTAAAAATGCACTTAANATTAAGACAGCAANTAAAGAAAAAAAAAGAATAAAATTTGGANTTCTTGGAAAAAAATTTATNAATTTAGAAATAGAATTATCTAAAACTTTTGTTTGAACAACTCCTTGACCGAGGATTAGCAAACAAAGAACCGAAATTAAACTAGTATTACTGAACCCGTTCAATATTATGGATGGAGACAACGAATTTTCACCATTTTCATTTTCATAAGGAAAAATAGAAAAGAAAAGTAACAAAAGAGATAATATAAAAATACTCTTAAAAACAATAGTCCACTTTTCTAGTATATAAAGCACAACTGTTAAAAATACAAAAAAAAGACTAGAAAAAATAAAAAAATCTTGGGATTCTAAAAACATAAATAATGTGTATTGAATTTAAAATAACAGTTTGTTTTTTATAATAGTTATGCAACAATTAATATTGTAAAAATGAAATTACATATTATGTGCTCTATTAACTACAAACACGATTATTGTATAATAATTCTTAAAAATTAGAAGATCAATGTTAAAAAGATTAACTCAGAAAACTGTTGAAAATAAGGATTTTATTGATTTAGAATTATCAGAGCCTTTGCCAAGTTCTGAAAAAATTTATATTAAAAGTAAAAATTTTAAATCTGTTAATGTAGGTATGAGAAAAATTAATTTAGAGGATAAAAAAAATTCAATAACTGTATATGATACTTCTGGATCTTATACAGACTCTAAATATTCTCATA
>PALK01000029.1 GCA_002710765.1 Rickettsiales bacterium | reverse complement strand
ATAATCCCTCTTGAGTAGGTTTGTTATAATAAGGTGAAACTAATAAAGCCGCATTAGCTCCAATATTTTTAGCATGATGAACTAACTCAATAGATTCTTTAGTTGAATTAGAACCACAACCTGCCATTACAGGAACTTTATTAGATGAATGCTTAACCAAAAATTCAGTTACTTTTTTATGTTCGTCATGGTCTAGTGTTGGCGATTCACCAGTAGTCCCGCACGAAACTAAACCGTGAGAACCTTCCTTAATTAAAAAGTCTATATGAACTTGCAAACTATCATAATCAATACTCTCATTATCAAAAGGAGTAATTACTGCTGGAATAGAGCCTTTAAACATTTTTTAGTTACCTTTTTCTTGATTCAAATTAAATGTTTACTTAAAAAAAAATTTAAATATTGCCATAACTGAATCTCTAAATAATATATGTGTCTTATGCTTATAAAATTTATATCATTCAAGCTTTTTTTTTTAATAGCTTTTACATTACCAATATTTTCTAATTCTCAAAATATACCTAAAGCTATTAGTAAACCAGAAATTATTAAAAAAAAATATAGTGAACTTTTTTTAGAAATTAAAAAACAAAACTGGCAAATTGCTAAATCTATTGCCTCAGATTANAATGATAAGAATTTAATAACATTAGTNGAGTGGTTAAATATAACTAGACCTGGAAGCAAACACAGTTTTAACTNTCTTGTAGATTTTTTAAAAAACAATCCAAANTGGCCNCTAGAAAATAANATTAAAAAGAAAATTGAATCATCAATTNTTNNNTCAGACAANCCAAAAGAGATCTTAGAATGGTTTAAAATTAATAAGCCATTAACCGTTAAAGGTTCAATTGATTATTTAGAGTCTAGATTAGCTTTGAATTTAAATGAAAATAAAAAAAAATTAATTCAAGATATCTGGATTAATAAAAATCTTACTTATTCTCAACAAAATTATTTTATAAGAAAATACAGTAAATATTGGGATCAGGAACATAATTGGAAAAGATTTGACAGATTAATGTGGGAAGGCAAGACAGTATCTGCCAGAAAAACCTTGAGAAGAATTAAAGGAGACTTACGTCATCTGGGGAATGCAAGATTAGCTTTAAGCGTTAGAGCACCAAATGTTTCAAATTTAATCAAAAAAGTACCCCTGCATCTTAAAAATGATCCAGGTTTATTATATGAAAGAATGCGTTGGAGAAGAAAAGCTAAGTTAGAAACTGCTCAAGAATTTCTTATTAATCCACCAGAAGTAGGAATTTTAAATGAAAGAAATTGGTGGATTAATGCTAGAATTGTAATAAGAAGACTGATAAATAAAAAAGAATATTCAAAAGCATATAAACTACTTAAAAATCATAATATTCCTATTAGTACTATTTCAGGAACAGAGGCGGAATGGCTTGCAGGTTGGATCGCACTATCATTCTTAAAAAAACCTGATTTAGCTTCAGATCATTTTGGCGTAATGTTTAATAATGTTAAACATCCAAGAAGTAAGTCTAAAGCTGCATATTGGATGAGTGAATCTATTAAAGCTTCCAAAAATAAAAATAATAAAACTTATATGGAATGGTTAGAAGTTTCATCAAAATANAAATATTCTTTCTACGGACAAAAAGCTTCTCTTAAGTTAAAAAATTTTAGTTTTGAAAAAAAAGATTATCTTTATGAAAAACCACCAGGAACAGAACATTTAATGGAAGCTATAAAAATACTTACTCAGGCAGGTCATGAAAGAAAAATAGATAAATTTCTGATGAAAGCATTTGAAATGGCAAAAACAGATGGCCAAAAAAACTATGTATTAAGATACGCATTAAAATTAAAAAATAAAGATCTTCTCATCAAAATAGATAAAATAAAATCTNAAAAATCTTTAATTTTTTCCTATCCCGAAATCAAAGAAAAAGTTCCGAAAAAATTTATTTCAAAAAAAGATTTAGCTTTAATTCATGCAATTACACTGCAAGAAAGTGCTTTTAAAATTAATGCCTACAGTCATGCTGGAGCAAGAGGTTTAATGCAATTAATGCCNTTTACAGCAAAAAGAGTTGCTCAATCATTAAAAATTAAGTANTACAGAAAAGCATTAACAACAAACCCTGAATATAATATTCTGCTNGGTACTACATATATAAAGGGTCTTCTNAAAGACTTTGATAATTGTCTACCATTAGCACTTGCTGGTTATAATGCTGGACCAGGTAGGGTGAAAATTTGGTTAAAAAGGTATGGAGATCCAAGAAAAAATCAAATTAGTTATGTTNATTGGATNGAATCAATTCCAATTTTTGAAACAAGNAATTATGTTAAAAAAGTAATAGCTAATTATAGAATATACGANAAAAAGTTTGGGATAAAAAAAATTACTGAAAATTATTTTTTTGGCACTTAAATTGTAAGACATATTGACATAATGTCAATTTGACATTATATTATAATTATCATTGCCTTAAATAGGGATGATTTAATGTTAATCTTGCTTTAAAAGGAGATATTAAATGCAAAATAATCTAACTACTATAGATAGAAATAGAATCACACCATTTACGGTGGGTTTTGAACAACTTTTCGANAAGTTATATGGAATAGAAAACACATCTCANGGTTTTCCACCNTATAATATTAATAAAAATGANGAATATAGTTACACCATTGAGATGGCTCTGGCTGGTTATAATAAAAAGGACATTACAATTGAACTAGCTGAAGGAGAACTTTCCATAAGTTCAGAAAAAAATGATGAGTATATAGAAGAACATACATCACTCATTCATAAAGGTATTTCTAATAAAAACTTTATGAGAAAGTTTACTCTTTCTGATGAAGTAAAAGTTGATAGTGCAGAAATGAAAGATGGCATGCTTTATATNCANCTNAAAAGAGNGATACCTGAACATAGAANACCAAAATCTATNTCTATAAAATAGATTTATTTAAATGATATAATGAGAGTTANAAATTCTCATTATATCATTACTATAAAAATAATATTGATATTAATTATTAGTATTACTATAATTNCTAATGCTAAAAAAAATTTTCTTTTTTCTTTTTTTAAATATCATATTTTTAAATTCTGCTTTAACTTCTGAATTAAATTTATATAGCTCTAGACACTACGAATCTGACTTTNGTTTGTATAAAAAATTTTTTAATAAAACTGGAATAAAAGTTAATTTANTTTCTGGCAAGCACAAAGCATTAGAAAAAAGAATTATTGAAGAAGGTGATGAATGTATAGCAGATTTATATATCGTCTCTGATGCCGGTAGATTATATAATATGCAAAGTAAAAATTTGTTTCAAATAATTAACTCTGATTATTTAGACAAAAATGTTCCAAAAAATCTTAAAAATAATTATTGGTACCCAATCTCAAAAAGAGCAAGAATTTTTTTCTTTGATCCATTAAAAACTTCTTCTGATTCTCTAAAAAATATAAATTATGAAGATCTTGCAAANCCAAAATGGAAAGGAAAAATTTTGATAAGGAAANCTGATAATATATATAATCAATCCTTAGTAGCGTCAATGATTGAAATTCACGGTATCGAAAAAGCTAAATCTTGGGTTAACGGATTAGTAAAAAATATGGCAAGATCTCCTAAAGGAAATGATAGAGCACAAATACTTGGTGTTGCTAGTGGAGAAGGAGAAATTGCAGTTGCAAATAGTTATTATTTTGCTTTAATGCTATCTGGTCAAAAAGGAAATGAACAAAAAAAAGCCGCAGAAAGGCTAAAACCTTTTTTTCCGAATCAGGAAAATAGAGGCACTCACATGAATATAAGTGGAGCTGGTATATTAAAAAATTCTCCTAATAAAAAAAATGCTATAAAGTTTATTGAATTTCTTTTAACTGAGGATGCACAAAAGCACATTGTAAGTAATAATTTTGAATATCCAGTAACTAAAAATATTCTACCTCATCAAATAATCATTGATATGGGACTAAATTTTAAGCAAGATACAACTACCAAAGTTTCTTCATACGGAAAGTGGCAATCTACAGCATTAAAAATAATGATAGAAGCTGGTTGGAAATAGAATAATTTTGTGACTNNAATAAAAAAAAATGTTTTATCGATAAATNTATATTTTATTATTTCAACATTAATATCTTTTATAGTTTTAATTCCATTATTAACAGTTTTTTTAGGATTTTTTGGTGATACTACCGAATATTTCACTATAATAAAAAATACTTTTTTAACTGAATATATTGTTAATTCTTTAAGTATTTTATTTGGAGTTTTATTACTAACTTTTTTCTACGGTTTCTTGGCAGCTTATTTAGTTNCATTCTTCGACTTTCCCTGGGTTAAGTTTTTTAAGTGGGGACTAATTTTATCATTTGCTGTTCCTGCATATATTTATGCTTATTCATTAACAGCATTTTTTGAAAACTATGGCACTGCATACACAATATTGTTTAATATTTTTGGTGAGGGAAATTATAATAANATAATACCAAAGATTGATGGATTATTTGGTTCAATCTTATCCTTATCTTTTTCTCTTTTTGGTTATGTGTATATTTTAACTAGGAGTTCATTTTCAAATCAATCNCAAAACTTATTTGACGTTGGTAAAANTTTAGGNTTTTCAAAAATAAAAATANTCACAGGCATTNTTATTCCCTCTGCAAGACCTGCATTAGTTGCTGGAATGTCTTTAGTTGCAATGGAATCATTATCTGACTTTGGCGCAGTATCTTTTTTTAGTGTATCAACACTGACCACTGGAATTTATGATTCTTGGATAAGTTTTGATGATCTTACTTCAGCTAACAGGTTATCTTCTTTTCTAATTATTTTTATAATANTNTTTTTCCTAATAGAAAATTTTTCAAGAAANAAAGCTAAATATCATAATCAAACAAGGGGNGGNTTTAGAGANAGAAAAAAAATAAAACTTAATGGCTCAAAAGCATTTTTTGCATGGTCTTTTTGTATGTTATTATTTTCTTTGAGTTTTTTATTTCCAACAGTTCAAATGCTTTATTGGGCTATTACTTATCCTATCTATGTTCAAGAAATAAATTTTATGGAGCTTACAATGAATACTTTTTTTTTAGTTTCCATTTCCAGCATCATATTACTAATATTTTCATTTTTAACAAATTTTTCTAATAGANTAGTTAATAATTCTTTTATTAATTATATTACATTTTTCTCAATTTCTGGTTATGCAATGCCTGGAATTATATTAGCTATTTCTTTATTAACTTTTTTTTCCTGGCTATCAGAATTTTTTGGGTTAAATATTAAAACATTNTTTATTGGTTCTTCGTTNGGATTATTCTTAGCTTACTTTGTAAGATNCTATTCAATTTCTTTCAATGCGATCAAATCTAACTATATTAAAATAAATAANTCAATTGATGAAAGTGCATATTTGATAGGTTATTCAAAATTAAGNACTTTCTTTAATATTCACNTTCCCTTTTTAAGAAAAAGTTGCTTTCTTATAATTATTTTAATAGCGATAGAAATAATGAAAGAATTACCAATTACTTTGATTCTCAGACCGTTTAATTTTGAAACATTTGCAACAAAAGCTTTTTCATATGCAAGTCAAGATTTACTAGAGGCTGCTGCTCTTCCGTCGCTATGTTTGATAATTTNCTTAACTTTATTTATAATCATATCTTCAAAATATTTTTTAATTGATAATAAAGTAGATTAGTGTCAGATTTTTTTANTGTTAATAATGCAACTTTCTTTGCTGGTGAAACAAAAAAACTTAAAAATATTAGTTTTAAAATAGAAAAGAAAGGTGAAATTATATGTATACTNGGACCATCAGGTGTTGGGAAAACAACTGTATTGAGGACAATNGCAGGTTTACAAGATATTGAAAAAGGNAAAATTTTATTAAAGAATAAAATCATATCTTCTGCAAATTTCACTCTTGAACCAGAAAAAAGAAATATTGCTTTATCNTTTCAAGAAAATTGTCTTTTCCCAAATAAAAATGTAATCGAAAATATTTCTTTAGGTCTTGAAAGAAAAAACAATAGTAANTTTAAGCTGTCTATAGGTGAATTAATCGAAATATTTCACCTACGAAATCTTGAGAAAAAATATCCTCATGAAATAAGTTCTGGCGAGTCACAAAGAGTTTCCATAGCAAGATCTCTTATTTCAAATCCAGAATTACTACTTTTAGATGAACCNTTTGCAAATATAGATCAATTTTTAAAGGATGAATTACAAAAAAATATAAAAGTTATACTTAAAGAATTAAAGATTTCAACAATTATAGTAACTCATGATTCTTATGAGGCATTTTATTTGTCAGATAGATGCGGAATAATTATAAATAATTCAATAAAACAATTTGATNCACCNTATAATATTTATCACTATCCTAATTCTNTTGAAGTAGTAAAATTTCTCAAAAGAGGTTTTCTTATAAAAGCNAAAGTTANAGGAAAAAATAAATTATATCATGATAATTTAGGATATATANAAGGGAACTTATTAAAAAAATTTAAAGTTGGCTCTATTGTTAAACTATTAGTACAGCCTGATGATTTAGAACATGATGATAAAAGTAATTTAAAGTTAGAAATAATTGACATAAAATTTAGAGGCACTAACTTCATTTATTCACTCAGAACTNTTAATAATGAAGTAGTTCCAGTTTTTGTTCATTCTCATCATAAACATCAGCACAAAATAAGTGAAAAATTTGGCATTAAAACTCCGATAAAGATTAATCATTTAATTTGTTTTTAGTCATTAAATTTAGTTTNTTATGATAAAATAAATTTTTTTAACTTTAATACAGGAATAAAATATGAATGAAGAAAAACTTAATATTTCAACCAGAAAATTTCTNAAGAATGTTGGTGTTAACTCTCAAAGAATAATTGAAACTGAGATAAGAAAATCTGTAGAATCCAAAAAAATTAGTTCAAATAAAAAAATAAAAGTTTCAGTAAACTTAAGTATTGAAGAACTGTCAGTAACAGAGAAAATAGAAGGTGAAATAGATATTGAAATATAAATTTATTAATTTCAANATAATCTTAATTCTANAATAACCTTTTTTATTTTAAATTACTTTAATNATTTTTTAGAAAATTAGATACNNATTNGAANTTATTACTTATTATTTTTTTCTAAAATTTTTTTTGCAAAACTAAAATCTTCATCATTAACTAGCACTCTTGTTGGTAAAGCACCTATGCTTCCTTGAATTGAACTTGCGTGTTCGTCAAACACATAAAATTTTATTGAGTGGTTTNCCAATTGGTTNTTAACCCAACTTATAAAGATTATATCATTTGATTTAATCAATATTTTCATAAAAATTATTACTATATTTTTTAAATTTATCTTTAATTTATATTTGCAAAAAATAATTGTTGTCCTTTAACTCGAAAAGAGTTAATTGTTTTTTTTCCTTTCTTTGACATTAACCATTTTATAAATTTCTCTGATTCCTCAATTTTAGTTTTGGGACATTTTTTCGGACTTATAGGAATAATCCCGTAACTATTTTTAAGTAACGGCTCGTTTTCAAGTAAAATTACATGGTTTTTTTTATTTCCAAATGCAACCCAAGTAGATCTATCAGTTAAAATATATGCCAAATTATTTACTGCTATATTAAGAGACGAACCCATTCCAGAACCAGTTTCAAGATACCAGGAATGGTTTTTGGATTTAATTTTTTTTTCTAATTGACTCCATATTTCAATTTCTTTTTTATGAGTTCCACTATCATCTCCACGAGAAATAAATTTTGATTTAGATTTGTATATTTNTTTAAAAGCAAATTTAACATTTTTTAAATCCCTAATATTTGCAGGATCATTCTTGGGACCTATTAAAACAAAATCATTATACATAATCTCTTTTCTATATAAACCATAACCTTCACTTACGAACTTCTCTTCTGATGGTTTGTGATGTACTAATAAAATATCACCATCACATTTTTTTGAATTCCTAATTGCTTGACCTGTTCCAACTGCAATTACTTTAATTTTAGTAAAATTTTCCTGCTTATAACTTTTTAAAACATGATCATAAAATCCAGAGTCTCTAGTTGATGTTGTTGATTGAATTACTATAAAATCTTCATCAGCACTCAAACTAAGTGTTAAAATTAAAAAAATAAAAATAAAAAAATATTTTATCATATTGCTTTATAAGTAAAATTTATTGAATTACAAATATAAATTAATTTATTAATTTTCCTTTAATATAGTTCGCTCCAAATTTACTTTTTGGACGCTTAAAAAATTCTTCTTTTTTAGTTTGCTCCAGAATTACTCCTTTATGAATAAACAAAATATCATCAGCTAATCTTTTCGCTTGCAAAATATCATGAGTAACTAAAATTACTTTAATTCCCAGAACACTTATTTTTTTTAAAATATTTTCAATTTCTTTTGTCAGATTTGGNTCTATATTGCTACAAGGTTCATCTAAAAGAATTATGTCTGGTTTAATAATTAGAGATCGTATAACTGATAGTAACTGTTGCTGACCAAAGGATAATTTTCTTGCAGACAAATAAAGAAAGTCCTTAAAATTAAAAATTGAAACCAAAGATTCAATTCTGTACTTGATTTCACTTTCAGAAAACTTATTTATTTTTAAAGCATAAGCCAGGTTATCATAAACATTTCTTCTTAAAAAAACAGTTTCCTGCGAAACATAACTTATCCTTGGTTTTTTTGGTTCATTAAATTTTATCTTACCTTCTAATGGTTGAATCAAACCTGCTATGATTTTCATACATAAGGTTTTACCTGCACCATTAGGACCCATAATTAATGTTATGCCATTAGAATTAATTTTAAAAAATAATTTATTAAAAAAACAATCTTGATTAATTTTAAACGTTATCTCTTCAAAAGAAATAAATTGTTTTTTTCTAGTTTTTTTATAAAAAAACTTATATAGAGCATCAATCATAAGACAATTTTTTTGCAAACTTTTTTACAGTAAATACTAATAAATTAATCAGAATAGAAATTATAATTAATATAATTCCTAATGCTATTGCTAATTCTAGATTTCCTCTGGAAGTTTCTAGTGCTATCGAGGTAGTCATAACTCTTGTAAAATGTGCNATATTTCCACCGACTATTATAATTGCACCAACCTCTGACATTGATCTTCCAAGTCCAGCAAGTATACTTGTTACAAGTAAATATCTTGAATCCCATAAAATAGTGGNCATNATCTCTTTACTATTTGCTCCCAAGGAAAGTAATAATTCTTTATACTCTAAATACATTTCTTCTAACACTTGCTGACTTAATGAAACTATTATAGGTACAATCAAAATTATCTGAGCTAAGATCATAATTTTTGGAGTGTAAAGGATTTCAATAAAACCTAGGGGTCCAGAATTAGAAAANAAAACATATAAAAANAGGCCTACTAAAACTGGAGGCAGCCCCATAAAAGAATTAAACATTAAAATAACAACACTTTTCCCATAAAAGAAATTAGTTGCAAGGAATACAGCGATTGGCAAGCTTATCAACGTTGAAATTACCAAAGCTGTAATTGAAATACTTAGGGATAAAGTAATTATTTCAAAAAAATCTGAATCAAGAGTAAATATTAGTCTTGCAGAACTATTCAAAACTTCCGAAAATTCAGACATACATTTAGTTTAAAAAGATTAGTTTTCCTTTGCTACTATTACAGTTGCTGCGGGAAAAATAGCAATAACATGCGTGTCTTTAACTAAAGCCATTTTTTTAGCTATATCCACCGGAATAGCCGCATGAATAAAACTTCCTGTCTCATTTCCGTCTGCGTCTGTTTGCTCAATGGCAATTTGTGAATAACTTTGTCCATGAGTAACATTTTTAACTTTTCCTTTTATCTGATTCTTTGCACTAATTTCCATTTTTTCTCCTACNGTAAAATTAAAGACTTTTAATAATAATTTAGAATTAAACAAAATCCAATATCAAAGTTAAGTATCTTTATCCTTAATCTTCCAAATATTGATTAATATCATAGCTGATACATTATGCCATAAGCTAAATATTACAGATGGCAAAGCAACTATTTTACCGAAGTGAAATAAAGACAGAGCCATACCCAGTCCTGAATTTTGCATTCCTACTTCTATAGTAATAGTTTTTTTTATATCTTTTGGAAAGTTTAATAAAGAACAAACTACAAAACTTAGAAGAAATCCAAGGATATTATGTAATAATATTACTATTATTAAGACCAAAGAAATCTCATGTAGTGACTTACTATTGATTGAAAAAATTATTCCTATTATTAATGCAATGGAAAATTCTGAAAACTTTGGGAAAAATCTAAGCATATTATTTAACTTATTTTTTAAAATTTTCCTTATGACAAAACCATCTATCAATGGAAATAATACAATCCAAAAAGTAGATTGGACTAAACTCCAAAAGTTAACTTGAATAGTTTGTTTTGCTAAAATAAAAATCCACAGTGGAGTTAAGATAGTAGCCAAGACCGTTGAAGTAATAGTTAATGTTATTGATAAAGGTAAATTAGCATTTGCCAAATAACAAAAAACATTAGATGCTGTGCCTCCTGGACAACTACCTAAAATTATAAAACCCAAAAATAATTCATTAGACAACTCAAAAAAATTCACCAAAAGATAAGCAAGAAGCGGCATTATTGTTAATTGAAGAACTGTTCCNACAATCAACCATTTTGGATTATCTATAACCTTTTTTATATCTTTGAATTCTATCGTCATGCCCATACCAAACATAACCAAACCAAGCAAAATAGGGATTAGACCTTTTAAAGTTGATAAAAAATCTGGAGCAAAGAAAGCAATTAATAAAAAAAAAGTGATAAAAAAAGGAAAAGAAAGATTCATATATAATTTATATTATATATTATAAGGTTAAAAAAAATATTTTTTTAAATATGTCAAAAAAGCTTCTTTTTTCAATTATAACTAAAAATCAAAATATTGATATTCAATTTAATCTTCATAAAGGTACTCAGAATATTAATAAGACATCTGTATTGCTTGAAAAAATCTTAAACCTNATAGATCAAGAAACAAAAAAAAAAGATGGTATATCCGAAGGTGATATTTTTCAAGCTATTGCATTATCAAATGCAATAAGAATTGGAATTAGTGAATTTGAAAATGAAAAAATATTAGAATTCTCAAATGATATAACTATTAAAGGAATAGAAAGTTTTAAAAAAGCAAAAAAATATCCTCTTGGCAATGCATAATTTTTTTTTAATTTTTAATTATTTTGAAAAGAATTTAATGGCATAGGGTTTGCAGATCAAACGTATAATTTTAATATATGAGGTCTACAAATGAGTACTAATGCAATGCACGTTGCAAAAACGGGTTTAAACGCACAACAAGTTAGAATGCAAATAATTTCTAACAACTTAGCTAATGTGAATACAAATGGATTTAAAAGGGATAGAGCTAACTTTGAATCATTACTATATCAAGTAATAAGAAGTAGTGGTGCTCAAACATCTGTAGATACAGAATTAACCTCTGGCTTTTCTGTTGGAACAGGAGTAAATATTGTTAACTCAAATAAATTACATTCCCAAGGTAGCATTGTTTCAACCGATAACTCATTAGACTTAGCAATTGATGGAGGTGGATTCTTTCAGGTTTTACTTCCTGACGGACAAATTGTTTATACACGCAATGGTGCTTTTGCAAGGAATAATGANGGTACATTAACTACCAGTAGCGGCTTCATAATTCAACCAGAAATAGTTATACCAGCTGAAGCAACAAAAATTAATGTTTCTTCAGATGGAATAGTATCGGTTCAAATACCTGATCAGGTAGATGCTCAGGAAGTTGGTCAGTTACAATTAGCGGACTTTCAAAATAGAACAGGTCTTCAACCTATTGGTGAAAATTTCTATATAGAAACAACTGCCAGTGGACCTCCTGTTTTAGAAAATCCATTTGCAGCAGGTTTTGGTAAATTAATACAGGGTTCATTAGAGAGTTCAAATGTAAATGTAATCCAAGAGCTTGTTGATATGATTGAAACTCAAAGAGCTTATGAAGTTAATTCCAAAGCAATTACATCTGTAGATGAAATGCTTAGGTTTGTAAGTAACAATCTTTAGGAGATAAAAATTGACTAAACTATTTATTTTTTTATTTTTATTTCTTGGAAGCTGTGCTTCACACATGGAACAAAAAATTGGAGAAGAATTTCAAAGTATTCAACCTGATTTTACTAATATTGAAATGAAAACAACTGCAGAAGGCACTGTTTATAATGGTGGAGGTGGTTTGTTTGCTTCAGACAGAAGAGCAGCAAGCGTTGGTGATATTATCACAATCACCCTAGAAGAATCATTATCTGCTGCAAACTCAGGTTCTGANACATTATCTAAAACTGATGCTTATACATTTGATTTGCCTGAGGCACTTTTTGGACCATCATCACTTATAGGTAAATTATTTTTTAAAGATGGTGTTAAAGAAAATAATTTAAGGGGAGGTACAACACAAGCCTTCACTGGAAGTGGAACAGCAGCTCAAGCAAACTCATTAACTGGAACTATTTCTGTAACAGTTGTCAGAGTTTTTCCTAACGGAAATTTAGAAGTCAAAGGTCAACGCAAACTTTCATATAACAGTGGAACTGAATATATTAGAGTAGCCGGAGTGATTAGACCAGAAGATATTTCTTCTGGAAACACTGTTTCATCTACAAAAGTAGCAGATGCTCAAATATCATATACTGGAACTGGTGACATGAATGATAGTGTAACTAGAGGATGGCTTGGACGATATTTTGCTTATCTTTCACCGTTTTAGAAACATGAACAAAAAATTAATAATTATATTTCTTTTTCTTTTCCCTTTTCTGCTTTCAAATAAAGTTTCAGCAGACAGAATTAAAGATCTAGTATCCTTTGCAGGTATAAGATCAAATCAATTAGTTGGTTATGGTCTAGTAATTGGGTTAGCAAAGACCGGTGACGGAAGTGTAAATCTCACAAAACAGAGCATTGCTGCTATGATTTCTCAATTTGGAGTAATTGCCAGCACAGCTGATATAGACGGCAGTAACTCTGCTACAGTTATGGTTACAAGTAATCTACCAGCATTTGCAAAACCAGGACAGACTATAGATGTTACTGTTTCAACCATAGGCAAAGCTAAATCTTTAAAAGGAGGGACCTTACTAATGACCGCTCTAAAAGGAGCTGATGGCAAAGTTTATGCTATAGCTCAAGGAAATCTTGTTGTTGGTGGTCTTGGAATTGAAGGTGCAGATGGTTCTAGCACAATTCAAGGAACACCTACTGTNGGAAGAATACCAGGAGGTGCAACTGTTGAAAAATTAGTTGAAAATACGTTTTTAGAGAAAAAAAGTATTGTTCTTAATTTACATCAATCAGACTTTTCACAAGCAAATAAAGTCGCAGAATCAATTAATAAAACCTTTGGACCTGATGTGGCAGTTCCTCTAGATGCAACATCAATTAAAGTAAGAACACCTTCTGACCCAAGTCAAAAGGTTTCTTTTATAGGTTTATTGGAAAATATAAGTTTTGAGCCAGTAAGACCAAAAGCTAAAGTTGTAGTTAATTCAAGAACTGGAACTGTAGTAATAGGGGGAGATGTAAGAATAACNCCTGCTGCAGTCGCTCACGGAAGTCTGTCAGTAAAAATTAAAGAAGATACAAAAGTTCTATCTGAAGGAACTGGTACTGTTGTAGGAACCTCAGCTACAGTTGCTGGAACAGCNGCAACTACAGCTGCAGATACAGAAATTGAAGTTGATCAAGAACCAGCAAGAGCATTTGTTTTTGATCCTGGAATTGAATTACAAACACTTGTTGATGCTCTCAATGAGACAGGTACAACAGCAACAGATATGGTTGCAATTTTAGAGGCTTTAAGAGAAGCAGGAGCATTAAGAGCTGAGTTAATTATAATATAGGAATTTAACTTATGACTGAGATTAGTATTAATACTATGAAAAACAACATGAAGAGTGAACTTTCTACTGCTACACAAACTAAATTATCAAACGAGATGTCTTTAGATGAAGTTGCTCAAGAGTTTGAGTCAATATTTATAAATCAAATGTTAAAAAGTGCACGTTCTGCAAAACTAGCTGATGGTTTGATGGATAGTGAGGCATATGAAACATATCAATCTCTATTAGATCAAGAATATTCAAAGACGTTAGCAAAAAATCATAATTTTGGAATTGCAGAAGGACTAATTAGACAGTTTGGAAATAAGGTGAATAGGTAATTAAATGCCAAGTTTATTTGATATAGGTAAAAGTGGTCTTCAGGCTTATAGACAATCTTTGGCGGTTACTGGTCAAAATATTGCCAATGTAAATACTGACGGATACAAAAAAAGAGATGCATCATTAGCAGAAGTTTCTGGAGCNGGAGGAGGAGTTACAGAAATTTCAGATCAAACTGGTCTTGGTGTTCGTGTTGAGGAAATAAGAAGATCTTTTGATGAGTTTTTAATTGATAAAAAAAGACAAACCAGCGCTATATTTGAAAAAAGTAATACTTATTTAGAAGAAGTTAAAGATCTTGAAAATCTTTTACTACCTGGTGAATCAAACTTAAGTTCATCAATTGGTAATTTTTTTAACTCTCTCCAGGAAATTGCGGCTTCTCCTGATGATCAGGCGCCAAGAATAGTTTCCATTGAAAGAGGAAAAGATTTGTCATCTCAGTTTAATTTATANTCTGATAGATTAGATAATCTAAAAAAAAGAATGAAAGATAGAGCTGATACAAGTGTTATTTCAGTAAATTTATTAACTAAACAGTTAGCAGGTATTAATCAGGATTTACTTAATTCTGGTTTAACATCTCAAGCATCAAATGCTAAGCTTGATCAAAGAGATAAACTATTAGACCAAATTTCCCAAATTGCTCAAATATCAGTATCGTATGGTGCTAGAGGAGATGCTACGGTACGTTTGGGAAACACTGGTTCAGGACCTGTAATACTTGAAAAAAACGAAAATACAAATATTGATGTAACATTAAAGGATGATAGATTACAACCCGTTTTTGGCAATGGAAAAATTGCAACAAATCAAATACAGGGTGGAATTTTAAGCGGGATAACAGATGCATATACACTTGCAGGTGACACACACAATGAAATAGATAATTTAGCAAATCTAATTTCCAATAAATTTAATGAAATAAATACATCAGGGTTAAATTTAGATGGTAAAAATGGAAGTGATATGTTTTCTGTAACAAGTTTAGAAGCAATTGCTGGAAGCACTAATAGAACAAGTGTGGGAGTAGAAATTTCAGTATCTGATCCTAGTAAAATTNTAAAAGGAAATTATAGTTTAAATTATGCCAAAGATAATGATGAATGGACACTCAGTTCTAATAGTTTAGCTAATGAGTATAAAGGAAAGAATACTATTGATGCAGATGGTTTTAAANTATCATTTTTTGGTCAACCTCTTGATGGNGATGAGTTTTCTTTGAAGCCTCTTAATTCTTCAAAAGCAATAAATTTTTTATTAACTAGACCTCAAGATATTGCTGCTGCATCTAAATCATTAATTAGTTCTTCATCTAGTAATCTTGGAACAGCTGAATTATCTGAATTAGCTTTAATAGGTTCAGTTGATAAAACTTCTTTGAACAATCTCGATAAAGTTCTTGCAAATTCCCTTAGTCCAATTACCGCTACACAATTTTCTCTTGATGGAGGGGCTGCGATTATTCCNTCTGGAACTTCTTATTTAAATCTTAGTTCTTATATAGAACAACCAAAAGNACAGTTTGGATTATCTTCATCTGATATAACNTCTCTAACTAGTATTACATTAACTTTAGCTAACTCTAGTAATGTAACTATTGATTTAACTGGAGTGGCAAATATAAATGAGGTTGCAGATATTCTAAATAGTAGCAGAGATGTAAACGGAAATTCTCATACTTTTAAAAGTTTAGGTTTACATGCTTCTGGAGGTGGATCTACATTAACAATAGCNAGTAATGATCAAAATTTTTCAACTGCAACTGTATCTACAGGAAGTACAATCAATGGTGTAATTACAAATCCATCAGTCAGTACTGCAAGCGAGTTACAAATATTTACAAGAGAAGGAAGACATATAGCAGGAACAGTTTTATCCTCAACAGAAATTGCAACTTATCTAACAGAAGAAAACGGCTTTAATGCNTCACGAGAATATCGTGCTGACTATTTGAANGGAACTGGAACAAATAATTATAGAAATATTCAAGTTGAACGTTCCACCACCGGTGGAAATTTCACAATTAGTTATGGAGCTGATGGTGATGCAGTAAGTGCTCAAAGAGCAGCATCAGCAGTACCTTCAAGTAATGTGTCAAGTGCATATACTTTAGGTGTAACCTCTTCTAACGCCGGTTCAGTTAATATATCTGTTCCTATTGAATCTTCTGCTGGATACGTAGCTGGTTTAATAAATACAAATGCTAATAATCTTGGAATTGAAGCAACAGCATTAACAAGAATAAAAGTTCCCGCCCCAAGTTCAGATGGAACTATTTCTTTTACGCTTGAAAGTAAATCAGGAACAAACTCAAGTGCATCCATCAGTGCTTCAGTCATANCTACAGATATGACAAACCTNGCAACAGAGGTTAACAACTATTCAGGTAAAACTGGAGTAGTTGCATATTTATCAACAGATAAAAAACATATTATATTGGAAAATACTAATGGAGATGACATTCAAATGTCATCATTTATTCAACCAGGTTCCAAAACAATAGATACAAGTTCATTTTCCTCAGGGACAACGTTAACTTCTACATCTCATGGATTTAGTACAGGTGATAAAATAATCTATACAGCAGGTGGAACAGCGATGACAAACCTTACTAGTGGAAGTACTTATTACGCAATTTATGTCAGTGATAATACCTTTAAATTAGCCANTTCATCAAGCAATGCCTCTGCTGGAACTTCTCTTACAATTGGAGGAGCTAATGGAAGTGCAACAGATATTTTTTCTAATCCATTGACAATTGATATACTCAAAAAAGACTATACATCCGCAAATGCCTCTTTAGACATGGATGGTTCTTCATATAAAGCCGCAAGATTTGGAGGTGAATTACAACTTGAATCATCGTCTGGTATCTCAACTACTAATGACGCTGGCAGCACAACGGTCAGTGGATCCCAGGATGCATTGACTGATGGNTATATGCAAGTTACTACCTCCGTAACGGGAGAGACTAAAACTATAAAACCAATAACATTTCAGGGTGATCTATCATCATCACATCCTGATGGAATTGAGGCATCAAGTTCAGTTTTAAAGTATGGTTTAACTTTACCTCAAACTGGAACAGGTACAGCTTTTACTACCTCAATTGATGCTTCAAATTATGANAACGTTACTCCAGGAATCATCTCAAAAAAATTAGCTGAAGGATTAAGAGCTAATAGTCCATCCGTTGAAATTTCAGGAACTTCAGTAAGTTCTATTCCAGCAAACGGTTCGAGTTTTAAAATTAATCACGATGGTTTAACATATACTTTAACTATGGAAAATGGTGAAGTTATTGTTTCTGGTGGAGAAAAAGATCTTATTACTGCATATTTTGAAGATGCTGGCGCTATTACTGTTGATACCTCAAGTTTCAGCAGTACTAATACAATAACTCAAACAGAACATGGTCTTCAAACTGGTGATGCAATAATATACAATGCTGCTGAAAAGGTAACTGTTGATACAACTNCTTTTTCTTCAATAACAAATATTACTGCTCCATCTCATGGTTTTTCAACGGCAGACCCAATCATTTATAAANCAAATGGTAGTTCTGCAATAAATGGACTGACAGATGGTACGACTTATTATGCTATCAGAGTTGATGAGAATACATTTCAATTAGCAACTTCAGCAAGTAACGCAAATGCTGGAACTGAATTTACAATTACTGGAGGGACCGGTGGAAGTGTTACAGATAATTTTAGTAGTCCAATAAATGGATTAACAGATGANACAACATATTATGTTGTTAAAACAGATGATCATAATTTTAAATTAGCCTCTACATATGCGTTAGCTACAAACGCCTCACCTTCTACAATTACCATTACAGGAGGTTCTGGAGGTAATGCACTGGATACATTTGATCCAGGAAAAAATTTATATTTATCTGCAGGTCAAATTATTTCAGCTTCTCAATTTTCGTTTCCAACTGATAGTATTAATGATTCAAATGCTTCTGAATTTGGAATGACTAGTTCAAATATTACAACGACAATAACAGGAACATCTGTTACAAATCCATCGGTAAGTTCAACTCATATGCATTTTACTTTAGACCGTTCTACGCCCTATGATATTGGCTTTGATAAGAATTCTAAAACTGTAAATACTTCGGGTATCAGTGGCAGTTCAACTACAATTACGTCAACTGGTCATGGTTTCAAAACAGGAGATAAAATTCTTTATACTGCTGCAGGAACAACTCTAACTGGGTTAACTGGAGGAACTTCATATTATGCAAAAGTAGTTGATGCAAATACTTTTAGTTTGGCTTCATCTTTTGCAAATGCTACAGCTGATACTGCAACATTATTAAGTTTTGGTGGAGGAGGTGGTAATTCATCAGATACTTTTTCAACAGTTGTAGCTAAGATATATAATGGTGATTATTCAGTAAGTGGTTCAAATGTGTCTGGAACAGTTGTTACATCTATTGGGGTGACTGCAGAAATTCATCAAGTAAGTGATACAAATGCACAAATAGTAATTGTCAAAGAATCAGATAAAAATTCTATAACAATTGATACCACAACTAATTCTGATGGTACAAATGCTGAAACCTTGGGTTTTAAAACTAATCTAATTCAAGCAAATGTTATTAATGATGAATTAAAGTTAACCTCAATTTCATCAGACCTTTTAGGTTCTTCATCAATTGATGTTTCAATACCTACAAATGGTATAGACTCAATTGCAGGTAGTAACTTAGAAATTTCACAACTCCCTCCTGAAGATCTAATTATTTTAATGACTGGAAGTGGAGCAAGAAAAATTTCTGCTAATTATGGCGAGGTAAACCCCTCAACTTCTTTGGATGAATATACCTTGATTGTTGACTCTTCAAATTCTAGTAAGGTTCAAGTATATGAAACTGGAACTCTTCACTCTATTGCAACTCGAATAATACCAGAAAGTGGTAAGATTAATGTTGTTGGAAAAACACTGGAATTTGTCGGAGATAACAAGGTCAACGATACTTTCTTTATTGCCAATAATAGTCAAGGTACCGGAGATAATAGAAATATTCTAAAAATGATTGATTTACAAGAATCTGATATAAATGGAATTAATTCAGGAAGCTTTCAAGATATTTTTAATGCAACTGTAGCAGAAATAGGTTCCACGGTAAGAAGTGCAGAAATGACTCAAATAACTGCTGAATCATCAAAGGATGAAGCTGAAGCTCTTGAGGATGAAAGATCTGGTGTATCAATGGATGCTGAGGCGGCAGCTTTAATGCAGTTTCAACAAGCTTATCAAGCTAATGCAAGAATTCTTCAGACTGCTAGAGAGTTATTTACTTCTCTAATGAATGTTATCAAGTCATAAAATTTAGGCATAGAATTTGCTAATAATTAATTAGTTAATATTATGAAAATAAGTAATAAATTATTTAGTGAACAACAAATCAAACAGTTCTCCAGGCAAATGGAGGATGTTCAAAAAATTCAAACAAAAATTTCAACTGGTAAAAACATTATTTTTGCTTCAGATGATCCAGTTGGTGCAGTAGAATTGTCTGGATTAACTGATGTTAAAAANCAAGTTAATCAATATATTGATAATACAAATCTTGCTTTAAGTAGACTTCAGTTGATGGATGATACGATTGATGCAGCTTCAAATGTTTTTATAAGATGTAACGAATTAGCTATTCAAGCAGCAAGTGATATTTTAAGTTCTGGTGATCGTGAAGCTATTGCTTATGAATTTGATGAACTGAAAAAGGAGTTACTTTCTCTTTCAAATACAAAAGATTCCTCTGGTTCTTATATATATTCAGGATATAAGTCAAAAAATATCGCATTCGAGATGAACTCTGATGGTTTAGTTAAATATAATGGTGATCGTGGCACAGTAAGCTTAGCTGTTTCAGAAAGTCGTATGATTGAAACAACTCTTGATGGTTCATCAGTTTTTCAAGATATTGTGACTAGTAGTGGTGTATCAACAGATTTATTCGCTGCCATTGATAATATAAGTCGTTCAATTAGAACAGCTAATAGTGGTGTAGAAGCTGCTAAGGCTCCGGGAAAGGCTAAAATTACACTTACAAATGAAGATCCTGGAACATATTCTTTCACAATAACTTCAGGTGCTAAGTCAGTTGATTTTAGTATTGATATTACAGGAAATGATTTATCAGATCTTAGAACAGCTATTAACGCAGCTGATTTAGATATTGTAGCCACGCTTGAGGATAGCAATAAAACTCTCGTACTTACAAATAATTATTCTTACGACATTACATTAAGTAATGTTGGAGTTCCGGGTAAAACAATATCTGAGNCAGCCCCTACCTCTTATTTTAATTTTCAAGCTATTGATGCAGCAGGTTCAAGTTTAGGTAATAATCAGATTGTTTATGATAATGATCAAACTATTGCAAGTCGTTTAGATGAATTAGTTACAATTCAAACTCACCTAGCCAATCAAAGAGCAAAAATAGGTGCAAGAGTTAATTCANCAGAAAGACAGGCTGACGTAATGGCTGATAGAAAAATTCAAATTGAAAAGGATGTTAGTGATTTATCAGATGCAGATCTNTCTGAGTTGGTAACTCAACTACAATCATCTATTACAGCCCAAGAAGCTTCACAAAAAGCATTTGTAAGAATNTCACAATTAAATTTATTTGATTTTATATCTTAAAGAAGNTCTGAAATTGAAAAATCACCTTTAANAATTTCACCAAAAAAATCTAAGTCTTTTTCATTANAAATATTCCATCCACTCGGGGCTTTTGGAACACTTCCATTTCTTAGTGAAAAAACAAATGCTTTAAAATCTTTGAAAGTCTTTTCTTCATTATATTTTTTTTCTTTAGTTCCATCGAATGCACTACCAAATAAACCTTTAAGTTTCCTTGCACCCTTTATTCCATCAAATTTAAACCTGTAATGAACAAAATGAAGAGCCCTTTCATGAGCCTCAAATTCTGATTGAGATAATTCAGCCATAAAACGAACACACTCCTCTGCTGGAGATGATATTTCCTCATAGGGAATTTCTTGATAATTTTTGCTTAAGCCTTCGGCAAATTTTTTAGCAACCATCTCCAAAGAATACTCTTTAGTAATGTAGTCGTANATTGTTAGTCCAACAGAGGTTTCAAACAACCAGTTTGGACAAAATAAATTAGTTTTATCTGCCATATTTTAAAATGTAAGTNTAATATGAAATATACAAAATAAATTCTTAAAAAAAAATATAAAAAATAAATTTCTTTTTTTTTACATAAANCTAAACCTTTTCTTGTTGTGTCGTTTATCAGTTTAACAAAAGTTAAGGAAAACTTATTGTTGATGGAAAAAAATATAAATAGTTAAAAATAATAAGGAGAATATAATATGCCTTCAGTTTCAAATATTGCCGTCGGCGCCGCTATGGCGGGTGCCGCTGCCTCAAAGGCTAGACACGGCATGAATGAATCCATTACTAGACTATCTACTGGTGTTCGTTCAATGTACGGTGGTGATGCCGCTGGTCAATCAATCGCTAATTCAATTGGTGCTAAAGGAGCAAGTTTTGCTGTTGCTGCGAGAAATGCCGAAGACGGTATTTCATTCTTGCAAGCTGCAGAATCTGTGCTTTTAGAACTTGCCGGATTAATGACAAGACTAAGAGAAATTGGTGTTGCAGAAGGAAACAATGACTTACTATCTACTTCAGACTTAGCTGCTCTTAATGCTGAAGCTGCTGCAATTGCATCTGCTTTTACAAATGTTGCTGCTCAAACTAAGTTTAANGGTTTAGTTGTTGTCGGTGATGCTGATATTGCTATAGCANTTGATGATTCAGGTAATANCTCTACAGTTGGACAAACAGCTGCTTTTACTNCAATGGCTACTGATGCTACTAAAGCTCAAACTGCTGCAGATACTGGTTTATCAGAAGTTGGTACTGCATTAGGTCAAGTAGCTGCAGGGATGTCTGCACTAAAAGGATATCAATCTGTTGCTTCTTCAACTGCTGCAAATTTAAATGCAGCCGCTGCTAGAATTCAAGATACTGATTATGCAATGGAAACAGCTAGTCTTACTAAAAATACAATATTAAACCAAGCTGCAATGGCCATGGTTGCTCAAGCAAATGATGCTCAGGCTGCTGTGCTATCAGTAATACAATAATTTTTTAAAAAAGGAGAAAAATTATGCCTTCCGTATCAAATATCGCAATCGGAGCCCACATGGCTGCAAGTGCAGCTACAAAAGCCCGTCATGGTATGAATGAGTCTATTTCAAGACTTTCAACTGGTGTTCGAGGAATGTATGGCGGTGATGCTGCTGGACTTTCTGTTGGATTAACTGCTAACGCAGATGGTAAAAGTTATGCTGCTGCTGCAAGAAATTTAGAATCAGGTATTTCTTACTTACAAACTGGAGAATCTGTTCTTTTTGAAGTTGCCAACCTTCTAACAAGACTACGTGAACTTGGTGTAGCAAATGATAACTCTGCTCTTTTATCAACTACTCAAGAAGGACAAATAGATGCTGAAGTAACTGCAATTACAGCAACTATTGATGCCGTTCTTGATAACACGTTATATAATGGCGTTGAAGTAATTGATTCAAATGCATCTAAATCAGTAGCTATTGCATACAATGGTTCTGATGTTACACAAACTCATACAGCTGGTGCAGGTGTTTCAATTACCACTATTGTTAATATTCAAGTTGGTGATACTGCCAGAGCTACTGCTGATACAGCATTATCTTTAGTTGCTACTGCTTTAGGTAATATTGCAGCAGATTTAACTGCTTTAAAATCAATGCAAAACGCTGCTAGTGCAACAGGTGCTAACTTAGTTGCAACAGGTTCAAGAGTTTTGGATACTGACTTTGCTCTAGAAACTGCTAAGTTAACTAAAAACTCGATTTTAAACCAAGCTGCAATGGCTATGTCAGCTCAGGCAAACCAAGCTCAATCAGCTATATTGTCTGTGTTACAATAATAATCTACTACATATAGTAGTTTTAAAGGAGAGTGTGGAAAAACTACACTCTCCTTTTTTTTTGGCATTAGATTTGCAGTTTTCTACTTCGTAATAATAAGAAAACGGAGTTACTAATTATGCCGAGTATAAATACTAGTATGGGAACGAGAGCATCCATGCAAAGTCTTTTAAAGACTGAAAGGGAAATGCTCAGCGCCATGGAAAGAATTTCCACAGGAAAAAGAATTAATCATGCGGGTGATGATGCAGCTGGAGCTGCTATATCTGACAGAATGACTGCGACTATCAGAGCTCTGGATATGTCAGTAAGAAATGCTGCAGATGTTATGTCAATGGCTCAAGTTGCTGAAGGTGCACTCGATGAGGCCTCTTCTGCATTACAAAGAATTAGAGAACTATCAATACAAGCTGCAACGGACATTGTTAATGCTGAACAAAAAGTTTATTTACAAACAGAGGTCAATCAATTATTAGATGAAATGGATCGCGTTACGCGTGATACTACATTCAATGAAATTGCTGTTTTAGACGGTACCTTTGCTGATAGAAGATTCCAAATAGGAGCACATGAAAGAGAAAAAGCTACTATTTCCATTGCAAATATGAGAAATGATTATTTAGGAGCTTATCAAGCAACAACTGAACAAACATCAGGTGATGCTAGTTTAGCACAGAATGTATTAGCTGGAGACACAGCAGCAGCTATCACAAGTCTTACAGTTGATGCAGATGACTTTACAATTACTGGTTTATTGGGCAGTAAACAAATTTTAGTTGCTGCAGGAGATACAGCAAAACAAGTGGCAAATTTAGTTAATGATGATTTTGACTCTACTGGTGTTTCTGCTACAGCATCAACTCAAGTAAAACTTCAAGTAGTATCAAGTGTCAGTGCAATGCAAGGAACTGGTAAAGTTGTTACAATGAATTTATATGGAAAAAATAGTACAGCTCAATCTATTTCAGCGGCAATAGGTATTGGAAGCGCTGTAGCTACTTCAGATTTAACAGATTTAAGAGACCAAATTAATGCATATAGTGCTGTTACGGGTATTGTTGGAACTTTAAATGCAGCTTCAAATTCCTTAGTCTTAGTTCAAGACGAAGGATATGATATAGTAATTGAAGGTGTTGATTTTGCAGGTGTTACCACAAACGTAAACACTACTAAATTTCAAGCTACCGGTATGAATTTCAAACAAGATACAACAGGAACAACTGTTGATATTACTGATGAAGATTATTCTACTGCTACAACTGATAGTTTTAGAGTCGGTGGTGAAGTTACATTTCACTCATCCCAAACATTTTCGATTACACCAGCGAATGATGGAGGTCTTTTTGCCTCATCAGCAGTTGCTTCATCACTAAATTCAATTGCTGGAATTGATATTAAAACTATGGCAGGAGCAGTGGATGCTCTTAAAGTTGTTGATAGAGCATTGGATAGAGTTCATATGGAAAGAGCAAAATTTGGTGCAATTATGAGTCGTATGAATGTTGTTATTGATAATTTAACAAATGTTTCCCAAAATCAGGCTGCTTCAAGATCAAGAATTCAAGATGCTGATTTTGCACTTGAATCATCTAAATTATCTAAGGCACAGATTCTTCAACAATCAGCGATGAATATGATAGCTCAAGCTTCAAGAACTATGCAAAATGTTCTAGTTCTTTTCCAAGGATAAAAAAATTTGAAACCATGTCGTTGATCAGATATGTCTGAAAATAGAACTGAAATTTTATCAACTATAGGTGTTGGATCAGGAATAAATACAACAAAATTGATTGATGCGTTAGTGGATGCTGATACTGCAGGAACTAAAGATACTATAGAAAAAGGTGAAGAATCTGCAAAAGCAAAAATTAGTGCTCTNGCCAAAATAAAAAGTGATTTCAAAACATATAAAGATATTTTAGTTCAACTACAAACTCAGGGTAGTAGTGGTTATTCAGGAGATTCTAGTGATAAACTTTCTGCAACTTTTACAGCGAATAATAATGCTGCAGGTGCTACAACAAATTCAAGTTTAACTATCCAAACACTTGCTAAACAACATACTCTTACAGGTCCATCTTATAGTTCTTCAACAGCAACGGTTGGATCAGGCACTTTAACAATTGATTTTGGAACTTGGAGTGCAGACCCTACTTCGGGTGGAGGACAGACCCTTACTACAAATGGTCAGTCTCAAATTTCAGTTACAACAACTGCTTCAACTACACTTATCCAGTTAAGAGATATGATTAACGCAGCAGCTACTGATTCAGATACTGATGGAACTCCTGATGTTCTGGCATCTGTAATTTATACTGGTAGTGCTTATATGTTAATGTTAAAAAGCGAATCCGGTGCAAGTAATGAGATGAAAGTAGCAGCTACATCAAACCTTGCTTCAACCGTTGGTGGTATTGGATATGATTATAATGCAACCACTTCAAATTTAACACAAAGAGTTTCTGGGATTGACTCTGCATTTACGCTTGATGGTATTTCTATGACAAGATCATCTAATACAGTTACCGATGCAATTACTGGTTTTACTCTTAAATTATTAAAAACTAGTAGTGATGCAATTAGTATTACTAGTGAGGTTGATTTAACTGAAGTTAATGANATTGTTGAAAACTATGTTTTTACTTATAATGAGGTTATGGAAAACCTTAAAATATTAGGACAACATGATGAAACTGATTCGGAAAATGATGGTGCTTTAAATGGTGACAGTACTTTGAGATCAATTCAAACGGCAATGAGAAGTCTTAGCTCAATGACAATTGCTGGTTATGAAAATGGGCCTTATTATTTGTCAAATCTAGGAATTAGAACTCAAAGAGACGGCACATTAAGTTTTAGGCCTGCAGATTTAAAAACACAATTCGAATATAATTCTGAGACGGTTAGGGCTTTTTTTTCAGATCAACTGTCAACAAGTGATTCAAATATTACTGTTAATACATACGATTTTAATAATACTAAGCCAGGTTCATATGCATTTGCAACAGATGGATCAACCCATACTATTGGAGGAGTAAGTGCTAGTAAAGATGGAACAACTTATACTGTATCATCAGGAGATCCTACTGGAATTTCATTAGAAGTTGCAAGCGGAACAACTTCAGGAACAGTTTATTATGGAAAAAGTTTTCTTACTCTTGCTATCGAACAAGTAGAGGATTATTTAAAATTTGATAGTATTATTGCTCAGAGAATCACTGGATTTAATGAAAGTCTTTCAACATTGAGTGATAAAAGAGCTAGAATGGAAGCAAGAATTGAAGCATTGTATAGTAGATATCAAAAATCATATGGTCAGATGGAGTCAACTATTGCAGGTTTAAGTCAAACAGGAGATATGTTGACGGCAATGCTTGAGCCTAAAGATAACTAAAAAATAATCTTTGAATCAAGAATAATTTTTTTTTNTAAATAAATTTTATAATTAGTCGTTTTAATCTTATAACAAACTTTATAGGGTTAAAATAATGGAAAATGACTTAAAAAAAGAAATAGTTACTGATAAATCACTAGAATCAATCAAAGTAATAGAAACGTTGCTGAAAAAACTACAAACAAACTTAGTGGTTTTAGCAAAACTAAACTCATTTGACAAAAATAATGATGAGCATGAAAAATTAAGTGTTGAAGTTTTAGAAATTTCTTACTTTTTAGAAAATACTCTTGATCATAAACATGGTGGAGAAATAGCTAGAAACTTACAAGCCCTCTATCAACANATAAGATTTGCTGTTCTCAGAGCTAAAGAAAATGAAGATATTTCATTCCTGAAAAGTGCAGAATCAGTTATCAAAGAAATCAATAAGGGTTGGTCAAAACTTATAACTGTGGCTGCTTAACGCATATTTATTTATGGCTTTAATACCTTCACATTCAGGTGTTTCAATTTACGGAGCNAAGCAAAGTGAAATAAATATCCGAGAAGCTATATCTCGAATTGCAACTGGATTAAGTGTTATAAATGGAGGAAATGCCTCAAATGCTAGCTTTGCAAATACATTAATAGCAGATTCAAAAAGTTATGATGCTGCCGAAAAAAATACCGGACAAGGAATAGACTTACTTAAGTATGTTGAGGAAGCCTTGGTGGAATTAAATGCACTTGCAACACGCCTCAAAGAAATTGGTATTGCAGATGGACTTGATACCAATGATACAAACGATACTGCTGCACTCAATGCTGAAGCTGTAGCAGTAAGTGACACAATTGACTCTATTGTCAGTTCACTCACTTTTAACGACGTAAACGTTTTAGGAACTTCTGCTAAAACATTTGCTATTGGAGTTGATAAAGAAAGTACTTCGCAAACAATAAAAACAACACCTGGAATAACCGCAACCAACGTTTCTGACGCAACAGGTTCAAATACTATTGCAGCAACTGCCCTTGGTGAGGTAACCCAATCACTTGGTCATGTTGCTGGAGGACTTGTAACACTCNTAGCACAACAAAATATTGCAAGTGCTTCTTCTGCAAATTTGCTTCAAGCTGCATCGAATTTACAAGACACAGATTTTGCTTTAGAAACTGCAAAATTAACCAGAAATTCCATAATCAATAATTACGCACTCGCAATGTTAGCACATACCAACCAAACAGAAAGAGATAAACTAAAATTGTTAGCATAAACTAAAATATTCTAATATATGTCGTTAGTATTTATGTTAATAACAACTTAGGAGTTAATGGAATGAAAAATAGTGAATATCAAAAAATCGCGGAAAAAGAAAAAACCTTGGAAGANAAAGGTAATTTAGTAAAAAAAACAATACAAGATACCAAACTTACTAAATACGAAATTATAAATGAAATGTACAAAGGTTTACAAAAAGAAATGAAAGAATTAAAAANAATTCTTTTTGAGGATCTTTCAGTTACTCCAAAAGCAAAAGAAAAAGCTGAAAAAATTTCAAAAATAGTGTTTCAACTTCAATCCTGTGTCAATATTGATAAAGGTGGTGAAATTAGTGCTAACTTAATTTGGTTGTACAGATATATCAGATACATGTCTAAAACAATTCAAGATAATGAGTCAATGAACTATGTGAAGCCTGCTTCAGAAATTGTTGATACTCTTCTTGAGTCTTGGAATTCAATTCCAGTAAATCAGAGATTTTAAAAAATAAGTTTTGATTATANGTANAATGACCCCTAATATTTAGGGGTCATGTTTATTAAGATTTTCTCTGTAATTTTTCTTGGTACTCTAATAGGTACTGTTGTTTCATTAAGTGTTCAACTTTTCTTATTTTTGGTTAACTTTCTTTCAAAAGTAGCNATCAATTCTGAATATAATTTCAAAAATTTTTCTGAGATTTTAAATTTTCCGGTTCAATTTTTATTTTTTATAATAATAATACCTGGTTCAATTGGCTATTTAGTTGGAAAAATTAGAAGCTTTACAAAAGAACAAAGATGGCATGGACCACCAGATGTTATTTTGGCAGTTCATACAAAAAATAATCCATTAAATATTAAAACTGGTTTTTTAACATCATTTTCTTCAATTTTATCCATTTCTGCTGGAGGTTCTGTTGGACAATATGGACCTCTTGTTCATTTTGGTGCTACCATTGGAGCAGAAATAAAAAATATATTTAAAAAAGTTGGAAATTATCAAATTTTTTTGGGAGCAGGAGTAGCNGCTGCAATTTCCTCAGGATTTGGAGCACCAATAGCAGGGTTAGTATTTGCAAGAGAAGTAATTCTTCGACACCAATCACTCGCATCTTTTTCTCCAATACTTATTTCATCTGTCATAGCTTATTTTATTTCTAAAACCTTTTTTGGTTTTGAACCAATTCTTTCATCATCAATTGGCGGCTTAAATTCTTTAAAAGAGTTTCCAGCGTTAATCTTTTCAGGATTAATTTGTGGGATAGTTGCTGTTTTTTATATGAAAGCATTAACTCATAAAAAATTTTTCCCCGATATATCTAAAATTACACCTACATTTCAGCCTGCAATTGCTGGAATGATTTGTGGTATAGTTGGTATTTTTATTCCAGAAGTAACTGGCTTAGGAACTTCTACAATTCTTGATATTTTATCATTAAATATAAGTTTAAAATTAGCTATTTATTTTTTAATTTTTAAACTCTTACTTACTACTATTTGTCTAAGAATGGGCCTTATTGGAGGTGTTTTCGCCCCTGCCCTATTTTTAGGAGCTTGCACTGGAATTATTTTAGGAGTCTCATTTAAAGTTTTATTACCAGACACCAACATTGCTTTATATGCAATAGCATCCATGGCAGCTGTTGGAAGTTGCGTTATTGGAGGTCCAGTAGCAAATATGATGATAATTTTAGAATTAACCTCAGACTATCAAGCAACACTNGCTGCCGGTGTAAGTATTGTTTTTGCTTCTTTGATATCAAGTAAATTAATGGGACAATCCGTTTTTGATAAAGTACTTTTAAATAGAGATATTGATTTAGAGATTGGAGACGAAAATTTGATTCTTAAGAATCTCAAGTTAACAAAAATAAAACACCAAGATTATTGTACTCTCAAAGAAAATCATAATACAAATGAAGCTGTTAAAATTCTGTCAAAATCTGGTTATTCTGAGGGATATGTATTGGATAATAAACAAATCCTTATAAATAAAATTTCACTACCTCAATTATTGAATTCAAAAAATAATATTAAATTAAAAGACTTAAAAAGAATAAAATATTTAAAACTTAATTCAGATGAAAATATCTATAACGCAATAAATTTGTGCAAAAACTTTGTTGGAGAATCAATTCCTATAGTTTCCCAAGAAAATAAAATTCTTGGAGTTATTGGAGAAAGTGACTTATTAAAAATTATTGTAGAAACTCACCAAAAGCAAATGGATATTGAGCATAAAAGCTAAGCTACCATCATTTCTCTTGCTTTAATATCTTTGCTTTTTATTGCCAAAGCAGAAATCATTGCATATTTAGTTGCAGCTTCATTATGAATATAAAAAGGTGAACTTGAGTTTCTTGACTTTAAGTATGACTCTGCAGAGGATCCTGAAGAGGGTGCCAGCAAAGGATGAGACCGTTTTGCTTGATTATTTCTTGAATCATAAGCATTTGGATTATGAAGAAATTGAACGGGTGTTATNGAATTTCGATTAGCAAATTGTGGCACATGATTTGCAAAATTCTGGTTAGGAACAATATTTAAATTATCAACTGGATTAAGATTTACCATATTTAATTATTATCACAAAAAAAATGAATTACAATAAAGCTACAAATTATTATAAAAAGGTTGAAAAATCTCATAATGAAGTAAAGAACCCAATTGAGGTTGTAAAAACAATGGTTAAGGAACTTAACAAATCTATGACCGTTGTCGTTAATTGTATTGAGAAAAATGAAAAAACAACAATTAAATCAAAATATTTTAGTAAGGCACTAATTATTATTTACACTTTACAAACAACATTAGACTTTGATAAGGGTGGTAAACTGGCCACACAATTATTTCAAATTTATGAATTTTGTAGACAGCAGTTAATTAGTGGTTTTAGTAAAAATATAAAAGAAAATATTAACAAATCTATTAATGCTTTAAACCAAGTTTTTTTTGAGGATATAAATGGTAAACCCGCAAAAATCTAATCAAAACAAAAAGTTTTGGGTTAATGAACAACTTAAAAGGCTGGATACTATTTCAGAAAAGATTTCGAGTTATATTGTTCAAGGAAGGCATGAACATGTAAGTGATTTAGATAAATTAAGAAAAAAAATAATTTCTGATATTCATAAATCTAATATTCTCTTTTCAGAAGAGAATGTNAAAAATGTTCTAAAGTTAATTTCAAAAAATGATGAAATGATTTATTCTTTAAAAGATTATAAAAATGTTCAATTAAATCAAATTAAAAAAGAAAAAAAATGCACTAAAGCATATCTAAAAAATTTTTAACTTTTACAAAATTTTAGGTTTTAAATAAAATTTAATTTCTGAATTAAAAGATGATATTCCATCCCATTGATTAGTCTCAAAACAAAAATTAAAAAGACTGGATGTTGAAAATTTCCATGTTGCTTTTTTAAATATTGAATTATTAATATCATCAGAGATTGTTTCAATAAAACTTGATAATGTAGGTTCATGTCCAATTACCAAAATAGAAGTACAGCTATTTTTGTTGGATTTTAAAACTTTTAATAAATCAATTTCATTACCTGAATATATTTTTTCTACAAATTCTATTTCTGGTTTACAGTCTAAATATTTAAGTACTAATTCCATTGTTTCTCTAGTTCTCGTAGAAGGAGAACAAATTATTTTTTTTATTCTAATTTTTTCTTTTTGCAAATAACTTCCAATGAAGTTAGTTTTTTTTATTCCAATTTCAGAAATATTCCTTGAAAAGTCATTTCCAAGATAACTTTCCCAGTCAGATTTACCGTGTCTCATTAAATATAAATTCAACATTTAGAATAAGAAAACATAACAATTAGAAATAATATCATATTTTTAAAATAAAAAATATCAAAGAAANTCATAAACTTGGAATAAAAATTGCTGATATTAACAAGTATGTTAGATACATTAAAATTTAATAATAGAATTGAAATTGAGTGGGGTTTTTTTGCGTTACTTGAATTTCTGATTGCTGAAAATAAAAATATCCCTAATTGTTATAATAATGCCTTAGATATAGGAAGTTCTCACGGAAATCATACAGAGATAATGCGACATTTTGGATTGAAAGTGGATCAAATAGATAAGTACGTTGAATCTGCAGAAATCAATGCTGATTTTAATTCCTATAAGTTTAAAAAAAAATATGATGTAATTTTCTGTTCTCATGTTATCGAACATCAAAGAAATGTTGGATTTTTTTTAGATAAAATCTACGATATTTTATCTGATAATGGAATATTAGTAATTTCTGGACCTAAACATCCAGCGGAAAGATTTGTTGAAGGTCATATTCAGAGTACGATCCTACCAATTTTTTTACAAAATTTAATTTTTTCTGGGTTTGATTGTAAGAATGGAAAAATTTTATCACTGGGTGGTATTGAAAATTCATTTATTGTTAAGAAAGCTAGAAATTTTAATATTAAAGAGAGATTAGAAAGCACTTATAAGTGGTCAGATAAACATCAAGCAAGATCGGCATTTAAACTTATAAATAATAGTAAAATAAAAAATATTTGTTTATTTCTTGAAAATTGTGATGTCTGGAAAATTGAAAACTTAAGTTCTGGAGAGTTAGGTATTTTTCCAACTGAAGATTGTGGATTAAGCTTAAACCTACCAAAAGATTATAAATATAAAGAATTTCTTATTGATTTCGTTATTGACAGTCAGTTTTATATTTTTGATCAAAATAAAAAAAGATTGAATGAGCGCAAACAAAGAATAGTTACTTTTAAGGTATAAATTTATGCTGAAAAATTATGAATTAAAAAATAGTAAAAAAATAGATAAAGGAATCTTTGCTATACTTGAGTTTTTAATTTCTGAAAATTCNATGAGACCAGATAGCTGTCAAGATGCTCTTTTACTTGGTGAGGAAAATTTCAATATTAAAAATATTCTCAATAATTTTAATTATAATTTAGATGTTCTTAAAAAAGAAAAAATAAATTCAGAGTTTAAAAAAAAGCGGTTTAAAAAACAATATGATNTGATCTTTTGTAATCATATTATTCAATATCAAAGAAATACTGGTTTTTTTCTTGATAAAATCTACGACATACTNAGTGAAGAGGGTTATTTGATTATTTCTGGACCCAAAGAACCAGCAGAGGTTTTTGTTGAAGGACAAATTTCAACTTGTATTCTACCAGTTTTAATTCAAAATCTAATCTATGCAGGTTTTGATTGTAAAAAAGGAAAAATGATGTCTTTAAATTTGGCAGAAAATTCATTTATAGTTAAAAAGGATAAAAATTTTCGATTGAAAGAAAGAACAGAAACTGGTTATGAATGGTCAAAGGAACATAATAACAGATCACCAATAGAATTAAAAATGGGGAATACAGTCTCATCTTCTGGTTTATTTTTATTTAACTGTGAAATTTGGAAAATAGTTATAGAAAAAGATAAATCTGGGCGGTATCAAAAAACAATAGGATTAAGTTATAATTTACCAAAAAATTATAATCCAAAAGAAGTTAATTTAAACCTTAATATACCTTCAAATATAAGAATATTTGATCAAAAATTAACAGAATTACAATCCATAAATCATATTACAATCTAAAAAAACAGTTATAAACAAACTCAAAGTTTGGCACAAAAATTGAAGTTATAAATTATGCAAAATATTGAATCATCTAATCCAAAAAAACATACATCTTTCATTCCAATGCTTGACGANCATATTGGAAAGTTTGTACCTGCAGTTAAGGACAAAAAAAATTTCAAAATGGTTAAATACCAGGGTGATTTATATTTTAGAAATAAAAATGAACATGATTTTGGAAATTTTTTAGTAGCAGTTGATGACTTTTCAAATGGAGATTCAGCGGGTGCAGTACAAAGAATTAGATTTATGCTTAAAGAAGATCCTTCCTTTGCTGGGGCTCATCACTTCATGTTAAGTATTTTAGATATTCTAAAAGAAAATGAATTATACGAAAAAACATTATTTGACGCCTTAAAAGTATTACCTGATAACCCTACCCTTCTAAGTCTTCGAGGAAAATTTCATTTAAATCAAGCAGAAAGAGAAAAAGGAATCAAATATCTTGAAGAATGCTTAAAAAAAGAACCAAAAAATGTAATATATTGGACTGATCTTGGTTATGCATATTTTCTAGTTAGAAATATTCAAATGGCTTGCTTATGTTTAGAAACTGCTCTTAGTATTTCTCAAAATCATCCAAACGTTATTTTGTTATCAGGGATTATTCTACAAGAGTTTGGAAAACATATAGAAGCAAAAGAACTATATCTTGAAGGGCTTAGACTTCACCCAAAAGATCAAAAAATTATTAATAATCTATCTCTTCTTAGTTTATCTCTAGGTGATAGAAAAATGGGTTTCAAACTTTTTAGTGAAATAAAAGATTCACAAAGAATAAATTATAAAAATTTAACTAATGAAATAAGAAAAATAAAAAATTTAAAGATGAATGATTTAGTTTTAAATAAAAGTTACAAAATCTTTGTTTATTTTGAACAAGGTTTCGGTGATTACTTAATGTTTTATAGATATCTAAAACCACTTGCCGATTTGGGACATTCAATAACCGCCTTTGGCGCAGAAGATATGATTAAGCTTTTAAAATACACTGATATTGGAAAAAATGTTAAATTAACNGGAACAGTAACTGCCAAAGAAATTAAAAATTTTGATTTCAAAACTTTTATATTTAATATTCCTCATCTATTAAATATTGAGGATGAAATTCCATCACAAGTTTCTATAGATATAGAAAAAATTAAAAAAAATAAAAACTCTCTTCAAAAAAAATTACAAAAAATTATTTCTAANAGAAAAGTNAATATTGGTGTTTCATGGAAAGGCAATAAAAAACACCCTTATGATTGTGGAAGATCTATTGATTTAAAAATATTTGAAAAGTTGTTTTCAATTCAGGAACATAACTATTTAATAATTGATAAAGAAATTAACAAAGAAACTAAAAAAGTACTTAAAAAATATAAGAATGTCTTTTTATGCGATAGAATAATTAAAGATTGGTCAGACACTGCTATTATAGTTTCAGAACTTGATCAAATAATTTCAGTTGATACTTCATTAGCTCATATTGGTGGAACTATGAATAAACCAACAACGGTTTTATTGGGAAAACCAACAGATTGGAGATGGGGCATTGATGGCAACAAAACAGATTGGTATAATTCGGTTACACTTTTGAGACAAAAAGAGAATAACTGGGAAAAATTAATATTCAATCTTTACAATAAACTTAAATTAATTAAGAAGTAAACTTACTATACTTTTTCAACTGTTCTTGACTACCAACCATACCACAAACTTTTTTATCTAGTGCTTTAATTTTAATCTTGTTTGATAAACCTTCTAATGAGGATGCCTCTAACATGTAAGATCCAAATCCTCCATCCTCCAAATGATCTTCTAAAGTTATAATCTCATCCCATTTTGAAATAAACTTTTTTTGTAAACTTTTAAATTTCATTCCCCAAATAGGAAGAGAATAAACATCATATTCTCTGTATGTTGATTCTTGCATTTTCAATGCATCTTCTAAAACTGACCCCGTAGATAAAATACATTTTCTTATTTTTGAAGTTGATTTCTTTTTCGAAACTTCAACCCAATGACCAGGCATAAATTTTACATTTTTTTTATGAATCTCATTTTTATTATTTTTACCTAATCTAAGGTATGATGGCATTTTATCTCTAAAAATTTGTCTCAAACATTCTTTTAACTCAAAGTTATCTCCTGGAGAATAAATAGAAATATTTGGAAAGGTACGAAGAAGAGCATAATCTTGAAGTGCGTGATGAGAATAACCCATTGAACCGTAAGCTAGACCACCTCCGACTGTTACAATAGTAACTGGAAAATTATGATAATCAACATCATTTCTTATTTGTTCAGCACATCTAAATGTATTAAAATTTGCAATTGAATAAGTAAAAACCTGACACCCCTCCGAGGCTAATCCTGATGCCATCCCAGTCATATTTTGTTCTGCAACGCCAGCATTAAAAAATCTCATTGGATATTTTTTTTGAAATTTTTCAATAACACTGAATCCTAGATCTCCGACCATTAATACAAAGTTCTTATTTTCTTTGGCCTCTTTATATAAAACATCAATAAATATTTGTCTCATAGTATGACTCCAATTTCAGCTAATGCTCTATTAAGTTGTATTTCATTTGGGTTCTTATAATGCCATTCAACTTTATTCTCCATAAAGGAAACTCCCTTCCCTTTTGTTGTATGGGCAATAATAACTTTTGGTTGATTCTTACTATTATTACTCTTTGATAAAGTTCTTTTTAACTCAACGTGACTATGTCCATCAATTTCTTCGGTGTAACACCCAAAAGAATTAAATTTAGAAAATAAAGGCTCAGTATTTAAAGTTTCTTTTGTAGTTGTAAGACTTTGAAGTTTATTATAATCAACAATAATAGTTAAATTATTTAATTTGTGATGAGATGCAAACATTAAAGCTTCCCAGTTACTTCCTTCGTTTAATTCCCCGTCACTAATAACAACAAAAACTTCCCATTTTCTTTTTTTTACTTTTGCTAGAAGAGCTTTACCAACTGCAAAAGGAAGACCATGTCCNAGAGAACCAGTAGAAAACTCTACTCCTGGAACCTTATGATTTATATGAGACATTAAATCAGATCCAAATTTGGTAAAATTATTTAACTTCTTAATTGTGAAAAAATTTTTTAACGCTAAAACTGCATACAATGCTACACAACAATGACCTTTANTTAAAACAAATCTATCCCTATTATACATCTTAGGTTTTGATGCATCATAGTTTAAAATGTCTTGATACAAAACAGCCAATATATCTGTCATTGATAGTGCTCCGCCAATATGAGATGAATTCGCCATATGGACCATCTTAAGTGAATAAGCACGAATATAATTAGCTAAAAGTTCTGATGAAAAAATTTTCATTTATAATCCCGTTTTTACCAACTCTTTTATGCCACATTCAAAGTTGATTTTTGGCTTCCAATTTGTAAATTTTTTAATTTTTGAAATGTCAGGATGTAAATACATAACTTGATCCTTTCTATAAGGAACAGAACCAAAATTTATTATTTTATTTCCAATTTCCTTTGTAATTATTAAAATAAATTCTTTAAGTTTTCTTGGATTTTCTGATCCAAGATTAAAAATACCACCTTTTGCTAATTCACTAACTTTTATAATTGCTTTAACCGCATCATTTATATGTAAATAATCCCATACTTGTTCACAATTAGTCAGATCAGGAGATTCATTTCTTTTAAGACTTTTTATTATATAAGGAATTAACCAAGTTTGATTATCATATGGCCCATAAGTATTGAAAATTCTTATCCAGTTTCCTGTAATTTTATTTTCATTGCATAATTTTAGACTTTTAATACAACTTTCTAACTTACTTTTTCCATATAAAGTTGTAGGTTTGCATTCTGATTTTTCAGTTAAAATTGTATTTAAGTTTCCATACTCAGCATGGGAACCCAATCCAGTCCAATTAAAACATCCAACTTTTTTTGTAAGTTCTATTGATTCTAGACATAACTTTATATTCTTAATTTGAATTTTGTCATTTCTTTTCGAACCCAAAACTCCTTCCCAGGCACAATGAAAAAAATATTTAGGTGAAAATAATTTTAGCTTTTTAATAAGTTTTTTATCTTCATAGTCATTTGCAACTATAGTAATTAAATTTCCTNTATCTTTAAATCTATATAAATCCGAATTATCCCTTATTATTAAAATAGGTTTATATTTTTTTTTTATTAATTCTTTTACTAAATGGCTTCCAACAAAACCATTTCCTCCCGTTACAATTATAGACTCAGACATTTTTTCCCTCCTTCATAACGTCTATAAAAGATATAATTTGATTTTTTTGATAGCCATAAGTTTTAAGTTCTTCCTTTATTTCATCCATATACCCATAACTAAAAACAAGAATCTCATCAATTGGGTTTTCATTNAGATAATCTAAACTTACAACAGGCAAATTTGAAGAAGGTGNATAAATCTTNTTAGATTTAGGGTTTTTCTCAATTAAAAAGTCTAGTTGAGAACTATTTTTCATATTAGCTAAAGTCATTACACCTCTACCACCGGCACCATANCCAGCAATTTTTTTACCTATTGAGGTTCTATTTGATATATATTTATCTAAATTGTTAATTCCATTTTTAATTTTTTTTTCAAAACTATTATAAAAACTTTTACTTTCAAATACTTTAAAAGACTCATCCATTTCAGTTTTACATTCCACTATATTTTTTTTCTTTTTAGCTATAAAAAGCANTGAATTAGCCCGTCTGATATCCTCTCCAATAAAATTAAAATCGATAATCTCAAAATTATACTTTTTAAGAAGTCTTGAAGCAGACTTTTTTGTTAAATAAATTGAATGCTCATGCTCAAAAAGACAAAACTCATTTTTTTTATAGATTTGTTCTAAATCATGAACTTCTATGATTAAAAATCCATTTTCATTTTCAAGAATTTTATTGCAATTTTTTAAAAAAATACCTGGTTCCGGCAAATGATCAAAGGTGTATGTTAAAAGTACAATATTAAATTTTTGATTGTTTGCTTCAAAATCTTTAGAAACATTTTCAGAAAAAAGCTTATTTAAAGTTTTAATTTTTCTTTTATTTGCAATATTTGATAGTTGAGCTGAAGGCTCTACTCCTAAAACTTCAAATCCTAGTTTTTTAAATTTTTTTAATTGAGTTCCATCACTAGATCCAACCTCAAGAATTGATTTTTTTTTTTCTTCTAAAAAGAAATCATTATTAATTTTTGTAGCTAAAGCATCCATAAATTTTAAGGCTTTAGAAGAATGACCAACAGAATATTTATAATCGATATAATATTTATCAATATCTACATCATGTTGAGTTTGAACTGTGTAGCAATAATCACACAAAAATATATCAATATCATATATAAATTCTCTACCTATATTTTTTCTAGGAATAAATTCATCTGTAAAAGGCATATCTTTAAAGCTTAATATTTTAGATACTTTCTTGTTGCTACAGACTCTACATGAGTCTAAAAATTTTATATTTTCTTTCATAAACTTGTTATAAAATTTTTTCTTGGTAATTATTTATTTGTTCTAAAGTAACTTTTTCTGAAATTTCTCCAGAACTTATCCTATGATACCAATCAGCTGTTAAATTAAGTGCTTCATTAATTGTTAATTCTGGATTCCAATTAAGATTTCTCTTAGATTTAGAAATATCTAGTCTTAGGAGGTTGGATTCATGAAATTTTTCATTCTTATTTTCAGACATAGTATTAAACTTAAATTTCTTCTTAAACTTTTTTAAAACCCAATCCACTTCTTTGCAATCACCATAATCGGGGCCAAAATTCCATGCTTGTGAATATTTTTTTGGATTTTCATACAATTGTTCTGCAAGATAAAGGTAACCTCTCAAAGCCTCTAAAACATGCTGCCATGGTCTAGTTGAATGTTTGTTCCTAATTTTCAAAATTTTTTTATTCTCAATTGATCTAATTATATCTGGAATCAATCGATATTTAGAATAATCTCCTCCACCGATAACATTGCCTGCTCTTGCGGTTGCTAATCCAATTTTATTTTTTTTATTTTTGAAAAATGATGATCGATATGAATTTGTTATAATTTCACAACAAGCTTTACTACTACTGTAAGGGTCAAAACCACCTAAAGAATCATTTTCTCTATATCCCCAATCCCAATCTTTATCTTCATAGACTTTATCTGATGTTACAATAACAATTGATTTAATAGATTTTCCATTTTTNAANGATTCNAATAGGTTTATTGTTCCATTAATATTTGTTGAAAGNGTTTCATTAGGATTAGAATAAGAGACCTTTACCAATGCTTGTGCAGCCAAATGAAAGACAATTTCAGGAGAGAATGTATCTATGGTTTTTTTTAATTTTTTAAAATTTTGAATGTCGGAAAAAACTGATTTAATTCCTTTTTGAACTTTTGCACTTAAATATAAGTTTTGTTTTCCTTCAGGTTTTAATGCATAACCTAAAATTTCGGCTCCTAAACTTTTTAACCATAAAGTCAACCAACTACCTTTAAAACCAGTATGACCTGTAATTAAAACTCTTTTATTTTTCCAAAAATTAGGTCTCATGACCAAGTTTTCCATGGTGCATTACTTTTATTCCATAATTCTTCTAGTTTAATTTTATCCCTCAAAGTATCCATTGGTTGCCAAAAACCTTCATGAAAATATACTGAAAATTGTTCATCATCAGCTAAGCTTTGCATTGGCTTTTCCTCCCAAATACAATCATCACCGTCAATTCTATCAATTACATCTCTGGATAAAACAAAAAAACCAGCACTTATCCAACTTCCATCTCCTTTAGGTTTTTCTTTAAAACTTTTCACTCTATTCCCATCAACTGAAATTGCACCAAATCTTCCAGGGAGTTGTGTTGCGGTTACTGTTGCTAATTTTCCACTTTTTTGATGTTCTTTGATAACGTTTGCAATATTCACATCTCCAACTCCATCACCGTAAGTAAGACAAAAGTCGTCTCCATTATCTAAATACCTTGCAATTCTTTTTAACCTACCCCCAGTTAGAGTGTTCTCACCAGTATCAACTAAAGTAACATTCCAATCTTCAGCATAATTATCGTGATACCATGTTTGATTATTTTTTGTATTAATTGTTATATCTGTAAGATGAAGTGAGTAATTATAAAAATATTCTTTAATTAAATATCCTTTATAACCACAACATATTATAAAATCATTAATACCATAATGTGAATAGTTCTTCATAATATGCCACAATATTGGCTTTCCACCAATTTCAATCATTGGTTTAGGTTTTAAATGTGTTTCTTCGGAAATCCTCGTTCCAAGTCCACCTGCTAAAATTACTGCTTTCATAAAATATTCCTTTAATTTAAATTACTTTTTTGTTGTAAGGTTTCCACAGAAAAATCTTGTGACATTTCTTTTTCTGTCAATTTAAAACTATGAGAAGGTGTTCCTATTAGAGATTTAAACTTAACTATAAATTCTTCTCCAATAATTTTATTGAACCTACTATTAATATATAACATTGAATAATTTAGACCTGCCTGAAATATTAATCCAAGTTGTTTGATGTCATAAGTACTCTCTAATATTTTTCCAAGTTCAGATAGTTTAATCCAATCTTTTTGAATTGAATCAATATATGCCTGATTAATACTCTCATTAGAAACACTTATTTTTTTACCATAATCTAGTAAATTAGAAGTTATAAAAACGGCAAGGTGATCCCATAACTTATAGTTAAGATATCTTAAAAAGTTTGATGAACATTTATTTATTAATCCTAAAGCTTGAAACTCCAGAAGATCATCAATAACACACATATATCTTGGACCAACACTCTCATGCGCCCATCTTGATTTCGTTTCCTCAGTTTGAATTAAATCTTGAGGATCAATTAACGGATGATCCAGTAACAATGCCTTTTGATTAAAATATTTTTTGAATATTGCCGCTGAATGACTAAAGGCAGATGGAAGTTCATTTTTATTATTAGATAATCTTTTTTTATTTTTTGAACATTCATTCAAAGTATATCTCATAACATCTTTTCTTAAAATTATGCTCGACATCCATCCAAGTAATTCATGATAACCAAATTCATTACATAAATTATAAAGTGTATCTTCAAAATCCTCAGACTTACCGCTAAAACGTTGTGCTTGACAAGCATGGATAAAGTTAATTTTGCTATTTTTATATTTAATTATTTTTTGAACAACATATTCAATTGAATCAGATGAAGCAAAATGATCATCGTCTCCAATCCACCAAACCCAGTCAATGTTTTCAGGAATTGTTTTTGCTAAGTTGTCAAAATTTACAAACTGGGAAATTTGATTTTTGTCAATAATTTCCTTTCTATTGTAAATAAAAAAATTTTTATTTTTAATTTTTTTGAGATATTCATATGTACCATCTGTTGATGCACTATTTGAAATTACAACTGAAAGTTCAAATTTTTCAGATATTTTTTGCGAAAATACAGAGTTGAGAGTTTTTTTTAATTTATCAATTCTGTTGTAAGTAGGAATGGCGATAGCAAATTTTATTTTCTTCATATTTATCCTGTTTTATAGGGAAAATATGAGCAATTTCCATGCCATTAAAAATCATATGTATGGTTAATTAATTTTACTCAAATTACATTCTTATTTAAAAAATTAATTTGCTTATAAATTTCATAATTTTGTCTTTCTGGCATGTAAATTGATTGTATTAATTTACTATGAGAGATTTAAAAGACATAAAAAAAGATATTTTTGATTTAACATCTAATTATTCTGATATTTATTTTGGGAAAAAAAAATTTGTTCCTGGCAAAACATTCATCCCCGTATCAGGCAAAGTTCTTGATAAAGACGAATTGACTTTTATGGTCGAAGCTTCATTGGATGCTTGGTTAACTGCAGGAAAATTCAATAAAAGTTTTGAGAGAGAACTTGCTGAATTTCTAGATATAAAATCTCTAATGACTGTTAATTCAGGATCTTCAGCTAACTTAGTTGCTTTTTCTGCACTAACATCAGAAAAACTTGGTGAAAGAGCAATCAAAAGTGGTGATGAAGTCATTACTGTAGCAGCTGGATTTCCAACTACAGTTAATCCCATACTGATGCATAAAGCAATTCCAGTTTTTGTAGATGTTAAACTTGGGAACTATAATATAGACGAAGAAAAAATTGAAAAAGCAGTTACTAAAAAAACCAAAGCAATTATGCTTGCTCATACTCTAGGAAATCCATTTAATCTTGATGTCGTTAAATCAATTTGTGAAAAATATGGATTATGGTTAATTGAAGATTCCTGTGATGCTCTTGGAACTACTTTTAATAAAAAAAAAGTTGGAACTTTTGGTGATTTTGGAACATTAAGTTTTTATCCTGCTCATCATATTACGATGGGTGAAGGAGGAGCAGTATTTACTAATAATCTAAAATTAAAGAAAATTGCAGAGTCATTCAGAGACTGGGGAAGAGATTGTTTCTGCGAACCAGGTGTTGATAATACCTGTCAGAGGAGATTTTGCTGGAAGCTTGGTGAATTACCTAAAGGTTATGATCATAAATACATATATTCTCATAGCGGGTTTAATTTAAAAATAACAGAAATGCAGGCTGCATGTGGATTAGGACAAATTAAAAAAATCAATAGATTTACTAAAGCCAGAAAAAGTAACTTTAATTTTTATCTAAAAAAATTTAAGAAATTAGAAGAGTTTTTTATTCTTCCGAAAAAAACAACTTTCTCCGATCCATCATGGTTTGGCTTCCCAATAACTATAAGGGATAATAATACTGAAATAAGAAATAACTTGATGAAATGTCTTGAGGAAAAAAGAATTGGTGCAAGATTACTCTTTGCAGGAAATATTACTAAACAACCTTATTTTAAAAACCAAGAATATAGAATTATAGATACCTTGGAAAATACAGACAAAATTATGCACGATACTTTGTGGCTTGGTGTTTACCCTGGACTCAATCATGAAATGTTGAGTTATGTTTATGAAACTATTTCATTGTTTGTAAAAAAATTAAAAAAATGATCTTGTGAGTCGTTTATACATTGAATGGAATTATAATGGAAAAAAAAATTAAGAAACTAATTTCTGGATATGAAAATATATACATCTATGGTTTTGGAACAGCTGGAAAATGGCTTTCTGGTAACTTAGGGAAAAATATAGTTGGCTTTATAGATTCAGATATTAAAAAGGTTGGTAAGATTTTTAGTGGTTTTAAAGTATATTCTTTAGAACAAGCGAAAAAAATTATTAAAAAGGATAGTCTAGTAATTACAACTGTCCTCGATATTCAAGACGTAATCTCTAAACTTGAGTCACTACCAAATGATAAATGGGTTGCTCTAGGAAACTATCTTAAAAATACTAAAGTAAAAAATAATCCAATTGACTCTGAAGATGATAGTTATGTTGAATATTCACTCAAGGCGGTTGAATCATGCCATAAATCTTACTTTTCAAAAAATAAATTATTTCTTAAAAGTATCGATATAATTATCACAGAAAGGTGTTCTCTAAAGTGTAAAGATTGTTCTAATTTGATGCAATATTATAAAAAACCAATTAATATATCGTCTCAGGAGATATTGGATAATTTTGATGATCTAATTAGAAATGTAGATCATGTATATGAAGTTAGGCTTATTGGTGGCGAACCATTTATGAATAAGGATATATATAAAATAATTGAAAAAATTTCGTCTCAAGAAAAAATCACTAAAGTAGTCGTTTATACAAATGCGACCATTCCATTAAAAAAAGAAGAAATTAAAACATTAATGAATCCAAAAATTGTTTTCTCAATAACTGATTATGGAAATTTATCTAGAAATACAAAAAAAGTAATTGATTTTTTATCTGCAAATAATATTCCTTTTAGAGATCATCCTCCTGAAAATTGGACTGATTGTGGAGTAATCTTTGATTTTAAAAGAACACTACCAGAAATGGAAAAGTTATTTACAGATTGTTGTGGGAAAAATCTTTTAACTTTAACTGATGGAAAGCTCTATAGATGTCCATTTGCTGCAAATGCAGATAGATTAAAAGGTATTCCGCTTGATAAAGGAAATAGTGTTTCTGTAAATGCAAAAAGGAATAAAATTAAAAAATATACCTCTGATATAAAATTTATTCCTGCATGTAATTATTGCATGGGTAGATCCTATGATGCACCAAAAATAGAGCCTGCAATTCAAACAAAAAAGCCAATAGACTATAAGGTTTATGACTCCAATGTCATTAAATAAACAATTAACAATTGGTATAATTATTCCAATTTTTAATAACGAAGACACATTAAATAGATGTCTGAATTCAGTTAAAATGGTTAAAAAAAATAAATGGCTTAACTTCTTTTGTGATTGCATTGATGATGCTTCATCAGATAAATCAGGAAAAATCATAGAAAAATATAAGAATTTAAAGGTAGTTGATTTACATATTATAAATAAAAAAAATAAAGGTATTTCTGCTTCAAGAAATATTGGTATAAAAAAATGTAAAAATACAAAATGGATTTTTTTTTTGGATGCCGATGATGAAGTTGTTGATAATTTTATAAATTTAAGAAAATTTTTAAATAAAAAGGTCTCCCAAATAATTTGTTCTCATAAATCCTGTGAACTAAAAAGTGAAGTTATAATAAATCATTTACCCAATGAAGCAGAATTTAAAACAAAAAAGCTGGTTGATTACATGCAAGAATATTTTAAACAACCAAATAAAAAGTCATTATTTACGTCTTGTTGGGGAAGGCTTTATAGTACAGATATAATCTTTAAAGAAAGAACTACACTTTTTAACGAAAAAATGAATACAGCTGAAGATGTTCACTTCACCCATCAAATATTATTAAAAAATCCAGATTTCATTTATTCAAAACAAATAATTTACAAAAACTATATTTCTATAATCTATAGAAAATCATTAAGTTCTACTTTTGCAATAACTCATAATGTAAATCATCTATTTGGGTTCTTGTGGGCAGTGAGATCCGCAAAAAAAATTATAAAAAAATATTCAAATATAGATTCCTTAATCCTAAATAANATGATTCATCATTGTATTTCTGCATATTTAATGATCTATTACGTNAGATCTACAATGAGAGTAANTTCATTAAAAGATTTTTTCTTTCTTTCAAATTATTTTTCAAATCTAATTAGTAAAGGTTATTTTAAAATATGTTTAAAAAATTACAGTATTAGTTTGGCTAATGGTAATAAAGTACTTTTTTATCTTATTAAAAAAAATAAAAAATTACTATCATATATTTATGCTNTATATTGTGGATATAAAAGATATAGATTTATCAGANTGGGATTAAATTTGTGAAATGCAAACTTTGTAATTTTTCNGGAAAATTTAANNAACTAATTACTCTAAAAAACTTTCCAAGATCAGCTCAGTATTTTCTAAAAAAAAAAGATATTTCTAAAGATAGTGCAATAACATTAAANGTTTTACAATGCCCTATGTGTTCTTTAGTCCAACTTAACAATAAGCCTCCAAATAATTATAAGGATGTTATTACTGCAGCTTCAATGACAGAAAATTCAAAAAAAAATTTAATTAATGAATTTTCATCAATTATTAAAAAATATAATTTGTTCAATAGTAATGTAGTNGAGATAGGTTCAGCAAAAGGAGACTTTCTTGAAGTGATAGAAAGCTGTGGATTAAANGTTACAGGTATAGAAAACTCAAAAAAAAGTATTCAAATTTCANGACAAAAAGGNAAAAATGTTTTNCAAGGTTATTTGATTGATGGGTTGCCTACAAAAAAAAAGTTTGGTCTAGCAATCTGCAATAATTTTTTAGAACATCAACCAAATATTAAAAAATTTTTATTNGAAGTAAACNCTATATTAAAACCAGAAGGTNATGTTTATTTTTCAGTTCCTAGTTTAAAAAGGATAGTCGAAAAAAGTTGTTTGTATGAATTCGTATCTGATCATTTAGTTTATTTTACNAAAGAAACATTAAGAAGGTCCTTTGAAAACACAGGTTTTGAAGTAAAAGATATATATTATAAAAACAATGAAAATGACATTGTACTTATTGGGAGAAAAAGAAAGTTATTAGATCTATCTNTTGAAAAGATAAAAATGAATGAAATACTTAGATCTCTNAAAGANTATGTAACAAAAATTAAAAATAAAAATTTAAATATTTCAATCTGGGGAGCCGGACATCGATCTNTAGCNGCTATGTCTTTATCTAAAATAAAAGAGATAGATTTNATAGTTGATTCTGCAGTTTTTAAACAAGGTTTTTATTCACCAATACTTCATAAAAAAATAATTAGTCCAGAAGAATTTCTTAGAAGTAAGTGTGATGTAATAATATTAATGCTTCCAGGAGATTACTCAAAACAAGTAGAAAAATTCCTAAAGAATAATCAATTTAATGGCAAGATAATTGCATTTAAAGATGATGTAATTTAATTTTAGGAATCCTACTATGGATGATAATTTCAAGGCTATTGTTCAACCAAGAATACATTCAGCTAAGAAACAAAAACTGGAAGATATAACACCCTTAGAAACGCCAATATCAGCTCACGTTGATATTTCTAGTGTTTGTAACTTTAAATGTAGTTTTTGTTTTCAAGCAGACACATTAGGAATGAAAAAAGTAGGTCTTAAAAGAGGGTTTATGAGTGAGGAAATGTTTAAAAAAATTATAGATGATTTTAAAGATTTCCCTCAAAAAATTAAAAAAATAAAAATTGGAAATCATGGAGAACCAACGCTTCATCCTAAAATATCAGATTTTATTTCTTATGCGGGTAAAAGTAATACTGCAGAAATAATAGAAGTTTTCACTAACGCTTCTAGGCTTGAACCAATTCTTAATGAAAAAATTATAAAAGCTGGTCTTCAAAGAATAAATATTTCATTAGAGGGATTNGACGATAAAAGATACATGGANGTTGCTGGCGTAAAACAGGATTTTTCAAAAATTATTTCTGGAGTTAAAGATTTATACGAAAAAAAAATAAAGCTTAACTCAAAATTAATTATTTATGTGAAAATTGCTGACGAGGCACATTCACTCGATAAAGATAATGAATTAATATTTGGATTATCAAATAAAGAAAAAAAATATTTCTATGATACTTTTGGACCAATTTGCGATGAGATTTTTGTAGAAAAAATTGTTCCTCAATGGGCAGAAACACAACAAAAAGAACAAAACGAGGTTGAAAAAACCGGAATGTATGGACAAACAATTAGTTCATGGAAAAAAGTATGCCCCTTTACTTTTATGTATTTACATTTTAACTGTGATGGGACAGTGAGTCCTTGTACTCTTGATTGGCCGAGAAAAGTTGTAATTGGAAATGTAAAAAATGAAAGTGTAAGTGATATATGGAATGGACANTCCTTAAAAGATTTAAGGATAGCAATGCTACAAGGAAAACGAAATTGTATTGATTTTTGTAAATCTTGTTCTGCTCCAATGGTATGTGTTGAAGAAAATTTAGATCCACATACTGATAAAATTCTTAGGATTATGAATGCTACCACGAAATCAGAATTTCAAAAAAATAAATGGCTTGAGGCCTAGGAAATATAAATGAAATTACTAATTTTAGGTGGTACAGGTTTTATAGGTAGTTCATTAAAAAACTACTTTATCTCTAAATCTAAAATGAAAATTTTATGCCCTACAAGAAAAGAATTAAATTTAACTGATTTTGAAGATTGTAAAAATTATTTAAAAGAAAACTCTCCTGATATTATTTTACATGCTGCAGTAGAACTAAATTCAGTAGAAAATAGTGTTAGAATGTTATTTAATTTTCTAGATAATTCTGACAAATTTGGAAAACTAATTTACTTAGGCTCTGGGGCTGAGTATAACCCAAAAAAGTATACCAAATTAATGAAAGAAAAGAAGTCAGTTCAAAGCTATCCTGAAAGTGGCTATTACTTATCAAAGTATATATGTGGAAGAGAAATTGAAGCACATAAAAAAAAAGAAATATATAATTTAAGACTATTTGGTGTTTATGGAGAAACTGAAGAGTTTAAAAGAAGATTTATTTCAAATAATATTTGTAGAGTACTTTCTGGACTTCCTATTTCAATGAATCGAGAAATGAAATTTGATTTTTTATATACTATTGACCTCTGTAAAATTATTGAAAATTTTTGTTTTTATAAAAATCCTAAATTTAAAACTTATAACCTATGTAGTGGAAATCCAGTTANATTCTCTGAACTTGCAAAGGTAATTAAGAAAACAATGAATGTTAAAGAAGATATAATTATAAAAAATGATGGAGAAAATCAAGAGTATTCAGGAAATCCAGAAAGACTGTTTAAAGAAATCGGAAATTTTAAATTTACTAAACATGAAACTGCTATAAAAAAAATGTGCAAATTCTTTGAAAAAAAATTTATAGAAACAGACTCATATATAATCAAGGATGATTAAATGATAAGTAGAAAAACTTTGTTAAAAAAATTAAAAAATAACGATGTTATTATCTGGGGTGCAAGAATGACTGGATTAGGAGCTNTGAGATATTTAAGATCAAATAATATTAATCCTGTTTGTTTTACAGATTCTGATAAAGCGTTTTCAAATAAAACTATAAAAAATTTACCGGTTATNAGTCCAAAAAATCTCAGTCATAAAATTAAAAAAAATAAGTGGAACCCTTTGATACTTGTAGCAGTTTCTCTTAAAGAAGAAGAAATTTTATTAATGTCCAAATTATATTCTTTAGATTCCTTTAAATTTTATAGTTTTCAATCTTCAAAATCTCCATATTTTACAGTTGATATTTTAAGTAGCTGTAACCTAAAATGTTTATCATGTCCTCATAGTCTTAAAGATAAATCCGATGCACCGAAAGGATCTATGAGCTTATCGACAGCAAAAAATGTTATTGATAAAATTAAATTAGAATCACCTGAAACAACTCATATAAGTTTATATAGCTGGGGTGAACCATTAATACACCCTAAGATTGATCAAATAGTTCATTATGCTCATTCTAAAAATATGGCAGTAGCATTATCAAGTAATCTCTCAATTAATTTTAGTGATAATAAATTAGAAAAGTTAATTAAATCTGAGCCAGATTATATAAAAATTTCAGTTTCTGGTTTTTATCCTGAAGCTTATAATACTACTCATCAAGGTGGAGACATAAATCTTGTNAAATCTAATTTAAGAAAAATTCACAAATATATTTTAAAACATAAATCTAATACTTTAATAGATATAAACTATCATTTGTATAGAAATAATAATGGAAAAAATTTACAAAAATTTAAAGAGTTAGCCAACGAATTAGGTTTTATATTATCAACAACATACGCTCTAGTAATGCCTCTAGAAAGAGTTTTTAATAAACTTGATGGAAAAAAAGATTTACAAACTGAAACATTAGAAAAAAATCTTCTTGTAGATATTAATGAGGGAATAAGAATCTCATCTCAAAATATACCTAAAAAATCTACCTGTCCATTTAGAGAAAATCAAATAAATATTAATGCCGATCTTTCAGTTCCAATTTGTTGTGTAACTTTCAATAAATCAAAGAATATAGTTTCAAACAATTATTTAGATACAAGTCTCCAGAAAATATCAAAAAAGAAAAATCAAATTTCTACTTGTAAAAAATGTATGCAAAATAGGTTGCCAGAATATAACATGGGTTATAATAGGGATTTGTGGGAAAGAATTGCTGATACAAAGTTATCATTAGATCATTAAAATTTATAAAAATTATAATCTAACTACATATTTCTAAAAATTAAATTTGATTTTAATTCTTTTCTTGGTAAAAACGGCCACATATCATATAACTTGGGTGTAACCATACTACCATTTTGAAGTTTTCTTGATCTTAGTTTTGGTTCAAAGTTTTGTGTTTCATCTATCTTAATTAAATATATTTGGGGTGTATTATCTAAAAAAGTATTATTAACAAAAATCTTATCTAAATCGTGAAACCTTCTTATAACTCTTGATTTTATCCCAAATGCTTGACCAATTTTAATAAAGTTAGGGAAACCTAGTCCGTCATTTTTATTAGTTCCTGAGATATTATCGTTAAAAAAGTTTTTTTGAGTTTCTCTAATTGAATGATAACCATTATTATCAAGAATAAAAATTTTAATAGGAAGTTGTTTATAATTAATTGAAGCTAATTCTTGTATGTTCATCATAATACTTCCATCACCAGAAATGCAAATTACTCTTTTATTCCCTTTTTTTGATAATGAAGCACCTATTGCAGCGGGCAAATCATAACCCATCGAAGCTGCTCCGGAATTAGTGAAAACTCTTAATCCTTTTTTTATGATTGCACTTTGAAGTCCAATAACGCAAGCTGTTCCATTCCCGAGAACTAAGGTGTCATCTTTAGTTGAAAAATGATATAATTTCGAAAAAAAATCATAGGGATTGATATTATTTTTGTTTTTCTTTTTTATACTCAAGATTGGATATTTTTTAACTATTTTTTTACAAAATTTTAAATATTGATAATGACTTGTATTTGTTTCCCAATCTTTAATTTTTTTTTCAAATTTAGGAAAAAAATATTTTAAGTCACAGGTAAGCGAATAATTCACCCTTAAAGTATGCTTATTTATCTCAGATGGATCGATATCGACCATTATTAATTCTTTATCATTAGCAAAAGATTTCCAATTATAACTTATTTGTCTTATATTTAATCGACAGCCAAGTACTATTAAACAGTCTGAATTTTCAATAGAAAAATTTCCTGCTCTGTCTCCAATAGTTCCAGGTTTTCCTGCATAACAATAATGATTGTTTGGTAAAATGTCATGCGCATTCCATCCTGTAACTGCTGGAATTTTTAATTTATTTAAAACTCGTAAAAAAGAATTTTGTTGACCTGATATTCTTACCCCGTTTCCAGCTAAAATTATTGGCCTTTTAGCCTTTTTTATTTTTTTAATGATAATTTCTATATCTGTTNCAAAATTATTTTTTGGTTTTTGCATTTGTTTTTGATTTTTATGGATAAAATCTTGNATTTTTAAATTTTTATTTTTTATTAATATTTTAGAAATTAGGGACTTTTCTATTGTTTTTGCTTGAATATCATTTGGTATGTCAATCCAAACTGGACCTGATCTTCCAAAATTTAAATGATGAATTGCTCTTTCAATTGCTATAATACATTCCTCAGAAGAAGTAGGCATTGCATAATATTTTACAATTGGTTTAACCATTGAATATGTATCAACTTCTTGATCACCAAGTTGTCTTAATTTTCTGTTTTTAAGATATGCAATTGTTTCCGTTTTTACCTGACCAGAAATAACAAACATTGGAACAGAGTCGACAAAAGCTCCATAAACTCCATTTAAAGTGTTTATAACTCCTGGTCCAGTAGTAACATTTACTATTGCAGGCTTTCCTGTAACTCTTGAAAAACCCTCAGCAGCCATTGATAATGATTGTTCATGATGTAAAAAATGAACATCTATAATTCTACTCCTTGTTAATGCATCATTTAAATGCATTGATCCTCCTCCAGTAATCATAAATGTTTTTGATAAGCCGCATTTTATTAGCCTCTCACAAATATAATCGGAGATTCTGATTTTATTTTTATCTATCATTTTTTAAATTAAGCTGAAAGCTCTAAACTTTTATGACCTGAAATTAAGTTTTCCCATCTACTTTCTAACATATTTATTCTTACTTTATCTTCCTCATAAATACTTTTGTAATATTCTCTTTTATTTTTTAGCCAATTAAGTTCAAACTCCACAGCTAATAAAAGCCCACGCGCAATATTAGGAACATAAAGTGATTCATTACTAAAAATAATCTTTCTTGTTTCAAATCTAGATAAATGAATTGAATTAAATGAATTTAATGAATTTAATGCATCNATTGAAACTCCTCCACCTACTACAAAATCTAGTTCATTTTCCTTACATAACTTTGAAGCAATCAAAACATCCTCTGAAACAACCTTGGAGTTAATTTTTGAACGAGGCATCTTTTTACTTCCTGTATAATCTACTCTTCCAAAAACACACCCATCAATATTGTTTTTCGCTAAATTTATTAGAGGTTTAATATTTTTGAATGACGTTTCAGTTTCTAAATTAAATAAAAATTTAGTTTTATTATTATCAATTTTATAAACATGGTTTTTAGCGTCAATAAACTTTGATAGGGCATAAGGAGTTTCCACCATCGGAGCGATTATATAATTACAACCAAAATTTTTACTTTCAATTAAATCTCTTATCGCTTCACAACCACCAATTTTTAATGCTAATTTTAAATCACTTCTAAATGTTAGTTCTAATAATCTCAAAAGTTCGTCTGTTCGAGTGCCTTCTGACTCAAATTCTGCTTTAACACCTACGACCCCATACTCATCTTTTAATTTTTTGAGTATGTTGAGCATTTTTCTTTCTTTTAAGTTCATTAAAATTCTCCATCAAGATATTGAATATTTTTATATAAAACTCTGCTAATTTTATGCCAAAAGCATACATTTAAAAGATTCAAGCATTGTATAGGATTTTATTGGCATAAGACTTGCTCAATAGAAGATTATGAAGAATTTTCATATAGCAATTGCAATACCAACATTTAATAGACTTAATCATCTTAAGAAAGCTATTAATTCAATAATTACACAAAAAAAAGATAAGAATACTAANATTAGTATAATTATTTCTAACATAGCCTCAGTAGATGGAACACATGAGTATTTAGATGACATAAAGAAAACAGAAGGTTTTTATATATTCAACCAAAAATCTGAAGTCGAAAATTCTTATATGAAAAATATATATCATCTATCTCAAACAATACCAAATGAAGTAGATTGGGTTTGGTTAATGGGAGATGATGATTATTTATATTCTGAAAATTCAGTGAATACATTAATAGATACAATAAAAAATAATTATGAAAAAGATTTAAATTTCTTTCATGCTTGTCAAGCTAGAAGATCTAAAGGAACTGGAAAAGTTTATAAAGATAAATTAATAAAGTTATGTGAGAAATTTGGTTATCACGAAATGTTAGGTTGGATATCAAGTTTAGTAATGAAATCAAATGATATGAAAAAAGTTCTATCAGATTATGTTAACAATACTAATTTTTATAAAATTGAAGATAGTGTTTTAGAGATTAATCCTAATAATCCTTTTTCAGCCTACCCTCATTCTGCTTCAATATTAAAGCACAGCTATAATAAACAAGGAATATTTTTGGATACGCCTTTAGTTGAACCGCAAGATAAAGAAGGAAATCCTGACGCAGGTTTGAGGTGGCAAGTTGATGGTGTCTTACAACGTTATCTATTTGTAGTTGATGATTTTCAAAAACTTAAAAAACTAGGTATAATACNTAAGTTTCCTAAGAAATTTTTTAGGTACTTAAATTATCATTTTTGGGATCATGTTTCTGCACATTTTATATCAGAAACAATTGGACAAGCATCTAATCCAAATAGAAATGATATATTTTTTAAAGAAAACTTAATAAAAAAAAATGAATCTTATTGGAATAAAATTTTATCTTATGTACATCTTCTCGATAATAATCATGATATAAAACATCTTTCTTCAATTGTTTTAGCGGGAAAAACCTATTGTGAAATTTTCATTCAAAGTAATTTTANTATAGAAATCTCTAACTCTTACCTAAAAGCACTTCAAAGTATTATTTGTATACCAAGTTATGATTTCACTATAATAGAGTCTTAATAATCAGCATAACATTTTCTTAGGAAAGGCTCTTGTATAGGTCTTCAAAAACTGGATCCCAATCATCTATATCATTTTGTCTAGAAATATATACGCTTTGATACCATTCTGTTTTATTGCCAGAAAAACCCCATCTCCAATCTGAAACTTTGGGTAATAATAAATTTGTTTTAATCCCAATAGTTCCTGCTAAATGCACAAGTGATGTATCAACAGTAATAACTTTATTCATTTTGGATACAATGAGAGCTGTCTGAGAAAAATCCTCTAAATATCGACTACAATCAATTACATTTTTATATTTACTTAAAGTTATAATTTCATCATCAGTTAAATCTTTTTGAATTACAAAAAAATGATTATTCTTATACCTTTCAAATATTTCACAAAATTTATTTATTGAAATTGAACGAACTTTATCTCTTCTATGACTCTTATTACCACTCCAAGAGACTCCAACTTTGGGCTCAACTATACTATTAATTTTATTCTTTAAATCTGGTGATAAATCTTCTTTTAATTGTGTAAAATTTATTTCTAATGGTTTAGGTATATCAGATATTTTTTCAGAAAAAATATAAGGAAGACTCATTAAATGAGTTTTATAATCATGATTTAAAAAAACATCACGAGGGAAATGAAAGTTGATATTTATATCTTTTAATGAAGGGGATGATCTCAAAAGGTTCATTAAATTTTTTTTTGTACTAAGACTGACTTCAAAACCTTTTTCTTTCAGTAAAATAAGATATCTTGCAAACATGATATCATCACCATAACCATCCTCATTAATAATAAAGATTCTTTTTTTTTTTTTTATATTTAAATGTTCTTTCTTTAGTTCTTCAAAAGGAATCTTTTTGTGATCAAGACTTAATGTGGATGTCTTATCTCTATATTTTTCAAAAAAATTAAGATTTTCTATATTTTTAAAATTAAGTTGTAATTTAATATAAGCTAAATTTCTTAGTGCTGAAATATTGACAGGATCTATTTCTAAACATTTCTCAAACGTAGAGATTGATTCTTGAATTTTTCCCATTTCAAAAAAAAGATAAGCTAACTTTAAGTAAGTTTCTAAATTTGATGGTTCAAGAAAGATAGATGTATTAAAGCACTCTAGTGCCATCTTCATTTCCCTATTTTCTAAATATGCACATCCTATTTGTGACCAAACAAAAGAATTTTTTGGATCCTTGTTTAGACATAGGGAAAACAGTTTTATAGCTTTTAAATATTTCTTTTCTTTTATTAAAGCATCAGAACCTAATCTAAAAATTTCATGAAAGTCTTTAGTTAAAAATTCTTCTGACAATTCAATTCCTTTTTTAAAAACTTAAATTAGTATTAATTAATATAAATACTAAAGTATTGATTGTATGCGAACAAAAATTTAATATTTTTTAAATTAATATATAATATTAAAAAAAACGTTCACTTAATTTTGGTTATCTAAATTGAAAAATATAAAACTTATTATTTTTGATGTTAATCAAACTTTATTTCATCTTAAAGAATTAGAAAAAAGATTTAAGAAAATAGGTCTTAAAAAGGAATTATGTGACTTATGGTTTAATAATGTATTAAAAGAAGGTTTCAGTCTTGGTTGTCTTGGAATATTTAAACCATTCAGAGTTATTGGTTTAAACCAATTAAATAGTATTTTAGAAATTAATAGAGTAAAAAAAATTACTAAAAATTCCTTATATATTTTGAACGGTTTTACTAAATTGAAAGCTCATAAAGATATAAAAAAATCCTTTAAAATTCTAAAAAGAAAGAACATTCGTATAGCTACTCTTACAAATGGTCATGCTAAAATAACTAAAGAACTATTAAAAAGAAATNAATTATTTGATTATGTAGATTCTTGTTTTTCAGTAGATGACGTAAATAGATGGAAACCTTTTCCAGAACCATATCTTAATGTTTTAAAACATTATAAAATTAAACCAAGTCAATCTATCATGATTGCATCTCATGCATGGGATATAGCAGGAGCAAAAAATGCTGGACTCAATACAGCATTTATTGAAAATTATGAAGGTAAATTTAAATCTTATTATAAAAAACCAGACATTTCAGGAAAAACAGTATTTGAGATAATAAATAAAATCTTTAAATTATGATTTCCATTTTATACTACAACCCATACTTGGATTCTGCTCCGGCGGACCCTTTCCAGTCAAAGATATTTCTTTCATTGCAATAAATAATTCATTTTCAGATGACTCCACAGGTTCTAAATTTTTCAATTCCGTAATTCTACCCCTATATTGTAACTCATTATTCTTATTAAAACCAAAAAAGTCTGGCGTACAAATGGCATCATATAATTTTGCTATTTTTTGAGACTCATCAATTAAATAGGGAAAATCAAAATCATTTAATTCAGAAAAAATTTTCATATTTTTTAAATTATCCTCAGGATATTTAATATAATCATTAGGCATTACAGCAATTGAATTAATTCCTAATGCTTTAATTGATTTTGTAGTTTTTACTAAATCTTTAATTATTGCTTGAACATATGGACAATGATTACAAATGAACATAATCAAGGTTCCATTTTCACCTAATATGTTACTTACAGAAATTTCATTTTCATTTATATCTTTAAGTTTAAAAGGTATTAGCTTTTTTCCAAAATCACATAACGGTGTTTTTAAAAGTGCCATAAAGTTAATCTCCCAAAATATGAAGCATAATTTTTCTCTTTTTAACATTATTTCTATGTTCAAACAAATAGATTCCCTGCCATTGCCCTAAAAGAATACTACCATTTATAATACTTAAACTAATATTAGTTTGCGTCAGTGCACTCCTTATATGTGCTGGCATATCATCTTTACCCTCGGAGGAATGATTATAATTATTATCCTCAGGAACGAGCTTTTCAAAAAAAATCTTCAAATCATCAATAACAGACGGATCAGCATTTTCTTGAATCAATAAAGAAGCACTCGTATGTAAAACAGTTAAATTAATTATCCCGTTATTAATATTATGATTAGAAACAAAAGAATTAACTTTAGACGTTACATCCACTAATGATTTACCATCAGTTTGCAAGGTAATTAAATTATAAAATTGTTTCATCGTTATAGAATTATAGTTATATTAACTAAGTTAATATTAAATTATAAGTTATACTTAAATATAAACTAGGGGAAATTTAGAATGGAACAAAATAAAAAAAAAACAGAGAATACTGACATCAAAAAAGCTGATGTTAAAGAAGTTTTTAATAGAGTTTTAAAAAAGCTAAAATCTAAGTAATTTTTTCGATTAGGTTCCTAATCTTAATTGAAAAAATAATAAAAAATGAGTAAGTTATGGGTTGAATGTCAGAAATGTGGTTCAATTTTTTGGGTTTTTTCAAATGAATTGAAAACCATATACCCAAAAACTAATATAAATTATCAAATATGTAGTCAATGTGAAATTGAAATAAAAGATTTCAAAAATGATAATTAATAAATTATATGATTTTAAAGATACATTAACTGGATACTTAACTTTTTTTGAATACTTTCTCTATTTTGTCGTTGGCGCTTTAATTTTATTCTTAATAAATTATTTCAAAAAAACTATATTAAGAATCTACAAAAACTACAAAAAATTATCTATAAAACAAAACTTTTTTAAAATTCTATTCAAGTTACTTAAATTATTTGGCTTTTTAATAATTTCTACGCTAATTGGCAAACTTTTTTATAGTCTAATTTTTTAAAATAATTATCCACAATTACCAGTAATATTATTTTATAAAGTTATTATTTATTGCTAACATATTTTTAACAGGTTATTCACAGAATCATACATTAGTTTTTAGATTTTTTTTTTAAAAAATAAATATTACAACTACTTCCTAATATTAAACTGAGTAATTTTCTTTTTTGTATAGTTAATTTTTTTCCTAAAATTAGATTTCCTGTATAAAAAAGTTTATTTGGTATAATTTTAAAAATTTCCCATTTATTTTTAATAAAACTTTTCTTCCACCAATTAATTTTGAAATAAAATATTTCATAAAATACATTAGTAGCATGCTCACCATGAGGTTTAGTAAAACGCCAAAATTTAATTATATCAGTAAATATAGTCCAAAGCCTCCATGAAGATGAAGGTAAGATATGCACTGCAATACCGTCATCCTTTAAAACTCTATGAATTTCTGACTGAAGTTTATCTAATAAAGTTATATGCTCTAAAACATTAGAACTAAAAATTAGATCAAATTTTTTATCATTAAATGGCAAATTTATACCATCATAAACTTGTACATTAAATATTTTTTCATCAAAATATTCACTACCTTTAATGTCAACTGAATAGACGTTAAACCCCATATTCTTCATTATATTTGCTTGCCATCCACTTCCACCGCCAATTTCTAGTATCTCACAGTTTTTTGGAAATTGTTTAATTATTCCTTGCAATTCATATTCACGAATCATACGTAGAAAATCTTTTGAGAAATTAGGAATCCATGAAGTTAAAATTTTTCTAATATATTTGATTATATTTAATATTTTAAGCATCAGCTTTATTTCAAATATTCTGACCACAAATAACATTTATATTAATAAAAAGAGTCATTAAAATTATTTTAATAAGGTTAAGCTATGAGTAATTCTAGTTAAAAAATATACACAATTAAGACAAATAATAAACATTACAAATATTCTCATAGTTTCGTCCAGACCACTACCAATCCAATTGGAGAATTTTTCAGACTTACCAATTTTTAAACATAAATTAAAATTTATATAAAAAAAAAAAAGGAAATTTGATATCTGAAGACCATTTTTTTCATCAATTAGAATTAATATAAAAGTAGTTAAATAAAAAATTAAAATAAAATAAAAATATGATAAATAAATAATCAAAATCTTTTTTGAATAAAAATTTAAAAACTTTATTTTTATTAACTTAAAGTTAAAAATCTTAGAAATTTCAATTGAAGCAAAAAGAACAATAAACTGTAAAATACAACAAAAAATGATATTTGAGTTAAGATTATTTATTTTTCTTATCTTTCTTACTAATTTTTCTTTGTGATAACTGAAAGAGTAAGGCAATAAATATTATTGAAAACAAATAAAATAATACAAAGGCTAGAGGGTTATCTATCATTGACTTATGTAATATATGTTGATCACAAATTACTTCTTCATTAATTGTTAAATTTTCTTTTTTACAAAGTTCGAGTTCTTTATCCATCATCACGTTATTTCTATTAATTCCAAAACCAATTATTCTTCATACATAAGATACTATTTACATTGTATTTTTTAAAAAATTTTAAAGTACTTTGAAACTTGCAATTTCAAAATTGATTTTATAGTTTAATCACTCCCACTCAATTGTTCCTGGAGGTTTAGATGTATAATCATAACAAACCCGATTAATCCCAGGAACATTATTAACAATTTCATTTGCACAATCAGTTATAAAATTTGGATTAAAGTTATATGACTCTGCTGTCATACCATCCATTGAGGAAACTGCTCTAATTACGCAAACATATTCATAAGTTCTATTATCTCCCATGACACCCACGGTTTTAACTGGTAGTAGAACACAAAAAGCTTGCCAAATTTTATGATATAACTTTGCTTTTTTTAGTTTATTTATAAATATGTAATCAGCTTCTTGAAGTATTTTTACTTTTTTCTTTGTGATTTCTCCTAAAATCCTTATCCCAAGTCCAGGACCAGGAAAAGGATGTCTCCCAATAAAAGTATCAGGAATCTCTAACTCTTTTCCTAAAACTCGCACCTCATCTTTAAATAAATTTCTCAATGGCTCTAAAAGTTTAAGATTCATTTTTTTTGGTAAACCTCCAACATTATGATGAGACTTAATAGTTACTTTTGAATTTCCGAACGATGATATTGACTCTATAACATCAGGATATAAAGTACCTTGTGCAAGAAACTTTATATTTTCACTTTTTTTGGAAATAGATTCAAATATATCAATGAAAGTTTTCCCAATTATTTTTCTTTTTTTCTCGGGCTCGACTATACCTCTTAAATTATCTAAAAACCTTTTTCTAGCATTAACTATCTTTAAGTCTATTTTAAAATTTTTAACAAATAATTTCTTTATTTCATCAACTTCGAATTTTCTCATTAAACCTGTATCTACAAAAATACATTTCAATCTACTTCCAATAGCTTTATGAATTAAAACTGCTGTGACTGTTGAATCAACTCCACCAGATAAACCACAAACTACACTGCTATTTTCTCCTACATTTTTTTTAATACTACTTATCATTTGATTTTTAAATGAACTCATCTTCCAATCTTTATTACAAAAAGAAATTTTAAAAATAAAGTTTTTTAAAAGTAAGTGACCTCCTTTAGTATGTACAACCTCTGGATGAAACTGAACACCAAAAATTTTTTTTTTTAGGTTCTGAACAATTGAATATTTACAACTTGGACTTGATGCAATTTTCTCAAATCCACTTGGCAAAGAGTTTATTTTATCACTGTGACTCATCCAAACCTTATATTCTTTATTTTTGGAATATACCCCAGCAGTAATTGGTGATTTTTTTTTTAATTTTATTAGAGCTTTACCAAATTCTCTTTCATGATTTGATTCAACTTTTCCTTTAAAGTGTTTTGCAATTAATTGAAGTCCATAACATATACCCAGAATAGGAGTATTCATTTCATAAATAAATTTTGGGGGCTTTATTTTAAGAGTATCATCTACGGAAGCAGGACCTCCTGATAAAATTATTCCTTTTGGTTTCTTTATACTTATTAATTCTTCGGTGATCTTATTATATGGTAATATTTCACAATAAACTCCAAACTCTCTAATTCTTCTAGCGATTAATTTAGTTACTTGTGAACCAAAGTCAATAATCAGTATTTGGCTTATCATTTATTAAACTGATAGTTAGGAGATTCTCTTGTAATAGAAATACTATTAACATGACTTTCATTTAAACCAGCATTAGTAACTCTAACCATTTTTGTTTTGGTTTTTAATTCTTCAATTGTTTTATTTCCTGTGTAGCCCATTGCTGCTTTTAATCCACCAATTAATTGTTCAATTACTTTTGTAACACTACCTTTGTATGGAACTCTTCCTTCAACTCCTTCTGGAACTAATTTAGATGGATTTTCAATCTCTTCTTGGAAATATCTGTCAGCAGAACCTCTTCCCATAGCACCCAATGATCCCATGCCTCTGTAAGATTTATAACTTCTTCCTTGGGAAAGAAATATCTCTCCTGGTGCCTCGTCAGTCCCTGCAAATAAAGAACCAATCATAACTGCATCAGCTCCAACTGCAATTGCCTTAGATATATCACCAGAAAATTTAATCCCACCATCTGCAATAACTGGAACATTTTTCTTTTTAGCAACTTTTACAACTTCAGAAATAGCATAAAGCTGAGGAACCCCAACCCCAGCAACAATTCTTGTAGTACATATTGAACCAGGTCCTATTCCAACTTTGAGACCATCAGCGCCAAACTTTATTAAATCCTCAGCAGCTTCAGCCGTTGCAATATTTCCTACTATCACAGGAAAATCTTTATATTTTTTTTTTATTTCTTTAAGAGTTTTAATAACTGCTTTTGAATGACCATGAGCTGTATCAATAACTATCAAATCAACATCTACTGCTTTAAGAAATTCCAAACGATTTATACCTTCTTTTTCTCCTATTCCTATTGCAGCTGCAACCATTAACCTTCCTAATGAATCTTTACTTGAATTTGGGTATTTTTCGGCTTTTTCAATATCTTTTACAGTAATTAATCCAACACATTTATAGTTTTTATTTACAACTAAAAGTTTTTCAATCCTATGCTGATGTAATAATTTTTTAGCATCAACTGTTTTAATGTTTTCAGAAACTGTAATTAAATTATCTTTTGTCATTAATGAGCTTACAGGTTGATTTAAATTTTTTGCAAACCTAATATCTCTATTAGTCAGCATTCCAATCAATTTTCTGGTTTTTTTTTCAACAACTGGAATACCAGAAATATTATTTTCTGTTTTAAGTTTAATTGCTTCTTCAAGAGTATTGTCGGGGTTAATAGTTAATGGATTGATAACCATCCCTGATTCAAATTTCTTAACTTTACTTACCTCTTCAGCTTGATTTGCAGGTGAAAGATTTTTATGGATTACACCAATTCCACCGGATTGCGCCATCTTTATTGCCATTTGTGATTCAGTTACAGTATCCATTGCACTAGAAATCAAAGGTATATTAATCTTAAATTTAGTTGTAATTTTTGACGAAACAATAGCTTCAGTTGGTTTTATTCCTGATAAAGCAGGAACTATTAAAACATCGTCAAATGTCAGTGCTTCATTAATGTTCTGCATCAATTTCTCAAAAGTTTTAATAATCTATATTGCATATTTATTAAACAAGAAACTAAAAAATTATTTTTTTATACCGCATAAATATGTTTCAGTAGATTCTTGACGTGAAGCATTTGGTTTATAGTATTTTATATTTTGAAAATGATTTTTCAAAAGTAATAAAAGTTCGCCTTGCGCTCCACCCTGAAAAATTTTACAAACAAAAAAACCACCTTTTTTTAAATTATTTTGTGTTAAATTGATAGCTAACTCTGCAAGACTGATGATTCTTGTATGATCAGTATTTTTATGACCAGTTGTATTAGGAGCCATATCACTTAATATAATATCAACTTTCTTTCCAAAATACTCTTTAACTTCACGTTCAACTTCATCAATATTATTGAGGTCAAGATCAATGAATTTTATACCGTCTATAGGTTCAATGACAAGNTTATCAAAACTTAAAACTTTACCACTAGGCTTTACGAGTTCATTAGCTACCTGACTCCAACCTCCAGGAGCTGCTCCAAGATCAATAACATTTGCATCTTNAAAAAAAAAATTAAATTTCTTGTTTATTTGAATTAATTTAAATGCTGAACGTGAACGGTATCCATTAAGTTTTGCTTTTAAAAGATATTCATCATTAAGATGCCTTAACAACCACTTATTNCTTTTATTTTTTTTTTTTAACTTAATTTTTTTCATTCAATTTCNATTAATAAAATCTTGAATAATTCCTTCTCTNAGTCCTCGATCCGAAACTAAAATTTTCTGAATATCCCAATTATTAATTATTTCTTCCAAAATAATTATTCCACAATCCAGTAATTCATATCTATGATGACCTATACATGGATGATTGATCTTTTCATCTAAGTTCATTTTTTTTACTAATTCACAAGCTTTTCTTAATTGACTAATAGACATAATAAATTCATCAACTTTTTTCTTTTCATAATAACTTAATTTTCTATGAATAGCGCATAAACTAGTAATAGTTCCACAAGACCCAATTACATTTATTTTTTTATGTCTAAATTCATTTTTATTTTTAATTAAATTTAATTGATTTTTTAACTGAATTTTAATTTTTTCTTCAGTTGATAAAAATACTTTTTCAGAATAATTGACGACTCCAAAAGGAATAGAAATATAATCAAAGTCATTATTCTGGTGTTCACTCAAGGAATTAGTCATTATTATCTCTGTGCTACCACCTCCAATATCAAATATCATATTAAAATCATANTCTAANTTTTTATGATTTGAACAACTNTTCAANCATAGTCTTGATTCTTCATAGGAGGAAATAATCTCAACCTCAATACCAGTATAATTAAAAATTTTTTCAATTAGTTCTTTTGCATTACTCGATTGTCTACAAGCTTCTGTAGCAATGCATCTATATTTTTTAACTTTATATAATTTAAGCTTTTCAGAAATTATCTTAAAAACCTTTAAGGTGCTATTAATTATCTCATCACTAAATTCATTGCTAAAAGATAAATTCTTTCCAAGGTTTAAGATTTGTGAATAGTTTTGTAAAACCTTAATCTCAGAATTTATTATTTCGACTATAACTAATCTACAATTATTACTTCCTAGATCAATTGCAGCAAATCTTTTGGTTTCATTGCTCAATTTTTTTTATCCCCTTTTTAACTTACTAAAAACTTCTTATATTTAGTAGCATATTTATATTTAAGATTTNATTTTAATAAGCTATGATTCATTCTATATTTCTAATGACTAAATTAAAAAGCTGTAAAAAATTAATTAAAAGTAAATATTTTTATATTTTAGTAACTGTTCTTTTTATATTTTTTTATTTTTCTAATTATCTTGATAAAACAGAAAATGAAAAAATNAATGAAAGCTCTCTAAAAACTAATAATGTTCTGGTTGAAAAAATATTTGTTAAACCTTTTACAAAAAAAATAATTTTAAGAGGATACACTAAATCATCACGTATTGTAACTCTTAGATCTCAAGTTGAAGGAAAAATAAGTGTTATTAACTATACTAAAGGTTTAAGTGTTAAAGCTGGAAAACAGATTGTTTTAATTGATCCTGAAGATAAAGTAGCTAAAGCTAAAGAAATGGAAGCATTGCTTGAACAGAGAAAAAAGGAATATCAAGTTGCAGAAAAATTATTTAAAAATGGTTTTAGATCAGAAGTTAAATTATCTGAATCAAGAACAAATTACGAAAATGCACTAGCTTTATTTGAAAGAAGCCAAGTCAATCTAAATAACACTAAAGTAATTGTTCCCTTTGATAGTTTCTTAGAAGATAGTTTTGTAGAGTTGGGTGATTATCTTAAAAAAGGTGACAAAATTGTAAAATTAGTTGATTTGGATCCTATTTTTTTGGAAGCATCAGCTTCAGAAAATGAAGTAGCAAATTTATTTGTTGGCCAAAAAGGTATAGCAATAATAAGTAATGGAAAGGAAATTGAGGGAAAAATAAATTATATCTCTGCCAGTGCTGATGATTTAACTAGAAATTTTCTAGTTCAACTTGAAATTAATAATCCAGAAAAAGAAATTTTATCTGGAATTTCTGGAGAAATTCATATCCAACAAAAGAAAATTGATGCATTTTTTATTCCCTCCTCAGTTATTTCTCTGAATAATCAAGGAAAATTAGGTATTAAAATTATAGTAGAAAAAAAAGTAATTTTTTTGCCAATAAAGATTCTAAGTGACATTGGAACTGGGTATTGGATTGATAGTGAGAATAAAAAAGAATTAACAATAATTACTAGAGGACAAGAATATGTTTTAGACGGAGATTTAGTTAATGAAAATTTTAGAGATTAAGTTATGCTAAGAAGTATTTTAAGCTCATCAAAAGCTCTTTTAACTATTCTCTTTTTTTCAATTTTATTTGGTTTGTATACATATTCTAATCTTCCAAGAGAAGCTGATCCTGATATTAGTCTTCCAGTAATTTATGTTTCATTAATCCATCAAGGCATTTCTCCAAATGACTCAGAAAGACTCCTTATAAAGCCCCTCGAAAAAGAGCTTAAAAACATTGAGGGTATAAAAAAAATGTCGTCAACATCATACTTAGGTGGCGGAAATATTGTGTTAGAATTTGATGCAGGTTTTAATGCTCAAAAAGCTTTAAATGATACTCGAGTAAAAATAGATCTTGTAAAAAATAAGCTACCGTCCGAAACAGAGGAACCAGTAGTTACGGAAGTAAATTTATCAAGGTTTCCAGTTTTAGCAATTGCAATTTCTGGAACTGTTGAAAAAAGAGCTTTAATGAAAATTGCAAAAGAATTAAAAAATAATATAGAAAATATTTCAGAAGTTTTAGAGGTAAAAACTATTGGTGAAGATGANCGTCAAATAGATATAATAGTTGATCCAAAAACTGTAAAAACTTATGGATTAACAGCAAAAGAAATATTNTTATCATTAAAAAATAGTAATATCCTTATACCTGCAGGAGCTCTTAACAGTGAATCTGGGAGCTTTAATATTAAAGTTCCAGGACTATTCGAAAATATCAACGATATTCTAGCTCTGCCAATTAAATCTAATAATAATTCTGTAGTAACTTTGAAAGATATTGCTGAAATTAGAGATTCATTCAAAGATATAAAAGGATTTGCAAGAAATAATGGAAAAAATGCAGTTATTCTTGAAGTTTCAAAAAGAACTGGTGAAAATATTATAGAAACCATTAATAAAATTAAAACAGTTGTCATAAATTCTAATAAAATGTATCCAGAAGAACTTGAAATTGCTTTCTTCCAAGATGAATCAAAAGCAATTAATACAATGATATCGGATTTAGAAAATAATGTTATTTTAGCTGTTATTCTTGTACTTATTATTATTATATCTTGGATGGGTATTAAATCTGCTTTTTTAGTAAGCATTTCTATACCTGGTTCATTTTTAATTTCAATGATCTTTCTTTCTTTTTTAGGTGTCACTATTAATATAGTTGTATTATTTTCATTGATTCTCTCTGTTGGTATTTTAATAGATGGTGCAATAATAGTTGTAGAATATGCTAATAGAAGATCTTCAGAAAATAATGAAAAAAACGTTTTTCTAATTTCAGCAGAAAAAATGGCTATACCAGTAATTGCATCAACTTTAACTACTCTTGCTGCTTTTTTTCCACTTATTTTTTGGCCTGGGATGGCTGGAGAGTTTATGTACTATTTGCCAATAACACTTTTAACAGTTTTAACATCATCTTTGTTAATGGCTTTAATTTTTATTCCTGTTCTTGGCAATGTTTTGGGGAGTGATTCTCATAACTTAGTAGAAAAGGAAAATCTAAAACTTCTTGAAAGTGGTGAGCTTTCAAGAGTTACAGGAATCCAAAAACTATATATTAGTGTCCTCGATTCTGCCTTAAAAAATCCTCTAAAAATTGTAATTTCAACATTTATATTATTATTTTTAATTCAAATAATTTATTCTAAAATTGGTAAAGGGTTTGAGTTCTTTCCACCTATAGAACCTGATTATGCTGAAGTAGTTATTCATGCAAGAGGTAATCTATCAGTGTTTGATAAAGATAAAATTGTAAAGAAAGTTGAAAATATAGTCTTAAAAAATGAATTTATAAGAAATAGTTATTCAAAAAGTGGANTTATGAAAGGAGATGCTAATAAAGGTGCAGAAGATATAATTGGAACTATTAAAATAGAATTTATAAATTGGAAAAAAAGACCTAAAGCAAAGTTTTTAATTAATGAACTTCTATCTGAATGTAATAANATTGCAGGAATAAAAGTTGAAATAATTGAGAAAAAAGATGGGCCACCAAAGGATAAAGATGTTGAACTTGAAATTTCAAATTATAATAAAAGTGAGTTAGAAAAAGATTCTAAATTTATTCTNGATTATTTAAAAAAGAAAAAATGGATAAAAAATTTGGATGAAGGTTCTAATATTCCTGGAATTGAATGGGAATTATTAGTAGACAGATCTCAAGCAGATAAACATGGTATAGATATATTAACTATCGGTAATTCAATCCAAATGGTTACTCACGGTTTAAAAATTAGTGAATTTATGCCAGAAGATAGTGATGAAGAAATAGATATTGTTGTTAAGTTTAACAAACAATATAGAACACTTGATGAACTCGATCGAGTCGAAATTCAAGGTAAGAATGGTCATGTTCCATTAAGTCTTTTCGTATCAAGATCTGCAAAACCAAAAATCGGTAATATAAATAGAGTAGATTCAAAAAATTCACAGANTATTTTATTTGATATTGATAAAAAATATGTTGTAAACAATAAAGTTAAAGAAATTAATAATTGGCTTGATAAAAACACTTTTAAATCAATTATAAAGTTTAGAGGTGAGGAAGAAGACCAGGAAGAAGCTAAAAAGTTTCTTATTAAGGCTTTCTTTATATCTATATTTCTAATTTCTGTAATTTTGATTGTTACTTTTGAAAGTTTCTATTTTGCGTTTATAATTTTAACATCAGTTGTCATGTCAACAATCGGAGTAATGATTGGACTNATCATAACACAACAACCATTTGGAATAGTAATGTCAGGAATAGGAATTATTGCGCTAGCTGGAATTGTTGTAAATAATAACATAGTATTGATTGATACTTATAGAAAACTCAGAAAAAAATCAAAGGATATTAAAGACGCAATAGTAAGAACAGGGGCTCAAAGACTAAGACCAGTTCTATTGACTACACTTACTACATTTTTAGGTCTAATTCCAATGGCTATTGGATTAAATATAAATTTTTTAAATCAATCTATAAATATAGGAAGTCCTAGTTCTCAGTGGTGGCTTCAATTATCAAATGCAATTGTTTTTGGAATAATTTTTTCGTTTATCTTAACTCTAATTATTACACCATGCCTTATATATTTAGGTGAGAAAATGAAGATTAGAAATTAGTATGATTATTCTACTCTAACCTCTTTGAGTGAAAATAAGCAACAGGTATTGATAAATAATAAAAACTAATAAATAATATCATAGCAAGCCAAAAATCAGTTATTAACAAAGATATAAAACCTGCAAAAAATATAATTACAATAGGAATTATTCTCTTTTCAATCTTTAAACCCTTAAACGAGTATGTAGGTATATTAGTGTTCATAAGTATAGCAGAACAAATTAATATTATTGCAGCAAGTATTGGGTTTATAAAAAAATCATTTTCAAACCTAAAAAAAATCATCATTGGAAGTAGAACTAATCCTGCAGCTGCAGGTGTTGAAATACCTTGGAAAAATTTTAATTTTATATTTTTAATATCTTTTTCATGGGAAGAAATATTAAACTTAGCCAATCTTGAAGATGAACAAATAGCGTAAAATATTACATATGCCCAACTATTATTTATTGAACCATCTAATGTCCAAAAAAAAACAATAAGTGCTGGAGCAATTCCAAAGCTCAAAAAGTCAGATAGTGAATCTAGTTCAATTCCAAAATTAGAATTACTTTTAAATAAACGAGCTAATTTTCCATCAATATTATCTAAAAATGAGGCAAAAACTATTAAAGAAACTGAAATTTCCCATTTATTATCTATTGCAAATTTTATAGATGTAAGGCCTAAAGTTAGTGAAATAAAAGTNACAATATTTGGGATTAATCTNACAATTGAAAGTTTTTTCATNATATTTAATTTTTGAANAAAATATAAANAAATAATTTTAANTTTTTATACTTTTTGACCCAGTTTTNTTTCTTTTTAAATTNGCAATTATNGTTTCNCCNGCNATNACTGTTTGTCCTTCTAAAATATTGATATTTGAATCTAATGGNAAATAAATATCTAACCTACTTCCAAATCTAATTAAACCAAATTTTTCTCCACTTTTGACAATTTGATTTTCATCAAGTTCACATTTAATTCTTCTAGCAATTAATCCTGCTATTTGAACAAATACAATATCTATTCCTTTTTCAACTTCAAGTTTTATTGACATACGTTCATTTAATTTACTTGCTTTATCAAGTGAAGCATTAAAAAAGGCACCAGGTTCATATGATAATTTTTTTATTGTTCCTCCTATTGGAACTCGATTCACATGAACATTAAAAACATTCATGAAAATACTAATCTTTTTCATTTTTCCTTTCATACCAATTTCTTCAGGAGGTTGAACTTCTATTATAGGTAGTACTTTTCCATCAGCAGGCGAAATAATAGAGTCCTTTATATTTGGTATAACTCTTATTGGATCTCTAAAAAAGTAAACACACCAAGCAGTTAAAAAAATTCCTAACCAACCTAAAAAATCAGAAATAGAGCCAAGAATCAGTGATATTAATGCAAAAATGATTATAAAAGGAAAACCTGCAGAGTGAATTGGTACCAAGAAACTCTTTAAAAATTCTATATCATTAAGCCAAGTATTTACTTTTTCAAATAAATCTTGAAAAAATTTTTTTTTATTTTTCATTACTAACTTTTCCAGTGATTATTGGAATTTCAAATATTTGTCCTGGGAAAATTAAATCAGGATCTTTTATTTGAGATAAATTATTTTTATATATTTCAGTATAAAAAACACCTCCACCCATAGTTCGTCTAGCTATTCTCCATAAACTATTTCCTGGCTGCACAACAAACGAACCTTTCTTACTTGCATCAACTAATTTATCTAATTTTTCCTTAAAAATAGGAGTAATTACTGAGAATGAACCATTGTTTTTCGAAGCAAGGTCAATTCTAAGTTCAAATTCACCAAAAGTAATATCGTCTTGAGAGTAAAAATTCCAGAAACCCTCTTCGTCTGATATAACAGTTCCTAATACCTCGTTATCAACAAAAAAAGTAAGTTCAGAATTCACTTCAGATCTCCCAGATAACAATAAGTTTCCTTTTGGTGAATATTCAACCAAATCAAGAACAATTCCTTCATCTATTGGCTCTAAATTTAATAAAGACGAATTTTTATTACCTTTTATAAATGACTTAACTATTAATGGTTCTTGTGATTTATTTTTATCTAGAAAAATTACTATTGCTTGTTCAGACCGGTATAATTTTCCATTTTCATCAATATATTCAAGAAAAAGTCTTTTTGTTCCATGTTTAAGTGGCGTTTCACTTGTCCATACCCATTCACCATTTGCATCAGCTACAATATTAGCTAATTTAGTTGTACCATCAAAAAGCTTTATTCTCTCATTAGGCTTGGATCTTCCAGCAATAACCGCATCACCATTTCTACTAATTCTAACAATATCAAAACTTAATAAATTAGAATTTGAAGAGTTATCAACATTATTGTTAGTTGAACTATCTTCATTTTCCTCACCATTAACCTGTGAATAATTTTCAGAAAGTTCTTCAGGAAAGGGGATAAAATTATATGCTATGAATCCACCTGTTATTAAAAATAAAAGTAGTAAAATTTCTTTTTTCATTATACAGAATAATTATTTTTATTTACTATAACGTAATTTTCATATTTTTATTATCTTTTTTTTAAAACTTAAAGCATTAATCAAATGTCAAAAATAATCGTAAATAAACCCATTGTAGATATTAATGGAGATGAAATGGCAAGGATTATGTGGGGATTAATTAAGGAACATCTTATTCTTCCATTTATTGATATTAAATTGCTTGAATTTGATTTAGGGATTAAAAATAGAGATAGGACAAATGATTTAATCACAACTGAGGCAGCAAATGCTATTAAAAAAAATAATGTAGGGGTAAAATGTGCAACAATTACTCCAGATGATAAAAGAGTTCAAGAATTTAATCTAAAAAAAAAATTCCCTTCTCCTAATGGAACTATAAGAAATATTTTGAATGGAACAATTTTTAGAGAACCAATAATCTGTGATAATATTCCAAAATTTGTTAGTCATTGGAATAGTCCAGTAATTATTGCACGTCACGCATTTGGTGATATATATAAAGCCAAAGATCTTCAAATTAAAAAAAAAGGTAAATTATTTATTTCTTTCGAACCAGATGATAAAAGCAAGAAAATTAAGCAAGAAATATTTAATTTTAGATCCTCAGGCATTGCTTTAGGTATGTTTAATATTGATAATTCAATAAATGACTTTGCATTATCATGTTTTAATTTTTCATTGATGAAAAAAATTCCTTTATTTTTATCAACTAAAAATACAATTCTACAAAACTATGATGAACGATTTAAAGAAATTTTTGACAAGATATACGTCAATCAATTTAAAAGTAAATTTTTAGATATAGGCATCAATTATCAACATAGATTAATTGATGATATGGTTGCTTGTCTAATGAAATGGTCAGGTGGTTATCTTTGGGCTTGTAAAAATTATGAAGGAGACGTGATGTCAGATCTAGTTGCACAAGGATATGGTTCACTGGGATTAATGACATCGATTCTGCAAAGTCCTGATGGAAAAATCATTGAGACCGAAGCTGCTCATGGAACTGTAACTTCTCATTTCAGACAGCATCAAAATGGAAAACAAACTTCCACTAACCCAATCGCGTCAATATTTGCATGGACAAGAGCTTTATGGCATCGAGGTAATATTGACGGCAACGAAGATCTGAAAAAATTTGCAAATATTTTAGAGAGTATTTGTAAAAACCTAATTAAAAAAGGAAATATGACTAAAGACCTTGCTTTACTTGTTGGCCCAGAACAAAAGTGGTTAACAACAAGAGAATTAATACTTAATATTAAATCTCATTTAGAAGAAAAAATTAATTAACAAGTTTATAAACATAATTTATTGCTTCATTAATTTTATTTATTTCTGTACCACCTCCTTGGGCTAAATCCTCTCTTCCTCCTCCCCCTTTACCGCCGACTAACAATGAAATATTTTTTACAATTTCTAAAGAGTTATATTTTTTTGTTAAATCTTTTGTAATTGAAATCACAAAGGATAATTTTTTTTCATCAGTACAAAAAATTGCGATAATTCCTGAATTTATTTTTTTTTTAATTTGGTCAGAATAATTTTTTAATTCTTTTGGATTTGAAGTTATTGATTGACAATAAATATTTACTCCATTGATTTTTTTTAAAAAATTTTCATTGAAACTAGATTTTATATTGCTGGAAATACTTTTTTTAAAGTTTGAATTTTCTTCATGTAAATTTTCAATTTTTTTTAAAATATTTTCATCATTAGTCTTTAAAAAATTATTTAATTTGGATATTAAATTTATCTTAGTTTCAATAAAATTGTCAACTTCTTGTCCGGTAATTGCTTCAATTCTTCTAACTCCAGAAGCTACAGAAGATTCATTCATTATCTTAAAAGAACCTATTTCTCCAGTATATGAGACGTGAGTTCCACCACATAGTTCGCAAGAAAAAATGTCATTCTTTTCAGATGATTGATCAAACATTTTTACAACTCTGACTTTTTCAGGATATTTTTCTCCAAATAAAGCAATAGCTCCAAATTCAATTGCTTTTTTTGTATTCATTAAACTTGTAGTAACTCTTAAATTTTTTCTTATTGAATTATTTACTAATTTTTCAATCTTCAAAACTTCGTCACTATTTAGTGGACGATTAAGTGTAAAATCAAATCTTAATTTCTGATTAGTAACTAATGACCCTTTTTGTTTTAGATGATCTCCTAAAGTCTGTCTTAATGATTCATGAAGCAAATGAGTTGCAGAATGGTTATTTCTTGTATTAGTTCTTGTATCCTCAAATATTTCTAGATTATATTCATTACCTACTTCTATTTTTTCTTCTAATTTGTCTACGTGATGTAAATAAATATCTCCTTCAACTTTTTTTGTATCTTTAACTTTACATAAAATATTTTTGTTTTTTTTACTCTTAATAACCCCACTGTCTCCTATTTGACCCCCAGACTCAGCATAAAATGGTGTCTTATCAAAAATCAGAATAACATTCTCATCATTTTTTAATTCATTGTAAAACCTTTCATTTTTTAATATTGCTAATAATCTTGAAGCTTCATTTTTTGATTCATAACCAGTAAAGCTTGTTGCTTTAAATTTCTTTTTCAAACCAACTAAAAAACTTTTTTCAGATAAATCTCCACTCCCTTTCCATGATTTTTGGGATAGCTTTTTTTGATTCATTATAAGTTCTTTAACTTCTTTTTGATTATATAAAAATTTATTTTCTAAAATTATACTTTCAGTCATATCAGTTGGAAAACCGTATGTATCATATAGCTTGAAAACAAGTTCTGAAGGAAAGTATTTGTTTTTAAGATTTTTAATTTCTTTATTTAAGAGTTTAAGTCCATCTTTTAATGTCTCTGTGAACTTTTCTTCTTCAATTTTAGTAGTTTCTATTATAAATTTTTCTGAGTTTTTAAGATCAAAATATATTTTTTCATATTTTTTAATTACTGGTTTTACTAAATTATAAAGTAACGGCTTATCAAAACCAATTAAACTTATATGCCTTGAAGCTCTTCTAATAATCCTTCTTAAAACATAACCTCTTCCCTCATTTGAGGGCAATACTCCCTCTGAAATCAAAAAAACAATAGACCTTATATGATCTGAAACTATTCTAAAAGATGAAATATTATTATTTGTAACATTAATTTTAGTTAATAACTCAATTTCTGAAATAGTTTCTGAAAATATATCTGTATCATAATTGTTATCTTTACCATTCAATACTGCACTTATTCTTTCTAAGCCCATACCAGTATCAACACACTTTTTTGGTAAAGTAATTAATTCATTACCTTTTTTATCAAATTGCATAAATACTAAATTCCATATTTCAACAAATCTATTACCATCTTGCTCTTTACTGCCTGGAAGACCTCCAGAATATTTTTCTCCATAATCATAAAAAATTTCACTACATGGGCCGCAGGGACCATAGTCACCCATTGACCAAAAATTATCATTAGAGGAAATTTGAATTATTTGTGAACTGTTCAAAATAGAATTTTTTTTCCATAATTTAAATGATTCTTCATCTTCCTTATAAACAGTTATTATTAATTTTTTGGGATCAATTAAACATTCTTTTGTTAAATAGTCCCAAGCCATTTGAATAGCAGTTTCTTTGAAGTAGGAACCAAAAGAAAAATTTCCTAACATTTCAAAAAATGTATGGTGTCTAGGTGTAAAACCAACATTATCAAGATCATTATGCTTTCCCCCCGCTCTTATACATTTTTGATGAGTTACAATATTTTTAAATTTAGGCTTTTCTATTCCTGTGAACCAATTCTTAAATTGGACCATTCCAGCATTTGTAAATAACAGACTTGGATCATTTATTGGAACTAAAGGTGAAGAATCAAATACTTCATGATTTTTCTTTTTAAAAAAATCAAGAAAACTTCGTCTTATTTCTTCCGAGCTAACCATATTAAGTAATATTTAATCACATATTAATAATTTTATAAAAATGAATATAAAATTAAAAGATATTAGGATTAATCTTTTTCAGATTTTTTTTCTTCAGTTTCAATATCTTGATTAATTTCCTCTTCATGAAAAACTTCATCAGAACTTTTTTTTCTTAATTTTTCCTCAATTTCAGCTGCAATATCCTTATTTTCTCTCAAAAAAACTTTAGCATTTTCTCTTCCTTGTCCAATNCTATCATTNTTATANGANTACCAAGCTCCAGCTTTGTCNACNAAGCCCTCTTTTGTTGCAAGATCTAATATCTCTCCAGTTTTNGAAATTCCTTCTCCATACATAATATCAAACTCAACAGTTTTAAAAGGCGGNGCTAGTTTNTTTTTAACTATTTTTACTCTTGTTTGATTTCCAACTATTTGATCTCTATCTTTAATCGAACCAATTCTTCTAATATCNAGACGAACTGAAGCATAAAATTTTAATGCATTTCCTCCAGTAGTTGTTTCTGGATTACCAAACATAATACCAATCTTTTGTCTTATTTGATTAATAAATATAACAATTGTATTTGATCTTGAAATAGAACCGGTAAGTTTTCTGAGTGCTTGGCTCATTAATCTTGCATGTAATCCCATATGAGAATCTCCCATGTCTCCCTCTATTTCTGCTCTAGGAACAAGTGCAGCAACAGAGTCAACTACCAGAACTTCAATGGCGTTAGAATTAACTAATGTATCAGCAATTTCTAATGCCTGTTCTCCGTTATCAGGTTGAGAAATAAGCATATTATCAGTATCAACACCAAGTTTTTTTGCATATACAGGATCCAATGCATGCTCAGCGTCAATAAATGCGCATGTACCTCCTTTTTTTTGCGATTCAGCTAGTACATGTAATGCTAACGTAGTTTTACCTGAACTTTCAGGACCATATATTTCTACAATACGTCCTTTGGGCAAGCCTCCTATCCCTAATTCTAAATCAAGACTAAGCGAACCAGTTGGTATTGACTCAATCTCGATTTTATCTTGCTGTCCCAATCTCATAACTGAACCTTTTCCAAAGTTTCTTTCAATTTGAGATATAGTTGATTCTAGTGTTTTTAATTTATCCATTTTCATATGTTCTATAAATGTTCTTTTATAAACGTAACATAAGTTAAATAATATTTAAAGCAAAAATTTAATACTCCTTTTCTTTGTATACTTTCTCTGATTTTTCATGGTTTTCTTGAGCTTCAAGAGTTAAAGTTGCAATTGGTCTTGCTTTTAATCTTTCCAGACCAATNGGTTCCATAGTTTCTTCACAATATCCATAAGTGCCATCATCAATTTTTGTTAAAGCTTTATTTATTTTCGATAAAAGCTTCCTAGCCCTATCTCTAGTTCTTAATTCAAGAGTTCTATCAGATTCTTGTGAAGCTCTATCAGTTGAATCTGGCTTATTAGAAGAATCTTCCTTTAATTTTTCTAATGTAGCATTTGTTTCTTTTAACAGTTCCTCTTTCCAAACAAGAAGTTTATTTTTAAAAAACTCTAACTGTTTTGGATTCATAAACTCTTCGTTAGAGTCCGGCTCATAATTAAAACCATTTGTATTAGACTTCATATAACTACTAAAGTTTGTTAATATTAAATTAATTAATGCCTATATTTATATTCGAAATAAAATGAATCAAGAAAAATTTAAAAAAAATAAAGCTGTTTTTTTTGACAGAGACGGAGTTTTAAATTTAGACTATGGATATCTCCACAAAATTAAAGACTTTAAATGGGTTGATGGAGCTAAAGAATCGATTAAATTTCTTAATAAATTTAATTACATAGTGATAGTAGTTACTAATCAATCTGGAGTATCAAGAGGGTTTTATAGAGAAGAAGATATAAACAAACTTCATGGTTGGATGAATGAAGAACTTTCAAAAATAAATGCAAGAATTGATGATTTTTTTTACAGTATAGAACTACCTGGCAATGATAAAAAAAAATTTTCAAGAAGAAAGCCTAGTCCTAAAATGATAAATGAGGCAATAATAAAATATAATTTAGAAAGAAAGGATTGTTTTTTGATTGGAGATAAACAAACTGATNTAGAGGCTGCTAAAAATGCAAAAATAAAAGGTTTTCTTTTTGATTCAAAAAACCTATATGAATTAGTTNAAAGAATTATAAAAAATAAAANTACAAAAAAAAAAATAAATTATTATGACCAATTTTTTATATAGATTATATATAGTTAGTTATGCTTGACAATTTTGAAAAAAAAAAAAAAAAATTCATACCGTATCCTAAGGGAAGAGGATTCGATAATGAGTCAGTAAATGAGGTTAAAAAATTAATTTCCGATCTACCTTTAACTAGAGACTTATTAATTGAGTATTTTCATCTAGTTCAAGATAAATATCGATGTATTAAAAAAAGNCATCTTGCGGCAATATCTCATCTCTTAAAAATACCTTTTGCAGAGGCATTTGAAGTTGCCACTTTCTATGCTCATTTTGATGTTATTGATGATGATGAAAGTGAACCGCCTGAAATTACAATTAGAGTTTGTGATAGCTTAACTTGTGAATTAAAAGGTTCACAAAAAATAATTAAAGAGTTAGAAAAAAAAATTGATAAGNGTAAAACAAGAATTTTAAGAGCACCGTGTATGGGTTTATGTGATGTTGCTCCTGCATGCGAAGTAGGCCACTATCATTTGACTAAAATAAGTACCGATAAAGTATTGAAAACAGTAGAGGCTAATCATATTCACCCTGAAATTGTCTCTGGAATCTTATTTGATGAATATATTAAAAACGGAGGATATAAAACACTCAAAGCATGTTNTGAAGGAAAAATATCACTAGATGTAATNATAGAAAAACTTAATGAATCTGGTCTTAAGGGTATGGGTGGAGCAGGTTTTCCATCTGGTCAAAAATGGAAATTCGTTAGGATGGAAGATGGACCAAGGTTAATGACAATAAATGGTGATGAAGGTGAACCGGGAACTTTTAAAGATAAATTATATTTAGAAAAAGATGTACATAGATTTTTTGAAGGAATGCTTATTGCTGCATGGGCTGTAGAAGCTAAAAAAGTATATATTTACATGCGAGATGAATATCCTGGAATAAGACTCAAAATGATAGAGGAATTAGAAAAATTAAAAAAAAGTAATATTCTAAATAATACTGAAGTTTTTATAAGAAGAGGTGCTGGAGCATATATTTGTGGAGAAGAATCGGCTATGATTGAATCTATCGAGGGGAAAAGAGGTCTACCAAGGCATAGACCTCCTTTTGTTTCAAAAGTAGGTCTTTTTGGAAAACCAACATTAAATCACAATGTTGAGACTGTTTTTTGGGTAAGAGATATTATTGAAAAAGGTCCAAAATGGTATTCTGATCAAGGCACTAGAGGAAGAAAAGGACCCCATAGTTTTTCTGTTTCAGGAAGAGTCAAGAATCCTGGAGTTAAGATTGCACCTGCAGGAGTTACAATGAATGAACTTTTAAATGAATATTGTGGAGGAATGGAAGAAGGACATGAGTTTTATGGTTATCTCCCTGGTGGGGCTTCTGGTGGAATTTTACCTGCATCAAAAGCAGATATACCGCTTGATTTTGGAACACTAGAANATTTTGGTTGCTTCATTGGTTCAGGTGCTGTTGTTGTTTTTTCTGATAAAGATGATATAACTAAAATTGTTTTAAATTTACTTAGATTTTTTGAAGATGAAAGTTGTGGTCAATGTACTCCATGCAGAGTTGGAACTGAAAAGGCAGTAAAATTGCTTGAAAAAAATAATTGGGATAAGGAATTGTTAGATGAATTAGTCAAAATAATGGGAGATGCATCAATATGTGGACTTGGTCAAGCTGCAGGNAACCCTATTAGAAGTGCTTTAAANTATTTTGGTAANGACATTCNATGAGTAAAAAGATAAATTTTTTTATAGATGGTAGACCTGTTAGTGCCGAAGAAAATGAATCTATTTGGCAAGTAGCAAAAAAAAGTGGAACCATATTACCTCATCTTTGTTATGCTGATAAGCCTGGTTATAGAGCAGATGGCAACTGTAGGGCATGTATGGTTAATATTCANGGAGAGAGAGTCCTTGCTGCATCCTGTATAAGAAAACCATCAGAAGGAATGAAAGTTACTACTAACGATGAAAGATCNTCTAAATCAAGAGAAATGGTTATGGAATTACTNGTAACCGATCAACCTGAAAAAAATATCTCACATGATCCTAACTCGCATTTTTGGAATATGGCCAAAAAGGTTGACGTAAATGACAGTAGATTTGATAGAAAAGAAGTTTCCTTGATTCCAAACTCAGATGTTTCAAATAAAGCGATGTCTGTAAATCTTGATGCATGTATACATTGTAACTTGTGTGTTAGAGCTTGCAGAGAGGTTCAAGTAAATGATGTGATTGGAATGGGTATGAGNGGACATACCTCAAAAGTAATTTTTGATTTTGATGATCCGATGGGAGATTCAACATGTGTGAGTTGCGGAGAATGTGTTCANGCTTGTCCTACTGGGGCTTTAATGGAAGCAAACTTACTTGATCAAGATGGCAAACATAGAGGTAAACCTGACAGAGAAGTGAATTCCTTATGCCCTTATTGTGGGGTTGGATGTCAATTAACATATAAGATTAAAGATGAAAAAATTGTTTCTGCTGTTGGAAGAGATGGTCCAGCTAATAATAGTAGACTTTGTGTAAAAGGTAGATTTGGTTTTGATTATATNCATAATCCTGAAAGAATAACTNAGCCTTTAATNAGAAAAGATGGTGTAAAAAAGGATCCCTTAGAAAGAGTTAACCCTCTAGATCCATCATCTCACTTTAGAATCGCAACTTGGGAAGAAGCATTAGATTTAGCTGCAAANAGATTAAAAAGAATAAGAGATGAAGTTCCTGGTAAATCTTTAGCAGGTTTTGGGTGTGCTAAGGGTTCAAATGAAGAAGCATATTTATTTCAAAAATTAGTTAGAACNGGTTTCAACAACAATAATGTAGATCACTGTACCAGAATGTGTCACGCNTCATCAGTTGCAGCTTTNATGGAAGCAATTGGAACGGGTGCAGTAACTGCACCNGTATCTGAAATAAAAAATGCTGAAGTAGCTATTGTTATTGGAGCAAGACCAACTCAAAACCATCCAGTAGCAGCTACTTATATTAAAAATGCCGTTAATCGTGGACTAAAGCTCATTATAATGGANCCAAGAATGCAAGATCTATCTGATAAAGCGATAAAGCATCTACAATTTAAACCAGGAACAGATGTAGCTCTTCTTAANGCTATGCTAAATGTAATAATTGAAGAAGGTTTAGTTGATAGACAATATATTGAAAAACATACCGAGGGTTATAAAGAACTTATAGAACATGTAAAAGACTTTACTCCAGAAGAAATGCAACATATTTGTGGTATTTCTTCTAAAGAGATAAGAGAAACAGCAAGAATATTTGCTGAAGCAAAGTCGGCAATGATATTCTGGGGCATGGGNATTTCTCAACATATTCATGGAACAGACAACTCTAGGTGCTTAATATCACTTGCCCTAACAACAGGAAATGTTGGAAGACCAGGAACTGGATTACATCCCTTGAGAGGACAAAATAACGTCCAGGGGGCGTCTGATGTAGGATTAATACCAATGGTTTTTCCGGATTACTTGCCAATCTCTGATTCAAACAATGTAAAGTTTTTTGAACAGTATTGGGAAACCAANTTAGACCCAAATCCTGGTTTAACTGTTGTAGAAATAATGGAATCAATATATGAAAAGAAGATTCAAGGCTTATATGTAATGGGAGAAAATCCAGCTATGTCNGATCCAAATGCAAATCATGCAAGAGAAGCACTAGCAAGACTTGATACCNTNGTGGTTCAAGATATTTTTCTTACTGAAACAGCNTATTTAGCTGACATAGTATTACCTGCTTCAGCTTTCCCAGAAAAAACTGGAACTTTTACAAATACGGACAGAAGAGTTCAACTTGCGAGAAAAGCAGTAAACCCTCCTGGAAATGCAAAACAAGATTGGTGGATAATTCAAGAGTTAGCAAAACGCTTTGATCTTAACTGGGACTACAAAGGTCCTGACGAAATTTATGATGAATTAAGAAATTGTATGGATTCAATAAAAAATATTAGTTGGGAAAGGTTAGTAAAAGAAGGAGCAGTTACTTACCCATGTGACGGAGAGAATAAACCTGGAAATGAAGTTATTTTTGGAGAGGGTTTTCCAACAAAAACTAAGAAAGGTAAGCTTGTTCCTGCAAAAATTGTTTCTCCAGATGAAGTTCCTGATAAAAATTTTCCTTTTGTTCTTACAACTGGAAGATTACTTGAACATTGGCATACGGGTTCAATGACAATGAGAGCAACAATNTTAAATTCTATTGAACCGGAACCTTATGTTCANATCTCCAACCAAGATATGAAAAAAAATAANCTCACACAAAATGAGACTGTTAAACTTTCAACAAGAAGAGGTAATATTGAAGTTAAAGTTAGAATTGATAGAATGATACCTGAAGGAATGGTATTTATGCCATTTTGCTTCGAAAGCGCTCCTGTTAATTTACTTACTACACAAGCACTTGATCCGGATGGAAAAATACCAGAACTAAAATATTGTGCGGCTAAAATAGATAAAGTATCAGTCTAATTAAATTTAATTAATCTTTTGACTCTTCAAGTTCTTTAGCTGACATATGATGTTTTTTTGCAACAGGACCAATAAGTAAATTAGCAATAAANGCTATAGCTAATAACCCAGCCATTGCATACATTGTTGTATTGTACAAATTAGCAGATGGATCAACTGTGCCTTCAGGAACAATCTGCATCAAATTTGCAATTGTTACNGTCTTTTGTTGAACTAATTGTTCNATGTTCTCTATCGAATCACCATAAAATTCAAGAAATTTTTCAGGAGATACATTAGCAACTAATTCCTTTATTGATTCATCTACAGAATGTTGTCTTAATTGTGTTATTGCTAATGGTCCTAAAACACCCGCCGTTGACCAAGCTGTTAACAATCTACCATGAATACCTCCAACATATCTAGTTCCAAAGATATCTGCCAGGTAAGCTGGAATAGTTGCAAAACCTCCACCATACATTGTAAATATTATCATTGAGGCAACATAAAACATTACAAGATAAGTTACTGCAGGATCAATACTCATTGCTTTTGCACTGTAAGGAATTGATAAATAAAGAAGGATTCCTAATGAAAAAAATATGAAATATGTTGTTTTTCTGCCAATAATATCTGACATTGATGCCCAAAAAATCCTTCCTAACATATTAAAAACACTTATCATTAATACGTAAGTACCAGCAAATCCAGCTGTAACAATNGCTGGCAAGGTGGAACCAAAAATTTCTTGCATCATAGTCTTTGCNACACCAATAACTCCAATACCAGCAGTTACATTAAAGCATAATACAATCCACAAAAAATAAAATTGAGGAGTTTTCAATGCCTGATCAATATGGACGTGGTTTTTTGTAATTAATCTTGTTTTAGAAGAATCTTTGGGTGGAGTCCAACCCTCAGGCAACCAACCATCTGCAGGTACTCTGTATGAAAAGGCTGCTATGGTCATAATTATAAAATAAATAATTCCAAGTAAGAGNAAGGTTTCAGCAGCACCACTTGAACCAGTNCCTACAATATATATACCTGGGTCACCAGGAACTATCATTCGTGAAACTTCATTTGCTGCTACAACAACAACCTCTACAAGTGATCCAGATATTTCTGCAAAACGTCTCCCACCTTCTGTAATTAACTCTATAGAACCACTAGCACCAAGATATTCTGGAACTTGGTAAAATGTCTCTAAAAGTTTGTCAATTGTAAATTTAGCAATCATAGCACCACCACCGAAACCCATTATCGCCATACCAGTTGCCATACCTCTTCTATCTGGAAACCACCTGATTAAAGTTGATACTGGGGAAACATAACCCAGTCCTAATCCTATTCCACCAATTACACCATAACCAAGATAAAGTAAATAAAGTCCTATTTGAAGGACTATTTCCTCCGAACTTATTAACGGCAATGAAATATTTATTTGAACTCCAAGTTCTTGCAAATATATTCCAAGAGCACCAATCAAAAATCCACCACCCCAACAACAGGCAGCCACAAAACCTACCATTCTAGGTCCAACTTTTTCAAGCCATTTTCCTGCATAGGCAGCTGCCAAACCAAGGGAAACAATTGCAACAGAGAAGATCCAAACTACCTGACTTAAACTCCAATCATCTCCAGATGAAGAAACAACACCAAGGATTTTTATCAAGGCAGGATTAAACATACTCCAAGCATAAACAGAACCTATACAGAGATGAATTGCTATAGATGCAGGGGGGACTAACCATCTATTAAACCCTGGTTTCGCAATAATATTTTTCTTTTGCAGTTTATCTATAAAGCTCATTCTTATCCCCTTATTTTTTGTTCTAGTATTAATTTATAAATCTGTTCAGCTTTTAATAAATCTTCTTCATTGTTTATATTAAAGAATGGATCATAATCAATTATTGGAAAATTAACTACCTTGAATTTAAAATTTTTTGTAAATTCATCAATTTTTCTAATATTCTTATCCAGTGCTTTTTTTAAAGGTTCAATTAATTCTATATTCCACATACTAAAAACTGGATGAATTCTTTCATTACTTTTTGCAATAATTATTTTTTCGTCATCTAGATTTGAAAAAAAAATTTCAACTAAGTTTTCAGGAAAAAAAGGAGAGTCAACAGGAAAAGTAACTAACCATTTTAATTTTTTTTTTTTAATCCATTCTAGACCAGTTAAAATTCCTGCTAAAGGACCTAATTGTCCTGGGACTATATCTTCAAGCAACTCCAAACTAGAATCTATTTTTGTAAAAGATAAAGAATTTGAATTAATTGCTATGTCAAACACTTGTTTGCGGGCTTTATTCAAAACTAAGTCTATTAATGTTTTTTTTTGAATTTTCTTAAAAGACTTATCAAAAAAATTCATTCTTCTTGATTTTCCTCCAGCTAAAATTAGCCCACCAATATGATTATTATCAATCTTTTTCAATTCTTTTTTCTCCTGACAAAACAGTAAATTTTTTTCCTTTNGCTCTTCCTATNAAAGTTAATTCTGCTATTTGAGCTAACTCTACACCCCATGCAGTAAAACCCGANCTAGAAATTACAATGGGTATTTGCATTTGCACAGATTTAATNACCATTTCACTNGTTAGACGTCCAGTCGTATAGAATATTTTATCATGAGGGGANATATTATTTAGAAACATATATCCAGCAATCTTGTCAATAGCATTATGCCTTCCAACATCTTCCATATAAATTATTGGTATATTTTTTTTNCAAAGAACACAGCCATGAATTGCACCAGCTTTAAGATATAAGCTAGGAGTTAGATTAATTTTCTTTGATAAGTCATATATCCAAGATATTTTAATTTTATCTTTGTAATCAAATTTAATTTCATTAAATTTTTCCATNACATCTCCAAATACTGTTCCTTGTGCACAGCCAGATGTTAATGTTTTTTTTTTTAATTTTACTTCAAAATTAGTTTTATCCTTTGTTCGAACTATGACTGTTTGAATATCATCGTCAAAATCAATCGAATCAATTTTATCATTTTTTTTTATCATATTTTGATTCAANAAATAACCAACAGCNAGATATTCTGGAAAGTCTCCAATTGTCATCATCGTTACAATTTCCTGATTGTTTAAAAAAAGTGTTAAGGGTCTTTCTTCAATTACATCAATTTCTTTTTTTTTTAAATTTTCATCGAAACCATTAATTCTTCTTGTTAAGTTTTTATTATTTAGATCAGGTTTGATTTTCATTTTAAATTAAATTATTTTTAAATTTTAAATTACTTATTTCTTAATTAGTTAGATAACATCAATAGATATATATATATTTAGTTGTTTTATAGTGCTATTATAACACAATTATAAAATTATATTATGTTTGATTCATTTGGAAGAAATATTGACTATTTAAGATTTTCTATCACTGATCGTTGTGATTTAAGATGTAGGTATTGTATGCCACAAAAAATGACCTTTACTGAAAAAAANGACATGCTTAATTTAGAACAGTTGAAANGATTNAGNAGTTTATTTATAAAACTGGGAATAAAAAAAATAAGAATTACTGGAGGTGAACCTCTAATAAGAAAAGATCTGATACCTTTTATTAAATATTTAAAAAAAAAATTAGACGCTGAATTCCTCAATGAATTAACAATGACAACAAATGGAACATTACTAGAAAAATATGCGAAAGAAATTTATGAGTGTGGAATTAAAAGATTAAATGTTTCACTAGATACTTTAATTCCAGAAAAATTTAATTTTATTACTAATGGAGGAAACCTTAACAAAGTATTAAGTGGTATATCTAGAGCATCTGAAGAAGGAATAAAAATTAAAATTAATTGCGTTCTTTTAAAAAATTTTAATGAAGAAGAAATTATTCCACTTTCGAAATGGTGTTCTAAAAATAAATTTATTCTATCATTTATTGAAACAATGCCATTAGGTNAGATTAAGTATTCTAGAAAAGAACAATTTTTACCTATATCATTTGCTAANAAAATAATTGAAAAAGAGTTTGGTCTAATNAGTTCAAATTATAAGACTAATGGCCCTTCNAGATATTTTTTATGTAAAAAACTTAATTCTGAAATTGGTTTTATCAGCCCATTAAGCAATCACTTTTGTTCAACTTGTAATAGAATACGTATTACCAGTAACGGAATACTATACACTTGCCTAGGTCATGAAGACTCTGTAGATCTAAAACCATTTTTAAATGAAGATGATAATTCAAAAATATTAATGAATATTAAAAATGCAATCNANAAAAAACCAGAAAAACATTTTTTCGAAATAAGTAANAAAGAACCAACTGTTAAAAGATNTATGAATTTAACAGGTGGTTAAATATGATAGATTTTAAAAAGAAAATTGCATTTGTTTCTTCTGATGAGATTGAAGCAAAAAAATCTATGCAAATTCTCAAAAAAAAATATCAAAATGTTATTCCTGAGAAAGCTGATTTAATTATAGCACTTGGAGGAGATGGAACTATATTAGAAACTCTACATAAATTTTTAAAAAGAAAAATTCCAATTTATGGAATGAATAGAGGACATGTTGGTTTTTTGATGAATCAATATTCTGAAGTAGAACTTCTTAAAAGACTTAATATAGCAATTCCTACAAAATTATTTCCTCTTAAAATTAAAAGTTTTAATAAAAAGGGTGAAGTGAATGAGAGCCTTGCTTTTAATGATGTATCTTTTATCAGAAATAGTAGACAAATTGCAAAAATTTCAATTGAAATTAATGGTGTTAAAAAGATTGATGAATTATTGTGTGATGGTTGCTTAATCTCTACTCCTGCAGGAAGTTCAGCATATAATCTTTCCTTAAGAGGCCCTGTAATACCACTAGGCGCAAAATTATTAGCTTTAACTCCCATAAGCCCCTATCGNCCAAGAACTTGGAGAGGAGCACTATTACCTAACACAGTAAAGATTACTTTAACTGCTCTAGATGAAATAAAAAGACCGGTTAGAGCCGAAGCAGATTTCTTNGAAGTCAAAAATATAAACAAAATAGAAGTTGAGCTTGATAAAAATCAATATATTGAACTTCTATTTGATCAAGGACATGATTTAGAAGAAAGAATAATTAATGAACAATTCATTTACTAAAATGAAAATAGAAAAAATTATTTCTGACTTAATAAGCTTTAAAAGCATTAGTGAATATGAAAATTTATCACTTATAAATTATATTTCTAATTATCTTAGTTCCTTTAGTATTAAATCAAAAGTTCTTAATGGAGAAAAAGATAGAGCAAATCTCTACGCAAGAATTGGTCCTGATGTTAAAGGTGGTATAATGCTATCTGGTCATACAGATGTTGTTCCAGTTAATGGACAGCCTTGGCAAACAGAGCCATTTAATTTAAAGGTTTTAGATAATAAACTTTTTGGAAGAGGAACTTCTGATATGAAAAGTTTTATTGCTATAATTCTTTATATAGTTCCTCAGATAATAGTTTCTAAATTAAAAAAGCCTATACACCTTATGTTTTCATACGATGAAGAAATTGGATGTATAGGAATACAAAAAGCAATACCATTTATAGATAGTCTTAAAAGAAAGCCTTCGGCTTGTATTGTAGGTGAACCAACAGAAATGAAATTAATCAATCAACACAAAGGTAAAAAAAATTTTAGAGTTGAATTTCAAGGACTTGAATCTCATTCATCAAATATACTTGGTGGGGTAAATGCAATCACTTTTGCTGCAAAATTTGTTTTGTATTTATTAAAAAAGGAAGAAGAATTAAAAAAAAATTACAAAAAAGATCTCAAGTATGATCCTCCTTATGCAACAATAAACATTGGAAAATTTAATGGGGGAATTGCATTAAATATAATTCCAAGAAACTGTATTGTTGAATTTGAATTAAGAGATTTACCTAATACTAACTCTGAAGGTATTATTTCAGAAATTAAAAATCATCTTTTTAGTAACTTAGAAAAGAAAATGAAATCTCTAGATAGTTCATGTTTTATAAAATTTAATGTAACTAATAATTTTCCACCACTTAAAACTGCAGAAAATAAAGAAATAGTTAATTTATGTATGAATTGTTTAGAAACCAATGAAATTGGGGCTGTTAGTTTTGGAACTGAAGCTGGAGTATTTAACAATTCTGGCATTGAAACAATAGTTTGTGGACCAGGGAGTATCAATGAGGCTCATAAACCAAATGAATACATTGACATTACACAAGTTAAAAAATGTGAAATTTTTTTACAAAAAATAATACAAACCTTATATTAAATAAATGAAAACTGAAGAATTTGACTTTGATGTTCCTTCTGAATTAATTGCACTATATCCTAATATTCCAAGAGATAATTCAAAACTTGTTGAAGTGTCTAAAACTTATAGTATTCATCATTTTCAAAACTTAATTAATCTTTTAAATAATGGAGATTGTTTAGTTATAAATAATACAAAAGTTATACCAGCTAAACTTAAAGGTTATATAAGTAAAAAAAAAATATATATTACATTAAATAAAATTATTGAAAAATCTCCAAAAGTTAGATGGAGCGTTTTCATAAAACCTTTAAAAAAAATAAAAGAAAATTCAATAATCAAGTTTTCAGATAATTTTTCTGCAAAAGTAACTTTCATTCAAAGAAGAAATAATAAAGTGATAATTGAATTTAACTGTCCTAATAAGAAATTTAACAATTTCATTGATAAACTAGGCAATCTTGCTTTGCCACACTACATTGAAAAAAATAGAGATTTTGAAGATAAAGATTTTTATAATTATCAAACAATTTTTGCAAAAAAAAGAGGAGCAGTTGCAGCTCCAACAGCGAGTTTACATTTTAGTGATGATTTATTAAAAAAACTTATTTTAAAAGGTATTAAAATAGTTCCTGTGACATTACATATTAATGGTGGAACATTTCTTCCAATAAAATCCGAAAATATTAATGATCATGAAATGCACTATGAACAATGCGAAATAACAAAAAAATCTGCTGAAATCATCAATAATGTTCGAAATCAAGGAAAAAAATGTATTGCAGTTGGAACTACGGTTTTGAGACTTTTAGAAACAGCCAAAGACAGAAACGGTAAAATTTCTGAATATAAAGGTGAAACAAATATTTTTATTAAGCCCGGCTGGAAGGTAAATTCAATAGATGGATTAATTACTAATTTTCATACTCCTAAATCTACTCTTTTTATACTTATAAGTTCAATAATTGGAAAATTAGAAGCAAAAAAACTTTATAAATATGCAATAGAAAAAAAATTAAGATTTTTTTCTTATGGAGATGCATGTTTAATATGGAATTAAATTTGGGAAATATTTTTTTTTCACTTTTAGATAATGATAAAAAAGCAAGACTTGGTGTTTTAAAAACGGCTCATGGTAATATAGAAACACCTGTTTTTATGCCTGTAGGTACTCTAGGTTCAGTAAAAGGTATTTTTCCAGATGATTTAAAGAAAATTGGAGTGCAAATTATTTTAGGTAATACTTATCACTTAATGATTCGTCCTGGAGAAAATCTTATTCAGCAAATGGGTGGATTACAAAAATTTATGAGCTGGGAAGGTCCAATTTTAACCGATTCAGGAGGATTTCAGATATGGTCTTTATCAAAACTTAGAAAAATAGATAGACAAGGAGTTACATTTTCATCACATCTGGATGGAAAGAGATATAGACTCACCCCAGACTCATCAATCAAAATTCAAAAAAAACTTAATGCTGATATATCAATGGTTTTAGATGAATGCACAAATTATCCGTCTTCTTATCAAGAAACAAGCGATTCATTAGATCTTACAATAAAGTGGGCAAAAGATTCAAAAAAATCCTATATCAGTAGAAAAGGGTTTGGGTTGTTTTCTATTATTCAAGGAGGAATGCATAAACCCTTGAGAAAAAAAAGTACCGAAATTTTAGTTAATATGAACTTTGATGGTTATGCTATTGGTGGACTGTCTGTAGGAGAGACTCACAAAGAAATGATTAATATTGTTAAATACACAACTAAATTTATTCCCCAAAATAAACCAAGGTATCTAATGGGTGTCGGAAGACCCATTGATATATTTAAATCAGTTGAAAATGGTATTGATATGTTTGATTGTGTTTTACCAACGAGATTTGGTAGGAATGGAAGAGCATTTACAAGTGAGGGAGAGATCAATTTAAGAAATGCAAAGTTTGCTAAAGATAAAGAATCCCTGGATAAAAATATTGATTGTCCAGCATCAAAAAATTTTTCTCGAGGTTATATTCATCATTTAACAAAAACTAATGAAATATTATCTTCAATGATTATTAGTCTACATAATATTGCTTTTTATCAAAAAATGATGTCAGATATAAGAAATGCGATAAAAAATAAGAGGTTTTTAGAATTGAAAAGAAAATATATGGATTGTCATGGTATTTATGAAAAAACTTAAATACTTAGGAGGAAAGTCAGAGATTCCTTCATCTCCAGACTCAGCCAGTCTAGAAGCAATAAAGAACCCTCATATGAACACAGTATATGTCATAAGATTATCATCTCCGGAGTTTACAAGTATTTGTCCAATTACTAATCAACCAGACTTCGGTAACATTATAATAGATTATATTCCCAATAAATATATTGTTGAAAGCAAATCCTTCAAACTTTTTTTACATTCATTCAGAAATCATGGTGCTTTTCATGAAGATTGTACTTTAAAAATTGCGAAAAAGATAATAAAAACAATCTCTCCTAAATGGATCAGAGTAGGAGGTTATTGGAATCCTCGAGGAGGTATACCAATTGATATTTTTTTTCAAAGCGGCAAAAAACCAAATGATGTTTGGGTTAACGAATATCATATTAATCCTTATAAAGGTAGGTAATTTTAATTACCTTTATAAATACACCCACCAATTCTTGGTCTATTAAGTTCAATTTTTTCCAAACTTTTTAAATCATGTTTCAAATTATTCCAAAACCATTTAGAGATATTTTCNGTTGTTGGNTTTTCAAGTCCTTTTATTTCATTAATCAAATTATGATCTATTTTTTTTAACAATGGTAATACAAACTTGTCTATTTCCTCAAAATCAATAACCCAGTCATTTTTGGAATCTAATGAATCATTAAGATGAANAACCAACTCATAACTGTGACCATGAATCCTNCCATATTTATGTTCCTTNGGAAANTTAGGCATAAAATGNGCTGTATCGAAAAAATATTTCTTNTANATTAACATATTTAATTAATATCTAATGTTTTNTGTATTTGAAAACTAGGAAACCAAGGTTTGTGAGATTGACAATAGTTTATAGTATTCCAGATATTTATTTGTTTTTTTGATCCATCCATTGGTTGAAGAAAGAAAAACTTAAAATCGAGTTTCTTTAACTTATTTAAATCAAAATTTAATTGTGGATAAATAACTTTTAGTTCATCGCCTTTTTTAACAATCCAAGAAGAAAGATGTTTAGGNCTAACACATACCCAATCAATATTAAAATCAAAATTTATACTACCATTGGTCTCTAGTGCTACTAAAAAACCTTTTTCTTTTAAACCTTCTACTAAATTACTATCCACTTGAAGCATTGGTTCACCTCCAGTTAAAACAACAAATTTACTTTGTAATGAAAAACTTTTATTCCATACATCATCAACTTTTTTAACTAAATTACTTGTTGAGAAATGACCACCATTCAAACCATTAGTCCCTACAAAATCAGTATCGCAAAAATTACATTTTGCTAATTTCTTATTTTTTTTATTACCATTCCATAGATTGCAGCCAGAAAATCTNATAAAAACTGCATGTTTACCAGAGTTAAAACCTTCACCTTGAATTGATTTAAATATTTCCTTAACTTTAAAAATTTTCATTTTATATATTTCACTGGATCCGTAATTTTTGCATCATTAAAACCTTTTTTTCTTAAAAGACAAGAGTCACAACTTCCACAAGCAATATTATTTATTGGATTATAACAACTAGCAGTATATTTAAAATCAACTTTATATTTAATTCCTAATAAAATAATTTCTTTTTTTGTTAAATTAATTAATGGAGTATGNATCTTAAACTTTTGACCCTCTATACCTTTTTTAGTTGCGATATTAGATAATTTCTCAAATATTTTAATAAATTCTGGTCTACAATCTGGATATCCTGAATAATCAACAGCATTTACTCCTAAAAAGATATTAGTAGAATTTACAAATTCAGAATAACCAAGTGCATAAGATAAAAAAATTGTATTTCTGGCAGGAACATAAGTTATAGGAATTTTTTTTGGAATTAATTCAACTGATTCATTCTGNGGAACATCAATTTTGTCAGTAAGAGATGAACCTCCAAAGAAGTCAATTTTAAATATTTTATGAAATTTAATGTTTTGATTTTGAACTTGTTTTTTTGCATATTCCAGTTCTCTTTTATGTCTTTGACCATAATCGAAAGAAATACAATAAATCTTTTGAAATTTTTGTGAAGCTAATGCAAGTACTACTGATGAATCCAACCCACCACTCAGTAATACAACTGCTTTTTTATTTTTTCCCAGTTTTTTCATATAAAATCTATAGTAAAATAAAAATATTATATGAAAATGAATAATATAAAAAAAATTATCTCAGAAAAAGCAATTAAATTTGGTTTTGATTTTGTTGGTTTTACAAAACCAAAAATATTATCAAATGATCAAAAAAATTTATTAAAGTTTTTAAATAATGGTCTGCATGGACAAATGAAATGGTTAGAAAGACATTATCTAAAAAAAACGAAACCAAAAAAACTCTGGGAAAAAGTTAAAACAATTATGGTTCTTGGAACAAACTATGGTCCAAAAAATAATCCCTTAATATATAACACCAAAAAAGATATTGCTAATATAAGTGTTTATGCAAAAAATAAAGATTATCATAAGGTCATAGAAAAAAAAATCATAAAGCTAAAAAATTGGATAGAACAAGAATTAAACATTGAAGCAAAAACTTTTATCGATACTTCTCCAGTTTTTGAAAAAACTTTAGCCCAAATGGCTGGAATAGGGTGGCAAGGAAAACATACTAATCTCGTTTCTAAAAGTTTTGGGTCTTGGTTATTTTTGAGTGAAATTTTTCTTAATGAAGAAATAAAGGTTGATCCTAAAGAAAACGATCATTGCGGAGAATGTGAGAAATGTATTGATATTTGTCCAACTAATGCGATTATTGATAACTATCAGATAGATGCTAGAAAATGTATTTCTTATTTAACCATTGAACACAAGGGTCCCTTTCCAATAAGNCTCAGAAAAAAANTTGGAAATAAAATTTATGGATGNGATGATTGCCTTTCTATCTGTCCTTGGAATAAATTTTCTGAACCNACAAAATCAAAAGAANTAATTCCTAAAAANGAACTAATTAAACCAAAAATAAAATATTTTTTAGGATTCAGTGAAGATAAATTTAATAAATATTTTATAGACTCTCCAATTAAAAGAATAGGTTGGGAAAGTTTTATGAGGAATGTAATAATTGCAGGGGGGAATAGTAGACAAAAGAAATTAATAGTTGATATAAAAAAATTTTTAACTAATTCCAATGCTTTGGTAAGAGGGACTGCTATTTGGGCTTGCGGCCAATTAATGAGTAAAAGAGAAAAGGAAAACTTAAAAAATATTTATTTTTCAAATGAAAACAATAAGTATGTTCTATTCGAATGGCGTCAGTTCAATGATTAATTATTTTTTTTAATGCAATAAAAATATTTTCCATAATTCCCGAATCAGAAGAAGAATGCCCCGCAGTATTTACAAACTTGATATTTGAATATTTCCAACCAATATTTAATTTAAAAGCATTTACTGGTGGACAAATCAAATCATATCTACCTTGAATAATATATCCTGGAATATTTTCTATTTTTTTAAGATTATTAACAATGTAATCTTCCTCTATAAAAAAGTTATTTTTTATGTAATGAGTTTCCATAAAAGGAGAGTTTGGCAAACCATCTCTCTTTAAAATTAATTCATTTGACTCAAATTTATAATTTTCTGGATTAATCTGAGATAAAATTCTTTCGTAATCATGCCAAACCCAAGTATGTAAATTAGATTTGTCTTTATGAATTTTTTTTATAAAATAATCAATAGGTGAAATTTCTTCTTTTTTATCTAAAAAACTTAAAAAATAGTTAAAAAGTTCTGGTGCAAAAATCTTGGGACCATCAATAAAAGCCCATTGTATTTCACTCATCGTTCCTAAAAAAACTGATCTTAAAACTATTCCTCTAACATTTTGAGGAAACTTCAAAGCATAGCAGAGTGCAAGAGTTGCTCCCCATGATCCACCCATTAAAATGAACTTATTTATATTTAGAAAATTTCTAATTTTCTCAATATCCAATACAAGTGATTGGGTATTATTACTTCTTAAAGATCTATGAGGTTTACTTTTACCACAACCTCTTTGATCAAAAAGAATAGATCTAAATATATCAGGATTAAATAACACATGACGCTCACTTCTACAAT
>PALK01000028.1 GCA_002710765.1 Rickettsiales bacterium | reverse complement strand
TGCGCCGCATGAGGTTTCACTCGTTTACTACGATGTCTGGGATTGCCAAGATGTAAATGTGAAAAAGACGGCTGCAGATTTTGCGGAGTCTTTTACATACGCTCGTCCTCTGATGCAGGTTGCACAACGACCGACTGAGAATTATTTTGCTCCAGCTGCACGAAAATCGATTCAACCTAGCATTGGAGGAAAATATGATCTTAAGAGAGCGTTGCCATCTGTTTTTGGTGATCATTCAGTAAGACAGGTTGGGGAGATTGGTGAAAATATTGATCCATGGGCCACAAATGTTTACCAGTATTGTTGCGGTGTGGTTCACCATAGAACAGATATGTTTTGCTCTGCCTTCGTCGTGGCTTGTTACCAAGCAGCCTGTGCCTTTCTGGATGCTGCTGGACAAAGTATTCGAGGACAGCAAAACCGCTGTATTCTGAATGTCAACTCACGGTGGTTAACACCTAGAATGTACGAATTAAAACTCGAAGCAAGCCAGGCGTACTATCTGAAAGGGAGATATAGGTACGAAGACTTAGATGGAAGCAATGCGATAAAGTCAGTAGCTTCGCGCGTGTTTGCGTACTTGTCACAGGCTGATAGTACGTACGCAAATGGTATTACGACAGGACGTTTCTTTGATGAAAATAAGAAAGTCAAAGAAATGATTGCACGAAAAAAGAAGCAGTTGGAGGATGAAAGGGCTGTACGGGAGAAAAAAACAAAATTCCTGAGAGCTCTCACTCGTGGTATTGATGCAAGAACAGTGATTCAATCGTTGCTGACGCCATTTGAAAAACAAGCTTACGAGCGATTGCATGATTCCATTCAGAAGTGCCGTCAGTTCCAGGAATCACCACATTTTCCAGCAGTCGTTTATGCGCTCTACCACGAGTCATTTAGGAAAATCCTAGATGATCTTGAGGTCGGTGAATTACTCAAACAGGAATCCATCCTCAAAGTTGTTCTCGAACAGTTTGATGATGAAATTAAGGAAATTGGAGAATCTTTTCTCTTTCATCCTGAGACTCCAGGGCTGAGTGCCCGAAGTGAAGAACAAAAAACTGATGCTATAAAAAGAAATAATCGAAGAGGCGTCAAGCTGTCTTAGAAAGCAAGAAGGAGCAGAGAGAAGATGGACTGTGCAGATGGAAATAGGGAACGATTTGTAAGATTTGCTGGTCTAGAATACCCGCTTGAAGGAAGACCACCTGAATTACAAACAGAGGCTCCAGATTTTCTGGTGTCCCAATGGAATGATTATTGCAATATTGAAGTTGACTTGCAGAATTTGCTGAATGATGGGCGACCTGTTCTCCTCACGACCTCTCATACTGTGGATGCACCTGGTAGCGCACTCCANTTATTAAATCTTGAATTCATGTTAAAAAAGTTTGATCATAAAGTTCTTGCTTTCCATGTNTCTTCCGATCTTCCGTTTACACAAAATAGATTTTTCAGAGAGCATAATNTAAAGAATATTATTGCTGGAAGTGACTANCGCNATGGAAGTTTTGCTGATTATGGTGTCATGCTAAGAGATGAACGCGTGTTGTGTCGATCGGCATTCATAATNAACCCAGAAGGGATTGTTCAATACACTGAAATATTGGGNCAGTTTTCTGACGAACTAGACTATCTCACAATCGAACAGCAGTTAATGGAACAATGTGTTGCNGTCAATCGAAGTGACNATGAATTAGATCCAGATTCAGNAAGCGACGNNGTCNTCNCCGAAACGGCTGAGAACNGATCATNCGACAAATAGGTGCAAAACATTTTGATGGTAGTTTTNCGTCTAGATGTACGTGNATGTTNAATAAAAAATTGAACGATGGGTTGAGTGATCTTAGTTCAAGCCTGCGGCTTTTATTCAGATGAGGGCCATGGAGAGAATGCAGTTGGAGATAATCAATAGCCTGCAACCCGGCTGAAATTCTACGTGAATACACGTGAGTGTGACGTAATGCGAGTTGGCTATTGGGCTGGTATAGGTATTACTAAAGGCATGCCGCCATCGGAGATGGTGCTCGTGGCGCCGGCAATCAATCTCTGTTGATCTGTAAACTCAAGCCGAACGTTGTCAGATATCCGACCATTTGTTGCTTGAATAAGAAAGGTGTGCCGTATTCTGCAGATATCCGGCTCGACCATGTGGCTTGCTGATAGAGANGCGCCAGATACTACAGCTTTCAGGAGCGGCAAGTGTGACGATTGTTCAGCAGGNTGTTCTTCAACAACACTCACTTCAATAATGTTTTTTGATTGTGGCTTTTTACGAGTAACTAATATCTTGGAACCCGGTAAACCAGGGAAGGAAAATTCCTTCTCTACTTCTTCTGATAAGTCATTGACGAGTATTGGAAGGTCAGGATTCACCTGATCAAACCGAAACCACGCCTTGACGAGTGCTTTAGTTGCGAGGGGTGGCCACTGCGGTGCGATAAGATCAAACACCGGTACAGATCGGTTTTTTTGAAGAGTCATATCGTAGAAGGTATACGGTATGCCGATTGGCTTATCTTGTTTCAGTGGTTGGACTTCGACCCAGATGCTCGTTGGGCGTTGCGAATAGCTGTTTGCTTCATCGTTCTGTATCGATATTGGGATTCGCACGTCGTTCATGGTNCGAGANGCNAAGTGNACACCNAAGAAACTTTTTCTTCGAGAATCAATNGGATCAACAAGACCACTTTTACTATCACGAAGTCCTTGTTCAGTTCCGCCATCATATCGCCGAAACTCAATGGACCGCCCGCCATTTGTGACATAAAGATCTAATGATGTATTGTTTTCAGCAGCGAAGCGTCGAGATGGAGGACGAGGCCCTGTTTCCAAGAATGCATCGTAATTGACAATACTTCGAGGTATCGAGCGAGGTAGTGTGCAAGTTTCCTCAAGGTGGAGAGTTTTGTTTACAGCATTCGGGCCCGAGACTATCCACTGTAAAAGTCGAAATGAATCACGAAGAGATTTTAAGAGTGCTGCTGGGTCAGTAGCTTCGTAGAACTTTCCACCCGAATTATAAGCTACATCTCGCACTTCAGCCATGCGCATTGCTCGCTCCATTCCATTCGACTCTAAAGCGAACCCGATGATATCAATTCGAAGCGGTATCGAACGGCGTAAATTCTTCTGCGCTAATTGTCTTGTGACTCCAGATGCTGTTGTAAACTGGCCTCCCGATTGATCATTCGCACCGTCTGTTACAACAAGAACATGTCCTGGTATAGCACTGTGTGAACCGTCAAAATCTGTACCGATGGCCTCCGAAATTGCACGATACAACGGCGTTTCACCGCCAGGGGAGATTGGTGACAAAATACTGTCTATTTCAAGTGCGACGCCTTGTGTGAGCGGTTGCATAGGTAACACTTGCTCAACATCATCTCCTGGAACCAGATTAAATGGTTGATCATTTTTCTTGGCAGTATCTTTTGCTTTTTGGCCAAGATCTGTTAATGAGGAAGAGTAGTTTCCCTTTTCATCACGACTCCATTGTGTTCGGTGTCCATAGAGCCACAGTGAAACATCCCAGTCACCAGCTGAGACTAGATTATCGAGGACTTGTTGGACAGCCGCGCGACCAGCATCCAGTCGAGTTCGCCCGTCCATCATTCTGCGTCCCATACTTCCTGAACAATCAAAAATAATTGCAACGGCTTGAGTCTGAGAAGCATCACCGTGGACGGTGATTTTACTCGGGTCACTAGACTGTGTATGCCACTGTGTCATTCGTGAGGCTGTTGCTGATACGACAGGAACCCCTTGGACCATTTTGTGGCCTCGATACCAGACTACAAAGTCAAGAGCAGGAACTTCGTTTTCTTCAAGGCGGCGACTAATTGCAGCATCAATTTTCCAAGATTCAGGTTTTGTGTTGTCATATAAGCAAACCGGCAGTTGTGTGATAGGCTTCGAAGAAGAGTCTTTAATTAATGTCGGTAACGGCTCCGACTCCGCACCGGGTGCCAACCAAACTGTTGCCACTCCTCCGGGGATCGCCGGTGATGAGGGCTCAAGCTTTATTGAAAGAGAGGCAGGGAGGTCAGAAGACAATGGCGCAAGCGTAATACGTCGTGGTGAGAGTTCGATTCTGGAAAATTCTTCAATTGAAACTTCTGCGTCACTAAGACGTTCCTCGAATTCCTGTTCAAGAAGATCGTCACGTTTGGCACCGTATTTATCTGTTACATTTGTAGCTATGCTGAGTAGACGCCGTGACTTAACGAGGCAAAATGGTTCGCTGCCCGGGGCAATGGCATTCCAGAAATCATCGAGTGTCAATTCCGATAAACGTATCAACCGTCGATAAGTAAGATTGGCAAAATACGTGATTTCAGGGTCATGCTCTTTTCCATTTATAAATTTCAGCTGGTCGCATACGAGAAGTGCATGGCGATGATTGTCCATAGAGGCACCCTCTAGGATCGCCAGAAGAGTTTTGGAGTTGTCAGAATTTTGCTGTGCAGCTCGGCTAACCTGGGTTTTAATTTTGGAAAAATCTTCATCAAAATTGCGAGATAACTCCCTTAATACTGAGGATTGCAGTCCTACGTAGGCGGCAAATTCTTCTGTTGAAGATGGAAGACTGTTTTGCTGTGGAACATCATCAAGAAATTGCGCGGTGACAGGGAATGAAAAAGAACCATCTACGCGTACACTTCCTTGTTTAAAATCAAATTCTGTGCGCTGTTTGATTGGTTTTGTTACGCGAGCAAAATTCTGTGCATATTCCTCAATAAGTTGTTGTTCAAGTTGATTGGATCTCATGAGCAATTGAATTCTGGTGCCAGCGGGAATGAGCGGGGTAAGCAAGGCCCGGCGTATTGCGCCGAGAGTTTGAGGGCTGTCCGGCGCGGCTGCAGCGAGATTCCTGCAGTGATCGAGGTAGCTGTTGAGAAGCTTTTGAAAGTTTTTATCAGCAGCCTGCTGATACTTTTCAATAAAAGTAAATTGCTTCTGAGAATCCCGTTCGGCAGGGCTCGCCAGCATTGCGAGGCTTTCAAAGCTGCGGTAATACCGTCGGCATGAAGTAAGTAAGTCTTTTATAAAACTTGGCTGAAGTATTGAGGGTTTTTGCTGGTCTGCTTGTATTTGTGCTTCCCGTGTCCACCAATCAAGAAGATAAGGTAATTCTGAGTTGAGTTGATCAAGTGTTTTGAGGACCTGCCACCGCTGAGCAAGTTCACTTTTCAGTACTTTGAAATCATTATGTACCTGTGTAGCGAGACCAACCGCTTCCCGCATGGAATCGGAGTCACCCACAAAGGTGAGGTCGATTGCTCTTCTGAGCATGTCCATGGCCTGTTTAAAATTTCGTTGATCTGCCGGTGAAGAGTGGAGCCGTCTAGATCGGCCAATTGCGATGTTCCGTGAATCTGCGACACACTGAATAAGTTTTGGAAAGAGTGAAGGGGAACGGCTCCAAGCGTCATTCTGACTCCATTCTAAAAGCATTCTGATGAAATGGAGTTGCGCAGAACTAAAAGAATCATTATCTGGAGAAGGCCCGACGTAATCGAGCCAACGCCGAAGGTAAGGGCGACTAATATCTTTCCCTGAATCCATTCGCAATAAAAGAAGTTGCCATGCCTGTTTTAAGCGATCCTGCCACACATTGATATCACCTGTCGTGGTTGCGACAGATTGTTTTGAATCTTCAAGTAGCTTGTCAATTGCCTCTAGCTCTGCCCGCTGATCGCTTTCTGGACTCTCAGTAAGTTGGGCCAATTCCTGGTCAAGCAGTACATACTCTAAAGAAGTGATGGGGCGTTGAAGCCTGCTTTCAAGTTGCTCAGCAAACGCATCGTTCACGCCTTGTATTTTTGATGTGGCAATGCCGTAGTGTCGTAGCCGCTCCGAACGAAGTAAGAGATTTTGATATGTGCCCCATAAGACAGGTCTTGTATTGTTTCGTAATTTACGGATTTCATCAACAGCGTTCCACCGTTGTGTCAACCAACTGATGTCAGGCATTGATAGAGATTTGATATTGAGTGTACCCCTTGGTCCTTTAGACCAACTCAACATCACGCCGTCTGACTTGATGGAAGTTTTGAGACCTGGAGAAGATGTACCAAGCAGTTTCGGTGTTTGACGTGACCCAAAGACTGTAGTTGCAAAGTGATCAACTTTATTTTGAAGGTATTGGCTGAGTTCAAGTAGGGAAACTTGTCCGTCACTATTTCCATATGGTTTTGCATCGGCAACTCCTTGAAGGCCTCTGGCGAAGTGCGTTGTGAACGAAGAACCACCAAGGTATTCGCTTGTCAATATTCTTTGACCTGCTGAATAAGGCAACATGACCCATAGTCGATCATGATTTCCTTGATCAACTATTGTCTCTACAGCTGCAGGAAATCCTGTTCCAGCGAGACCTAATGGCCATGACTGTTCATCTTTCCCGCAGTCTAAGACAGTCACTACATTGATATTTGGTTGAACAGCAGCACGAATACCTGCTAGAAGTCGTTCTACTGAAATGAAGTCGGCATCCGAAAGCGCTAGTGGTTGAGCGCCTTTAAGTGGAGGCACGAGAAAAGGTTTACCGGTTTTATCGATGGCTGCAATGGCGGTTATGTAGACCAATACGGTGTTGCGATCCGGCCCACCAGGACGAGCTTCTTTGAGTGTTCGTGTGATGTAAGGCATGAAATCTGTGCCGGCTGTGAGTTCTCCAAATGCCGGGCTGATGTCANTAACAGTTGCAACCANNGGCGCNAAAAATTCATTTCCNGGAGATGTGAGNTCAANAAGAANTTTTTTGTCTTCTTCTACCAAAGGNAGTGGGCCAAAGGGGGCNTGNTAGTTCGTTGCNAATGCGGTGACTATTGGAATAGGCCTGTGAAGTGTCAACAAAAGTTGCACAAGAAAGACAAGCACTCCGATCGTTGCAGAGGTAATGAATAAACGAGAAGTCCAGAGCAGAACCCGCTCAAGGATCGTTCGCTGGAAGTCAGAACTCCTCCATGATTTTGAAGGGATCGAGTCGTTGTTNAGGAGGCTTTGTTCAGGTATATAATCTGCGCCGTCAGACATTTTTGTCTGGCTTTTAGTTCGCCACGATTGCCGTTTCGAAGAGCTTTTTTTATCTGGACCCATAACAGTTTCTGTGATGAAATTGAGTTGAATAAAGTGTCATGTGATGTTGGCTTTTGATCATTTGAACGACATGAAGATTTCTGTTTNTTATCTGTCTTGTAAGGCGTTGGGACGATTTTTTACAATGAAAAAATCATGGATAAACTGTATCAAAACCGCGAGTGTTATCAGTGTTGCGGGAATACGTAGCCATGTGACTCGTCGAGGNGCTTGTAATGCAGCGGTATTCTGCTTGNTGTGCTTTCCGCTANATTCAGACGATGGGTTTCTATGAGCAACGACTCTATTGTTTTGTNGTGGTACGACCACGGTTTTTGTTGATGGAATTCGAGGTGCGGCCATGGTGTGGTTGGATTTTGTAGCCGTAGCATTTGGAAGAGCAAGTCTCGTTAGTTTTGGTTGACTTTGAACAATTTTTGCTGCAGGTTTGGTGAGTGAGCGAGACGAAGGTAACCCAATGCCAGCCCATCTAGGATTGTTTTCTAGAAATGATCGTTGATGCTCGGTGCTTCTCGGTGGTAGCTGAATGTTGTGAATTGAGTTCTGTGCGCCAGCAGATGCATGTTGTTGCAGGGTCGAGTCATTGGTATGAGTCTGGTTAGAAGATTTGTTCGTCCTGCTTACCGGGCTTTCGGTAGATGCCTGTCTAGTATCTATCCATGGGTGAGGGATTATCTCAGCGTAGCGATCTTCTTGTTCAGTATCGTTGGAGGGGGTAGATCGTTTTGATCGGCGTAATAAGACACTTTTTATTGCCTGTCGGACTGGTTTTTCCGACACGGCTTGTGGCGATGGTGGTGGTAGTTGTTCTACAGGGAATTGAAGAGATTCTGGGGTGGCCGCGGGAGTAGGCTGTTGATCAGAGTTNAAATCATCCGGAGGAATAGTAAAAAGTGGTCGGTCAATAAAACATGGTTCATTATCGTCGCTATATGGTAGTTCGCGATCAGTTACGATGGGCAATTCTCGTACGACCTGTGAATTAAATCCACTAGCAAACTGTTGGCAGTCGCAAGCTTGGCAAGCCTGGAGTGCTAATTCTGCAACCGTCCGGACCCGTTCACTTGTTTCAAGAAAACATCCGTTTTCGTCACGTCCATGGGCTAGCTGTTCGAGTTTCTTTCTCATGTCTGGGCTGCAACACGGTCCATGTCCATTTCCACAGGGACATTCTTCTTTTGAAGGATCTTTGCAAACTGGTTTGCCTGTGATATGGGACATGACTTTCTCTTGACACTCTTTCATTTTCTNGACACAGACNCGCTCTTTTGGTGGTGCTTTTCCAAAAATACGATCAATGAAGTCACAGAACTTCTTCTCGATAGTTTTTTTAAGATCATGACAAACTTGCATACATCCAAGTGCTTTTCGTGTTGACTTTTTTTGTTCTCTCGACNGACACCCACTAGCAGTTTTGAGTGCAGCTAGTACCGCAGCGTATCGTACGGGCTCATCAGGATCACCCATTGCAGCAACGATTGCTGGGCCGACTTCTGGATGTTCAGGAGAGCAGCCCATATTGGCAAGGTACTCCAAGGCCTTTTTCTTTTTGCAGATTTTATGTTTGGCAGCTTTTGCTTTAGCGGCTGCTTTNATTGCAGGGTTTTGAGAGTATTGGTCAGCACCGATGCCAAGAGAGCTCCAGATAGTGGTCGGTGCTTCTTGCGCGTGCGATGTTAGTGTTGTCGTGTTAATTAAAATCATGACAACGAAAAGTCTGCGAAGGCACTGGTGTANGACACAGCACGTCAATAACGGCATCCATGATTTTTCCGTGTTCATTCTGTGCATTACTGTGAAATACAGGCTCGTTTATCCGTGTCGAGCGCATCCATGCTGCTCTTCTGGAAGGTTGGGAGACAACGAACTCCCACCTCCTATTTGTTATCGGTACTTGAAGTCTGCCGAATGATGCATGCAGAAGGGCCAACGGTCACCTTACTATGGAAGACTGTGACGATGAGGTAAGGCTGGGTGGCAACGCGGCAGTCTGTCGATCGTATCGTCTCAAATNAAATATTTATTGCATCTTAAGAGCAATCGTTGCTGGTGGGGCAGGGGATGCAGGCAGTGTAATTTTCATTAAATCTGACCGTCTTGTTGTGTTTCGAANAGCACCCNGCGCAGAGACGGAGTATTCGCCTGGCTCTAAATTAGTAAACTGGAATTCACCTTTCTTTCCAGTCTTTACGGTTCGTTCTCCTGCAGGCCCTGTAAGGCTGACAGAGACATCTGGTTCACCCTTCCCGTCAAGGGTGACNCGACCAATAATATCGTTATTCGGACTGGCTGGTTTTGCGGCAATGTCAAGCCAGACACGATTTGGTGGGCTGCTCAATCCAACTTTATCAACAGCGCGTATGAGTAGTGGAAGTCGAACACCTGGTGATAATTTTTCCGTTTTAAGATTAATTTCATATCGNACGTCACCAAGCCAAACCGCGGGCTCCCATTTTTCTGGTTTCCCAAGCCCTTTTATATCNACGGCCCATTCAACATTTGCAAGTCCAGAAACTCCTGGTCGAACGCGATCTGGTGCGATAAAAAATCCATCTGATACATCATCAGCTACTCGTATTGGAATCTTAAGTTCTCTACCTACGATTACTGACGCTGATGGTGGTGAATCAATCTGGGGGGCTGTTCCGTCAAAGACAATTGTCCTGCTGTCAGTTGCACTTGTCTGTCTACCAGCGAATGAAACTCGTGCGATAGCAGTGACATCAACATTAGAAAAGCCCTTTCCNCTCGCCTCTACTTTCCAGTCAGAGACTTCAGTGGTGACTGAAAGTTGTTTCAGTTTTTTAGGCATCTTGAAAGTTATTTGTCGGTCATTTCTTCCAGACCATGCAATCTGTTCACCAGCTCGGCTAGCAGACCCAACACTGATTGGACGAAAGACAATATCAATGGAACCGCTGTCACCACGTGCGGTTTGAAAGGTGTCAGCAGGAGCATCGACTTCGAGGGAGAAGGGAATGACGGCAGTTGGTGAACGGACAAGTGTGCGCAGTGTTTCTGGTTGTTTTATACGAATGCTTCTCCAGTCATACTGGGGGTATTGAGCAACCTTGTCAGTTGTAGGTGAACATTCTAAGGAATAAATGAGAGCGCGAGGATAATCATTGATATCAAGAGCAAAGTAAGCCTGTCCATGATCTGGACCAGTCCATGTTGCTATAGCAAAATCTGATAACGTCGACTTTTGAATGCGTATGTCGGGTTTTCTAGAGACAACAGAAGGCATAGTTTTAATTTGAGATTGATTGCGGCTCGGTGCAAGTAGTGGTTTGAGCGATGCGACAAGGCCTGCCGGTGGAAAGGCTTCNACTGCAGGAGAAAGTGGACGCAAAAGGACCCGTATTTCACGACGGCTGGCGTCATAGACGGCATTTGAATCAACGAAATGTCTAGGGTGAATTGGCGTTAGATGTATTCGAAAAACTATTTTGTTCGTTGTTCCAATCTGCGTGTAATCTTCTACAACGACCGCAAGTTCACTTCCGACTTGAATGTCTTTTTTTTGTTTTTCCGGAGCATCTGGTGAGGGGAGTGCTCCTTTTGTTTCAGGTTCCGAAAGATCTTTTTCCGGTTCGTTCTGTTTCTCACTACTCTCATTTTCCTGGTCACTTTTCTCTGCAGGAGGAGCAAGCTTAACCCTCGTTACCCCGGTGTCTGATTGAAGGGTTATATTCTTGGCGACTAGTATTGGCTTTAGTGAATTTTCTTTTTGATTAATCGCTGCGGCAAGTGCTTGAAAGGTTTCCAAGGCGGTTGTTTTAATGAGATCATTTTGTGCCGAAAATACCTGCACCGTTACCTGCTTTTTGATGTCAGANAGATTTTCAATTCCTAATTCCCACTCAGTGGTGCCAGATGGCCATGGACGTAGGGTAAGTGTTGGCGCGGTTGATGCACGGCCAATNCCAGTGGAATCAATGGGTTTGTTTGCTTTGTATGCAATATGAGTCCATCCGTTTGAATCTTTTGGACCGACAANGGTAAGAGGATGACCACGTGCGGCAAGGACAATGTCACGACTGTTNAGTAACGGTAAAACAATTTCTGCNCACGTNTTCTTGGTGCCTGCATGTAGGGTCATTTGNATTTTTGCAGACTGATCTTTCGTGAATAGGGTTGAGGTTGCAAGACGCTTTACCTCGAAGCGTGCTTGATTGCCCCTCCAACCAAGTTCTGATGCTGAGAATTTTATATTTNGGCCTATTAGATCACCACTTAATCGAGACAGTTGAAATACAGCNGGATCGAATGAAAAAGAGACTTGGTCCTCGAATATCTCTTTGCTTGGGCCCNCGTAGGTAGCATTGATGCTGATGCGGTCTNCATCAAATGTATTGTTTGCGATTTCAAGAGTGAGCGGTAACCTCTCGGGCAAATGGAGGTTCGGAGGTGGAAGGATTACTTCGGTATTAGCAGCAAAGGCATCCCGCCAGTCCAGTGAACGTAAAGCACCAGCCAGACAGTCGTTCTTAATGCGGTCTTGGGGATCACTAAACTCACGAGACGTTGAAAGGGACTTAAGTTTTTGGAAAATCTTGGCAGTTACCCTGCCCAGTCCAAGTACTTTGTCAATTAGCTTATCGTTTTCTTGTGAAGTCGAGACCTTAGAAAGATCTTCGAGTTTGGTTTGTGCCTCTTGTATGTCCTNGCCGAGCTGCAAGATCATTTCGGGAGCATTGTCTTTTGCACTGAAGCCTAGTGCTNCCGAAAAGAAATNGAGTTGTAGGTTTACTAATCGCCNNATCTGCAAAAGGTCTGATTCTGTAAGCAAGCGTTTTGTTCTTATGGCTGCATGCGACGCGGGAGTGAGTGCATCGGTAGTAAGTGCAGGTTTTTTTCTGGTCCCTANTAGGTACTGTTTTTTTAGGCGACTTCTAGTCGACTGGGTGATCGCAGGCGAGCCAAGGATTCTAGTTAGTTCGTGATATGCCGTTGTTGGTTCGTCTGGAGTACCACCCAATAACGTCGTGGTTGTTGTATCAATAAACTCCCTCAGTGATCCATTTTTATGTAATAACAGTTGCGTNTGTGAATCAAGTAGGNTCATTAGCCGCCGGTCGTTCGTTTGTTGGTTGCTGTAGGTGTTTATTAAGTGAGTTGCGGCNGTGACTTCATCAAGGCAATTTCGAATTACTTGCTCGTCTACAGTCGAGGGCAGGTTGCCTCCTGAGAGTCGACCATTGAGCTCTATCGCATCATTCGTAGAAAAGATTGCATCATTTCTCGCTTGGAGAAGCTGGCCTACTTTTTCAGGAAGATTGAGCCAGGGTTCTTGCACTTGAGAAGCCATTCCCGATTNAATTGCTTCATCGATTATGGCCACGGTAGAAGACTGCGATGACATGTCATTGCCCAAACTTTTTTTTGCGTCAATCTCTTGAAAAGATTTTGTAAGAGACTTCAGGAATGATCTTGCTTCATCACTTCTCTTGCCACCTTCTAGTTCGGTAAGTTCAGCGAGCGCAATGTAATGACTTGCTCCGTTGAGTACGTGAGGCGCGTAGTCTTTTAAACCAATCTTGAGTGTGCTGTTGCGTTGGGGGTGTCGGCCTATATTTTCGAGTAGTTGCCAAATATCAACAACAGTGTTGACTCGAGGCTTCTTGGATTTCGGGTCACTACTCTTTGGGCTATCTGTCGAGTCCTGTTTTGTCGAACTCTTTTTATTCGGTTTTTGTGGACTTTCCGGTTGCANACCACCTTCCTGAGGTGTGNTATCTTGAAGAGGAGATTCTTCTACCTGGCTCTTGTCATCTTGAGATGAGCTCGCACTATTGTTCTGCTGAGAATCTGATTTTTTATTCTTTGGTTGGGTCGTGTTCNCCTGNCTTTTTTCAGGCAACGGCTTGTCGAGTTCNTCTTTTGCTTCAGAGTCANGAGATGCTGTCGGGGTGTTGGCTGTTGCAGTGGCCTTAGCTGCCGGCTCTGAATTTTCGTTAGTCAGAGGTTGTTGCTTCTGGGTCAATTTTGTTTGATCCGAAGAGCCCCCTGAGAACCATTTTGATAGCCATGTACTACCAGTATCAAACGTTCGTGTAGGCGCACGAATGAGACGAATATTCGGAGGGATTTCATCAATCGGGATCCTGCCAGATCCAATTTTCCAGATCACCGGATGTTGGCTGTGTCGACCACCGGTGGTTGCGCGCGACCATGCGTATGTGACTATATGTACAAATCTAGCGAGTTCATCGAGTTCGATGATTCCGTCTGCGTCTCCCCAAGGGCTTTTATCTGCTTCGCCAAGTAGGGCGAGTTCAAAGGCTTTGCTAAATAGACTCCGGTTGTCGCTCAGGCTTACATGAGAGAACTCCAAAGAATCGTTGGATGTAATAAGCCAACTGTCACCGACAGCGAGGTGTTTTTTTCCATTGCTTAACGCAGCAAGTTCCGTATCTAATTTACTGGGTACAAAATTACCAAGTGTTCCGAGCCTAGGGTCCCAAGAAATATTACCAAGATCCATAGCGATGAGCGTTGTGTTGTTGCTGCCGGCTCCAAGCGAATCGAGAACATGACTGCAGCGGACCAAGCCACTTGGCGAACCACCTTCTAAAGAAAAGTCGGCGGCGGCAAGTTGGCAATGGTTTCTAGTTGGGGAACCTTCTTCGGCAGTTGAGGAAATAAAAGACTGAGCCCTCACGTACGCCAGAAGGACATCTTTTTGCCGAAGTTTGAAGTCCTGGATTTTGCCAACGAGTTGATCTCGTATGGCATCTGATGTTTCGTAATTTGATAGTCGAACAACACCACGCCCTGTAGCCGGGCTACAACGTCCGCTGAGCACTTTTTGGATACCAGAGATATCTAGATCTCGATATGCAATTGGTTGAATTAATCCAGCTTGATAGTTGTCAATCGCAAGAGTGACGCATGTCGTTTGCCAGGTCGTGAGCGGAGCAATACTGATGAACGCAATTGTGATAATAGCAACGAGTGTCGCTGTCGTGAACATAATGCGGCGGGCCCAGGGTTCACCCCGTACTTTTTCTTTTGACCGATTCGTACCTCTCCAGTTTTTTGCATCAAACTTATTTGAATCTGACGGCATTGGCTCAGAGCCAATGTTTACATTCGTCTCTGGGAGTGTTGGTTTAGATTCAGGGGTGTCACTCATTGGGTTTTCGATCTGTATTCTGTTACAAACAATTACGAAGAGACGAGGGCAGACACGAATTTATGACGGTTTTTACCCACTCGTTTGCGACACGACTCTGAGATATTAGACTATATTTCTTTGTTTTGGGACGAGATGACAACTGTGCTTTTCTCAATTTCTATTCCTTAGACGTCAGCTCAGAGAATTTAAATGCGTCATTTGCAGGTCCATTGGTCTGAAGGAATGTTTCTGCGTCCGCAACATTTTCAGGCGGCTGATCGTCACCGAGAGGAACAGC
>PALK01000027.1 GCA_002710765.1 Rickettsiales bacterium | reverse complement strand
TTTGGTGGTTCTGCCTGTGCGTGAAGTTTGCGAATACTTGGCTGAAGAAGTTGTAGTCATTAGGGAAGGGAAACTTTCTAAGTATAATGAACTACAAGCGAAGATGGCTAAAATGGAAGCCGATAGTCCCTTTCTTAAAGATATAGAACAGCCTACTGCGGAGGAATAGAGATGAATTATTATCGAGTCAGGATGAGGAAGAACCCAGATGGAACAAGAACTTTGTTGTCCAAAGAATTGATTACTGATGAGGAGGAATGACAATGACTCATAAGACAGGGCGACCCCCTATGTATATTGAGGATAACCCAGACCTTACAATTCATCCTTTCAATTGTGTTCCATCTAACCGACCTAAAGGTTCATGGACTAATGGAGTAAAAGCCCATTCTAAGGATGGTTCTGTTTCTGGTTGGTTCTATCCACCACGATTGCGAAACAAAGGACACCACACACGCACTGGACCCAAACCCCGGAAAACCCGAGGAATTGTTATTCAAGAGGAAGAGTGATACCAGTGATTCCTGAACATGCCCAGTATGGCAAGTTAGAAGAATTATCTTCTTGTTGGTTTAGACAAGCCAGAGGACAGATTGCTGAAGAAGATAAACCCAGAGTTGTTCAAGGCGATGGTCAGGCTTACTTTGGTTGTGTTAATGACAGTATAATCCCTCGTTGGGGTCTTAGGTTAGATAAAACCGCAAATCATTATGAAACTAAGTATGGAAAAGCACAGTATATTCTAACTAACGTAAAAGGCAAACCAAAACAAATTGTGTTTGAAAACCATACTTTTAACTTAGGTGGTATGAAGCCCCGTAAGCGTTTGCAGGAAATGGGTTTAGCCCAGTTGCCTGAAAGAATAAATCCTAAACTAAGGTGTTTGGGAACATTCAAAAATGGAAAACCTTGCACTAATGAAGCATGGGGAGAAACACAGCGCATTTTGAATGGGGAATTGATTACTGTAGATGTCCCTTATTGTGGGGTGTGCAAAAATGACTGATATTCACGCTGAAATGCGGTCATGGAGAGCACATTTGGCTAAGTGTCGTGAAGATAGGGAAAAGCATTATATAGGTAATAGCAAGGAGGAGTAAGTATGATTCAAGATATCGCTGAAGCAATCGTTGAAATGCCTGCCGAAGAACTACAAGTTCTTGCTGACCTAATTAACCAACTCCTCAAGGACAAGCGAGCCGAGGAAAGCGATGAAGTTAAAGTTGGTGACATGGTTTCCTTTGAACCTAAGAAGGGAATCGTAGTTGAAGGTGTAATTACTGAACTTACTAAGACTCGTGCTAAGGTTAACGTGCACAGTGGCAGTGGTGAATGTTCTACTCCTTTGAATAGCGTTACCGTAACTTATTCTGCACCCGTAGAGGAAATTGATATTGAGGCAGAAGCCGAAACTCACGATCCTCTTTTGGTTAACTCACCTGAAGAATACCACATGGAGTGATACATATGAGTAGTGTGGATGACTTTGAAGGAGACAGTGACATTGAAGAAGATATTCGTCATTTCACACATCACCTTGGATTCTTCCACCAAGAACTCTTGAAGAGAGCACCCAATCTAAATCCCACCACTGCACAGGTTTTAGAGTTATTCAAACTCTTAATGCTGGGTGAGGAACGTAAAGATACTCAAACCTTTACTCCTGTTAACCCTTTGCAGGAGATTATACGCCAGATGTTTAGTCAATCATCAGGCGAAGATGTAGGTATGTCTTCTGGACACCCATTTTCATTTCGTTTATATGATGAAGATGAGGAAGAGGATGACCAATGAGAAAGTGTTTAGTGTTAGACATAGAGACTGCTAATTTAGATATGGATGCCGAAGGTTTAGCCTTTGATAATCCACAAGGTTGGATCACATCTTGCGTAGGTATCTATGATATTTGGGAAGGTGAAAAGGAAGGTATTCATTACTATTATGTCAATGAACCTAATACAATTATGACTCCTGAATTAAAGGAATATAACCTTAGAAATATGAACTCTTTGCTTAATACCCTTACTCAATGCTATGAATCTGGTTACTACATTGTAACCAAGAATGGTAAGGGTTTTGACTTACCTATCCTTAGTAAACCCTTAGAAGAAGGTGGTGCCGGACTTAAATCTATTATAGATAAGTATGAAACTGAAGATAGACATATTGATATTTGTATGTTGCTCAGAGAGCAATATGGATACAGGTTCAGCCTACAAAATCTGGTCAAGGGTTTGTATGGTGAAAGTGAATCCAAAACCATGGATGCTGCTCATGCCCCTAAAGCATGGGCTGACGGTAAATATCAAGAAGTATTAGACTACTGTATGCATGACTGCGTTCTAACAGCCAATGTATTCTTTGATGCTCCACAGAGTAAGTTTGAGGCCGTAGGCTTCAATGGCCAACGAAGTAAAAAACATCAAATAAAAGTTAATTGGTGAAAAGCATTATATAGGTTCAACGAGAACCATTAGTTATGCCTGAAGACTTCACTCCTGCACAACTCGCTCGCCAAGTAGAAAAGATTAGACAAGCGTTGTTTGATGATTTTGAGGATATGGGCGAAGGAAAGTATTCTGGGGAGTTAAATATAGAAGTCAAGAAGATTATTGAAGGAACGTTAATCTTTGATAAAGTGCTCAGTGAAGACGAGTTCACAGTAATGTTTAGTGATTGCACAGATAAGTTGTTGGAATGGATCCAAGAACAAACCAAAGGAGTAGATACTCGTATTGCAGCCTTCTTTATTCAAGATTTTATTGCTCAAACCCTTTCTAATGCCTATGATGTTAAAGAAGTAGAACATAAAGATAATGGTTCTGACCCTATGTTTGGTTAAAATAGAAGTTATAAATATGTGCTGGTGAGTTATAACTTACATGGATACTTGTAACCATTGTAAGGTTAACTATGTTACCGCTGCTGCAAATCGTAACCATTGTTATGAGGGTTATTGCTCTCGTTATTGCTTTGAAGCCTCAGTAAAGAAGTTACAACAAGTAGACAATAAGTGGCCTGTTCAATGGGTAACTTGTGATGTGTGTCAAACCCCGGAGTCTGTTAAATTAAATTATTATGAAGGCACTCGTAAGAATGCTCGTTTCTGCAGTAATGCTTGCTATCAACGTCTAAACTCTGGTCGTAGAAATTATCGTCATTATCAATATATGTTACCATTACAAATCTATCAAGATCGCTGGTTTACTGCCAAAGAGTTAGCCAGATATAATTATACTCGTATGCAGGCTTCCAATAGTGCTCACGCTATCGCCAGCAGTCTAAGGAAATGGGTTGCCAGAGGAGTTATTACTAAGGATAACGATACCAATACTTACAATTACTGTGGTCATGTCCCTTTAGCCTCACAAATGATTAAATATATATGAGTGATACCACCCACACAATTCATGGAACATGGTTCACTCCAAGGGATTCGCTCAGAAGACCGCCACTTAACCAACGAACCGACCATTCTTCATGGGAGTTTTGACTTAGTTAAAAACACTGGCGAGTTCCTCCACAGGTCTAAGGGAGTAGTCGTTCCTTCCGACCAGTGTTCTCCCGCCTCTTATTTCCTTATATTATAAATAGGTGATACCACTCACATCATATTAGTCCCGTAGTCGGATATGGGGTTAGGACCGTGACTGAATAACCAAATCAGCGTGGTAAGGTGTGCGATAGCGGAGACACTGATCTCCCTCTGGACGACCAAGTGGTATATACGGAGTCGGGTTAAAATCCCGGGTGAGCAGCAGGAGCAAAGTGACCCATAGATAGTTGTGCGCTCCTTTCAGCGGTTAATCTGCCGTTGGCGGTCCGACCTTTAATTCATTAAGGGGTTGTAGTTTAACTGGAAGAACGCTTGGTTTGCAACCAAGAGGCTGCAGGTTCAAGTCCTGCCAACTCCACCATAACCTAAAGTAATAAATAGGTTATAGCCTTACTTAACCTTATGAGCAGACTAAAAGGTAAGAGTATACTCTACATTACTGAGATATTTCACCCCGCTTCTGGTGGTGGAGAAAAGGCTACTTATGAGCACCTACTAAACCTTCATAAAGAAGGTGCAGAAATTACTGTCATCACGGCTACTCCAGATTATATTGATTCTACTCACGAATATCCTTTTGAGGTTATTAGGGTAGCCGACCCATTACCTAAGTCTGAATATACACGGGCCGATCTAATTGGCCAAGCATATGTTGACTATTTTCATCGTGCTGCCAAAGTTATAGATATAGTAAAAACCTTCCCACAAGATAAATATGATTATTTGTATTGTTATGGTAGATGGGGTCCCTTGACCATAGGACCTAACCTTTTCAAACGTATTTCCGAGCAATATCTTAAAGATATAATTACTGTAGGTTTACAATATGATCCTATTCCAAGTTTACCTATGTCTTGGAAAGATGGAATTAGTCGTGGGTATAATCTCACTGTTTTGGGTTCTCCTGTATTAGTAGAAGAGTGGGACAATGTAACCAATGCTATCGCCGTGGTTCCATTCATTACTGATGATGACCTCCCCGGACCTTTAGATGGCATGGTTCCTTGGGAAGACAGACCCTATGATTTTGGTTTTATTAATCCCACCCACCATAAAGGATTTAATACAGTTCTTAAACTTATTTCTCAAATGCCAGATAAAAAGTTTCTTATCAAACCCGGTGGTTATCACCATAGTGTGGTTATAGATAAGTTAGAATCATGGTTTCCTAATGTTACTGTAGCAGGCTGGTATGAAGATATATCTAATTTCTATCAAGAATGTAAATCTATTTTATATCCTTCTTTGTGGGAGGGCTTTGGCATGGTTCCACTTGAAGCCGCTGCCAATGGTTGTTTAGTCTTTGCCAACGATCATCCTATCATCAAAGATGCTAATCCTGACTTCCCTATCTTCATTAATGCATATCCTAAAGCAGCCACCGATAATTGGTTCACTTATTTCCATANTATCAGTGATGGTCAAAAACACCAAATGTATTTATTTGCTGCAGAGGAATGGGAAGATACAATTAGAGATATATTTAATGATAAATCTACTATAAATAAACATATTAGCCTTGGTTTTGAAGCAATTAGTAAGCATAAACAAAGGGAAACAACCTTATGGGATGCTTACATAGAAAGGTTAGTGACCTTATCACCCTAAGTAAATCTAAAGATATATAAGGGTAGTCAAAGCATGATAACCTTATGAAGCGAGCACTTATCACTGGCGTTAATGGTATGGATGGGAGTCACTTAGCAGATTTGTTACTGACGAAAGGTTATGAAGTATATGGAATGGAGCGAAGGCTTTCTGTTCCCAACCGAGAGAATAGTGGACATTTAGAAAATCACCCTCATTTTAATTTTGTATCTGGAGATTTGACTGATCAGAACTCTTTGTGTAGATTGATTAACGACATTGAACCCGATGAAGTTTACAATCTCGCCGCCCAATCCTTCGTGGGAGTTTCTTGGACCATCCCAACAACTACCAGCGATGTCAATGGATTAGGCTGCCTCCGACTTTTGGAGGCCATTAGAGAACATGAACAAAATAATAAAAATAAAAAAATTAAGTTCTATCAAGCAGCCACTTCTGAAATGTTTGGAAAGATGATTGAGAATCCTGCCAATGAGAATACTCCGTTCTACCCCCGATCTCCATATGGAGTCGCTAAGTTGTATTCTTATTGGATTACCAAGAATTATCGTGAGTCCTATGATATGTTTGCTTGTTCAGGTATTTTGTTTAATCATGAATCTGAGCGCAGAGGTTTAGAGTTCGTAACTCGGAAAATAACTGATGGTGTCGTCCGCATCAAAATGGGTCTTGAAGACAGCATCTCTTTAGGTAATTTAGATTCTATGCGAGATTGGGGATATGCTCCTGATTATGTAGAAGGTATGTGGATGATGCTTCAACAAGATAAACCTGACGATTATGTTTTGGCCACCAATCTTTCTTATAGTATTCGTGACTTTTTAGATTTAGCATTTAATGAGGTTGGTATTAGTGATTGGGAACCTTATGTTAAACAAGACCCACGTTTCTATCGTCCTGCCGAAGTTGATGTTCTATGTGGAGATTATTCTAAGGCTCAAGAAGTTTTGGGCTGGGAACCAAAAGTTAGTTTAGAGCAGATGGTTAAGATAATGATTTTACATGATAAGGAACGGCTNGGTTGCGAATGATTCCAGACCCTATGGAAAACCTACAAGGTTATGCCCTTTATCGCCATGTCATGGATAACAAAGGTGGNGGTGGCTCATACCACCATTTCACTGATCGTATTCCAGTAGATGAAATTAATACTATTGTAGAACTTGGTAGTCGTGATGCTTTAGATGCTATTTGGCTATCTTNNATTTTTGATGCNGAGGCTTATGCTTGGGAGTGTCACCCAGATTTGTGGCTCAACATGAAAGAAAACATTTCTCATTTTGACAGAGTTCATATGGTAGACAAAGCCGTTTGGTCTGAAGATACTACTTTAGATTTCTTCCCAGTTACTAATGGTAATGTTGGTGCTTCCAGTTGCTTTGAAGCCGATAACGAAGTAGAAGGTGCACCCCATTTAGAACAAACTAAAATTACCGTAGAAGCAGTGAGATTAGATGATTGGGCAAATAAAAATAATATTTCTAACATTGATTTGTTAGTTATGGATTTACAGGGTGCTGAAGTTGAAGCCCTGAAAGGTGCTGGAGACTTANTNAAGAATGTTAAGTATATTATTACCGAAGGGTGTGTTCAACCTTTCTATCAAGGTGCACCCCACATTGATGAAATTACCACTCTTTTAGAAGAATATGGATTTTCATTGGTTGNTGATAATATGGACACTTGGCAAGCCGATGAATTACAAGGCGACTTTTTCTTTGTGAGGTTGTGATATTATGAATATGTTAGTAGAACTTTGGATTGGAGTCGGAATTATTTTTACTATCCTTATTGGAGAGTCTATTTACTATCGCTGGCAAAACAATAAATAGTAGGGACTACACATTCAATATATGCACCCAGACTGGAGCAGACTTGCTATTGGAACCATAGTGTTTGGAGTTGGTGCATTCTTGACAACGCATCATGGACACAATGCCGTTCATCACGATCGGGCTTCTGAAACTAAAGAGTTTATCTTGTATTCTGTTATTGGAGTTGGTCTTGTGACTGTTGGAAGTAATTTATTAACAGACTTAGCGACAGATAAATTGAGGATTTGATATGGTTGAAGATCCTATCAAAACTATGGTAACCGATGCTGTATATGCACGTTACCATGATGAAGAGTTTGCTAAAAAGACTTTACTCTCCCGATTTAAAAATATTTATCATCCTGCACCCACTTCTGATATAATCACTTTGGAGTTTGATTGGGAACAGGGAATAATCTCCGAAGATATAAAAACCATATCTAACCCCTTACAATTAGCACCCACTGTAGATTATGTTAGTGTCAAGCGGGAAACAGTTTCTGAAGAACTAACTGAAGAACTAACTACACTTACTGGTGTGTGGAGTAATGTTATGGTAGGACCATTGATTGGAAAACCATATGCTAAAGAAGTTCCTATTAAATATATTACTGTAGGTTTAGATTACTATACTTTTACCCCTAACAGTAGATTTGAGTTTGATTCAGATTCCAGATTCGGTTTATCAAAATCCTTTAATGGATACTACCATATTTTCAAAAACTTACGAAGTAGTTATGAAAAAACTGCTGTCTTAACTGCAACTGCAAGGCAGGCACTTCAAACTCAAGGTCTTAAAAATATTCCATATTATACTACTGGATATAATTATCGTAAATATGATATACAGCCTGTGAATTGGAATCCTGTTGTAATAAACTTAGATTACTTCTTTGCTTCTTTGGAATGGGGCGAAATTATTTTTGAAGATCCTCCACGCTCATTGAAAGAAGATGAATCCTTTTACGAGGGCATCGTATCAGCGCAATCCGAGGCTCGTGAACTAATAAAAAATTGGGTAGATAGCAATATTGATATATTATTTGAATATTGGGAGGATGAATATGATGAGGACGAACATGGGTGGACTTTTGATGCTAACTGGAAAATGGAACTGGGTAAATGGATTTTACAAGAATGGGAATTAGGTTCAGTTTGGTTATTTAATTTAATTGATGCTGCATTAGGTTGGCAATTTGTTCATTTAGACCAATGGCAAAAAGATTATCTTACTGAAAATCGTAAAAAGTTAGAAGCCTTTCGTAACGGACCTACCTTGTATTTCTTGTCTGCACTCACGATACCAGAAGACGATTACTTAGAGGAATGGATTACAGACATACTTAACGATGAGCATTAAGTATATATGGGTTGTAGCACTAATAAAAAGTAGACAGAGGGAAGACTATGACTGATGTAGAACAACAGAAAAAACAAATCTACAATTTGTTGTTCTATGATTGGAATCCTGATGCCAAATCTCAAGTAAGAAGCGAGATTATGACCTTAATTCAACATAGTTTTGGAACTAAAGAAAAACAAAGTATGTCTTTAGCCGAACTTAACTTTAACATTCAACACACTGTTCGTAACCTTATTGATTATATTGAAATCAGTATTCCTGAAGTAGATCTAAAATATGCTTCTAAAGTTGCTGAGAAGTTCGTTATCAAAGCCCTCAAAATAGCCCCTTTGTGGAAACAGTTAAAGTCCATGGGAGTTCTCCCAGACAATCCGTTAAACGACATGGTGTGAAACATGAAGCACGAACCTAAGCGCAAGGGCGTAAAAACCCAAAAGAATCCGAAGCAAATTAGAATTAAGACCGAGCGATACGCTGCTAAACCTGTCGTAGATATGTCTGATGACATGATGGAATTACAACGAGAAATTGCCAGACAGCAAGGCTTTGATATCTGCAATACCTGTCGCCTACGAACTCCTTTGAGTGAACCTAAATGTATCCATTGTGATAGTTAAGTATATAAGGGTAATTACACACAGTTGGAATTATGAGCGATATTGTCAACATGGTAGCCAGCACACAATTAACAGAAAGCATTGACCTTTACGATGTTTCTGCCAAGATGGGAATCACCTACGAAGCCGAACAATTCCCCGGCATGGTTTACAGAGTAGCAACCCCTAAAGTTTGCATTCTATTATTCCGTAGTGGAAAAGCAGTAGTTACTGGTGCTAAATCCGAAGAAGATGTTTCCGCAGGACTCAAGGTTCTGCACGATGACTTGACTGATAATGGCTACGAAATGTGGCCTTTTGATACTGAATCCATCAGTATTGAAAACATTGTCGTCACTTACGAATACGGTAATGACCTTGACCTTTCTCACCTTATCTTCTCTATGCCTTTTGATAAGACCGAGTATGAACCTGAAGTTTTCCCCGGACTTATCTATCGTATTGATGAGCCTAAGTCTGTGTGCTTGGTGTTCTCTTCTGGCAAGTGTGTTATCACTGGCTGCAAATCTGAATCTGAAGCCGAAAGTGCAACTGAGCAATTGATTGAGCAGTTGGATGTTGAAATGCCAACCTTTGAGTGAAGGTGATCGCATGGGAACTCGTCGCTTCAAGTTTAGCGACAGCAAACCTGCTACTGGTGCATGGGCATCTGAAGCATCAGATTTTTCTGATGATATCGTCAAAGGCCCAGTAGTCGGTCAATCCGAACAGTCAGGAAAACTGACTGATATTGTTAACCTTTTCTCTGATAGGTATGAGATGTTAAGAAAGATACTTCGCTATGAGTGGGGTTTCAAAGAAACCACTAACATCAATGAAGTTCGCAAAGATAAATTGGTTTTCAAAAATCGTGTCATTAACATCATTGGAATTGTTGCCAGTATTAGACGAACTAAATCTGGTGGCCGCATGGTTGAGATTGAAGACAAGACTGGACAAATGTCTGTCTTTATCTCCAAAGAAAATCCGGCTATTGATACACTCCTGCCAGACGATGTAATCGGCGTATCAGGNAAGTTTATCAAGGACGGTGATTTATTCATTGTAGACTATGTTCAGTTTCCCGAGTTCTTAGATACTCCTCGTAAGATGGGCGCAGAGTATGACCCTGTTTCTATTGCTTTTGCTTCNGATATNCACGTTGGCTCTAAGTATTTCCTAAGTAAAGAATGGAACCGTATGATGGAGTGGCTTAATTCNGACCACCCTACTGCTAAGAACATTAAGTATTTAGTATTCGCAGGTGATGTNGTAGATGGTATTGGGATTTACCCCGGACAAGAACACAACTTGACTGAAACTGATGTTTACCTTCAATACGAAGAGTTTGCTCGTGAGTTAGACCGACTCCCCGATCATATGACTGCTGTGATTCTCCCCGGNAATCACGATGCCGTGCGACCTGCNGAACCNCAACCTGTTTTGGAATCTTTAGTTCAGAAGAAGTTTAGTTCTGCTATTCACGTTGGTAATCCTTCTCGCATTGGTTTGTCTGGNATTGAAGTGTTGGCTTATCACGGTAAGGGTATTGATGACATGGTTCCTCGTATGGCTCACGTTACTTATGAAAATCCTGCTGAAGCCATGAAAGAAATGTTGCGAAAGCGACATTTAGCACCTATGTGGGGTGAACGAAATGCTTTGTCTCCTGAAGAAACCGACCAAATGGTTATTCTCCAGAAACCCGATATCTTTGTTACTGGACACACTCATGCTCACCAAATGGAAGAATACCGTGGCACACAAATGATTGTGTCTTCTACTTTCCAAGGACAGTCTGATTTCATGAGAATGTTGGGATACAAACCTAAGATGGGATATTTATCTGTCTACAATATTCAAAGTGGAGAATCTCAAGTAGTGTGTTTCGCTGACCAAGCCAATCCCTCTGCTGGCTACAAACCATGAGAAGATATAAGAAGGTAATACCCTTCATCCNTACTATGGATTGGGAATACTTCCTTTTATTTGTTTTAGTTTTGGCTCAAATGCTGAGAACTAATCAAATGTTAAGCACCTTCCATAATCAATTGGAAGCCTTGCTGGAACGACAAGCCATAGTTATTATGCCTGTAGATCGCAGTGAGGTAGACCCACGAGATTTACAAGATGCTGACGAAGGTAGTTTGACTGATTTAGTAAAACAATGGGATGAGAGTTAATGGCCAGAAATCCATGGACCGACCCTGAAATATGGGAAGTAAGTTTACCAAGTAAACGAACCGTCATGGTGATATTTACAGTTGTTATACTTTGTTTAGCATTGTTTGGAATTGCGGGGGCTTAATTATGCCATATATTAAAGATGAAGATAAAACCAAGTTTGAAGATCTAATTAAAATAGCCGAAAACATAGATAGTGCTGGCGAAATGAATTACGTTATTACTATGTTAGCAAGAACATATATTGAACGCAAAGGTCTGTGTTATCAAACCCTTAATGATGTCGTTGGGGCATTAGAGGGCTGTAAGTTTGAGTTGTATCGTAGAGTGTTAGCACCTTACGAAGACCTCAAAATCAAGGAAAATGGGGACGTATATTGATAAATGGGGTCTTGAAGACAGGAGGGTAAGAAAATGTTTCATTTAGTATATTGGGGTGATTTAGACCATAATACATTCAGTTCTGACCCCTATAATCCCGAGTGGGTTTTGTTTGCTGTCTGGGAAGATAAACCCACCAATTCTTCTAAAATGTATTTCGTAGCAGATCCTATTTTGGTTTATGATTTAGCCAACAAAAATAAAGATGCTCAGATTGGTCAAGCCAACACTGGAAAGAAGTGGACTGGACAAGAGATTCTAAATATGATTTCACATTATGTTCCCGCTAACAGAAACTACGCTATTGGTCTTCGGTTGGCATAGATTTCCAGAGTCTTAAAAAGTCCCTTCCTAAAATCATTGGATAAGATAATTGACTTCGGTCAGTAATNGAAACTTCTAATTCATACGGTTCACCATTATGAAATAATTTTATTTTTACAACAGGTCTGGCTTGTTTACCCATAGCATTACTAACTTTAATTTCGCCCACTTCTTCTAAAGCCAATAACTCAGCCAATTTAGTGTCAATACTGCTACGTTTAGCACCCGTATCAATCATGGCNTCTAAAGTGAAGAACCATGGTTTGTGATTCTGTCCGACTACTTTTATCTCAGCAGTAAACTCATCCATCACTTTAGATAGGTGTCTCAACTATTTAATTCTTAAGTATAACTATAAATAACTAAACCGAACTATAATTATCATGCCACTGTGGGAATATCGTGACGATAGTAGTAACAAAGACTATCAAATCAATTCCGTATCTGGTGCACTACCAGACATCCACAAACGCTTATTGAACCGAGGATATGGAAGGCCAAAGTTTTTATTATATGTTGCTAAAGACTATTCCGACCAAATTATTGGCTTAAGGTGGGAAGTAACAGATGAATATGATCCTACTCTTAAAGACCACCAAGACAGAGGAGGTATGCATCTGGAAACAGGATTACCCGTTCTTAAATTATGGAACGAGATTATTACCGACCACCCATTACCACGAAACATGACTCTGAATCAATATATTGATTCGCTGCCAATGCATGTCATAGATAATATTTATACTAAGTATTTAGACAGCAACGAGTGGTCCTTTTCTAATATCTCCTCACCGCATCAATTTTTGACTTATCAAAATACAGATAATCCCAATAGAAGAGTTATGATATTTTCTGGAAATTATATTTTTAATAGTATCAATAAACAGGAGATTGAGTTTGAATGAGGTATCACCCTCGTTTTGATTCCAATGCGTGGGTGTGGCCTACAGGCCCCATAGCAGAAGAAGAGAATAAAGGTAATGTTATTTCTCTTGGACANGCCGACAAACTACCTGTTGTCATTTTTGATAAGGGCTATACTCGTGATACTGCCGACCCGTGGTTTATAATTTATGCAGATAACCGAGGTGGAATATCTGCTGCTACTTGGGTTATTGATGATGCTGATAATGGAATCTATGCTTTTTATAATACTCGTCTTGTAGATCGTTATGATGGTTCCACCCCTTTAGAAGCGTTGATGAATCCGTTGGAAGGAACACCTTTTTCACCACGAGAAGAAACCATGGCCAGTTTATGGAACACTTTAACTACTGTTGTCAGCCCATCATATGAAAGTATGAATGATTTAAAAAACCAAATAAAGGGTGCGACCATAACCTATTTTGCTTCTCACCCAATACCTCAAAGTATTAATAAACTACATATAGGTGGTTGACAGTAGCACCAGTCAGGAGATTTATGAATGTCTTGGCTTTACGTCCCGGGAGTGGAGGTTCCCTCTTGGGACTCGGATTGGTTGCAGACCAAACATTCCGTCCCATCTGTATCGTTGAAGAAAGAGCCTATGCCGTGGCCACCCTCATCAAGAACATGGAATCAGGCTACCTATCTGAAGTTCCTGTCTGGGATCAGATTGAAACCTTCAACAGCATACCTTGGAGTCAACAAGTGGATTTCATCATTGGAACATTCGTTGACAGGGGTCTTGAAGACACCACCTTGCTGGAATCCGTTGCAGGGATTTTCAAACAACTTCAGCCCGAAAGAGCACTCTTTGAGATGCGTTCCGAAGTTCTCAAACAACGAGAGTCATTTATTAGAATCTGTAGCCAGTTTCAATCAATGGATTTCCAAGTGGAGATTGAAGAAATCTCCGCAAGGGAACTGGGGTTCACACATGGACGCAGACGACTCTTCATGGCACTCACCCGAAATCCTCAAGGGAAACCTGTGGCCAACCCCCGGACACAGAGATTGGAAAGGTCCGTCAGGAATGGAGAGAACCATGAAGAAAATGAAGGCAGGGAAGGCTCCCGACAATCTACCGACAGCCAGCAGGATTTGGGGCGAATTGAAGGAATCATCCAGCGATTTCCCCACCCTCCACCACCTCGGGATTCAGAGGCTTGGACCGAAGTCTTGGAATCTACCCCACACCTCAGTGCCAGTCTCCCAAAGCAGGCTGACGGCCAATTTCGTGGAGTGGCTAATGGGTTTTCCAATCGGCTGGACCGATTGTGGATCTTAGGTGGAGATTCTGTCCCCGTGATGTGGAAAGTAGCCTATGAAACACTGTTTTCTCGGAAACTATTATAAAGGTAATGTCATACATCATTATTTATGGAAGAAGTTATTAACATCGGTTTGTGCGCTGGACGACATGAAATGCCTGTCAAGGATTTTATTTGGCAAAAAATTGATGACCCTATGGATTTCCAAGGTCTTGAAAACCATGCTAAAGAATGGCTTAAAACTCAAGATTTGTGGCGAAATGGCGATACACCCACCGTTAACGTGTATGTAACTGGACTGACAGTTGCACTCACCAGTTTCCTTAACGCATGGGAATCCACTGTTGGCACTATGGATTTTGAAGGATTAAAAAGACCATATCTAAAACTTCTTCACTATAATAGAGACACCAACACCTACGAACCCCAAGTTTGGTTGGGATGGGAATGAAGGACTGGCAGAAGTCATTTATTAGACCACTTTACGGCACTGTGGCATTTCAGCCTTTTGCCCTGCTTTGGTGCTGGGTAACTGGCATGGCTTATTGGACTATGATGGGACCTTTGACTATTTATTCTATGTTCTGTTTTATCCCCATTTATCACTATTACGATCGGTTCTTAGGTCTGCAAATGGAATCATGACCAGTGCCTTTATATAGGTGATAACCACAGGTAATACTATGTCACCCAACCGTCTTGGATATGCTTGTATCAACATGACACTGGGCGGAGATTCCGTCCCCAAAAAGCAACGAGTTACCACTAATCGCACTTGTCGTTTGGCTACCGCACACGAGAAGGGTCTACCNCATATCGCTTCACTCGTGGCTTCTAATGTTCGTGATTTGCACACCATCCTTCAGTGGAATGAGGCCAATGGCATTACTTTGTTTCGTATGTCTTCCGAGATGTTTCCATTTATTGCTCACCCTGACTTTTCATATGCTATTACTGACCTTGACGAGTATGCACCTGTTTCCGAGTTGCTTCGCACCGCTGGCCAGTATGCACTTGACCACAACCACCGTTTGAGTTTCCACCCCGGCCCATTCAATGTTCTCGCTTCTCCTCACGAGTCTGTCGTAGTCAAGGCTATTGCAGAATTGGATGCTACTGCTTCTATCTGCGATGCTCTCGGCCTACCCGCCGACCACAATTCCAAGATTAACATTCATGTCGGTGGTGCTTATGGCGAACCACAGGCTGCTTTGCAGCGTTGGTGTGCTAACTTTGCTCGTCTTGCACCATCTACACAGGCTCGGCTTACAGTTGAGAATGATGACCGTGCCAGCCTTTACTCCGTGCAGGATTTGTATGACCACGTTTACTCCGTGGTTGGTGTTCCNATTGTCTTTGACTATCATCATCACCAGTTTTGCACTGGCGGTTTGTCCGAGCAAGAGGCTCTTGAGTTGGCTATGAGCACTTGGCCTGCTGACATCATTCCTACTGTCCATTATTCTGAGTCTCACGAGTTGCACGTTGGTAATGAGAAGCCTACACCCAAGCATTCTATTCTGGTCCATTCTATCCCTTCCACTTACGGTCATTGTATTGATATTATGGTTGAGGCCAAGGGCAAAGAGTTGGCTATTTTACCCCACATGGAAAGATAACTACAAATAGTTAAAGTTATAACCATCACTGTAGATGTCATTTACCGTTTCCCGGTTTTGCCCATGTCGTGATGGTGAAATCGTTGGAGATTTCAAGGGAGAAGAGCCTCCAGTTATTGAATGTAAAGTCTGTGCATTATCCCATTATTTTAAACGAGTGATGCGTTGGGATCCATGGACGGGTGTCTATTGGGATGAATGGAAACTACAAGAGAAATAACACCAAACTATAAGTAGTTGTGGAGATGATTTTATTGTATGGCAGTTCACTTTAGCGGGCGAATGTCTGCAGAACCTAATTTAGAGGCCACCATTGATAATACTATCATGGATGCTTATTTAGATGAGGGTGAATCTTACGAAGATGCTGAAATCTATGCTCGTAGGGCTATGAATAAACTTAAACATAGTGCTGAAAGTGAGGAACTTGATGATGAAGATTATTGGGAACCTTATTTAGAAGCCCTTGACGACTATTGGTATTCGTGCACCAGATGGGTGGACAGTGCATCAGATAATTATCGTAATATAGTGGAGTTTATTGGGTTATGGCAAGAAGTTTCTGAACAATCTTCACATTCTTTGACTTATGTTTTGGATAAACTGTGGAAGTTTAGATATGATGCTTATAGAATGGTTTGGAATCAAGAANCCGAGAGANTTATGGATTTTGTTATTGCTGATTTAGAGCCGGGAAACTTTGAACTTTTGGAGAACTTTAACCCTGAAGGGCGTGATTATGAGGGTGAAGTAGTTTATTCAGAGGCTTGGGGCAGTTATAACTATGGACCACCTACATTAAAAGAAGTAAAAAAGGTCTTTAAACCTTATTGGCTTGAAGAAGAAGAAGGTCAACCTTATGCCTTTGACCTATTCCGTTCCGAAGAAAAAGAATTATATTATACGCCTCTTAGTGGAAAGCGTAGAACCAAGGGACGAAAGCAAAAATGGATTCCTGTTGCTATTGATTTCCTCCGACACAATGGTAAATCCACCGCTGCTGAAATCTACCCATCACTTCCCGATTACCGTGGAGCAGGAACTCCCATTAATGCCATGGCACTTAGTAATCGTTTAATTAGAATGCCAGATATATTTACTGTAGATAAATCTCGTAAACCATACACTTATACCCTCGCAAACATGGAAATGAATGCTGAGTTTGAACAATTGTCTAATGCTGTGGTCGCTGTTAGTGATAGATATGATGAAACTGTGGGTTATGTTGTTGCTACTGATGGTGACGATGAAGATATTGATTTTGATAACGTCGCAGTAGCCATTTTAGATGAAGACCGAGAACCAATTGCTGAAATAGAAATAGGNCAAACTTATTTTGGTTATGATCAAGAAGATGATGACTATTACCATTCTGAACAATACTATGCTGCCGAGAGTGGAGTCAGCACAATTAAANTATATGTAGAAAATGAAGATAAACGAATCGGAGGAAAAGAAGTTTCCTTTGAAATATCAAACCACACTCTTGCTAACGAAGATATTCTTCACGAAGCCATTGAAAATCGCCTCATGGATATCCTACAAGAACCTTTCGGTGGTTGGATGTTAATTTCTACTACACCTGTTGACAAAGATGCTGAAACTTTTGAAGCCAATTTCAATCCTAATCAACCTCGTGATTCTGAAGGTCGCTGGGTAGAACAAGTAGAAGTTTCCGAAATGATCGCATCTGANCCTCTGATGGATTTAGATATAGATGAGTTAGAGGCTTTGGCTACGGCTATTCGTTTACAAGATGAAACCTTCCCTGAAGTTGGTATGTTGTTAGAACAAATCGGAGACACTGCTGAAAATCGTCAAGTTATCTTTGATGAAATGATAGTTGTAATGTCTAATTTAGTTAATCAATCCATAACTCCCGAAACAGAAACTCCAGAGGATTACTATAAATATATTTTAGAAGAACCTGCCGACGACGAAATAGAACGTATTTACCGCCAAGCCAATTATTATGCTCAGTTTAAAAATAGTGTAGAAATAAATGATTATTTAGATGAACTTATGGAACAATACACTATTGCTAAAGAAATGGGAGCCACTGACGATATCGTAGCCGACATTGAAAGAGATATTAATTTCGTAGAATTAGTCAGCCGTGTTCAGAATATGCAACGAGAGTTCCAAGCCCCTGATTGGAATCCAAAATCTCCTCGTGTTCCCAGCACCGGAGGCGGTGGCGGTGGATGTGTCAATGAAAAAGGTGAACCAGTTCCGTGCCCAAGCCCCGGCAAAGGAGGAACAAACCCTATGGGACCTCCTATGCCCGCCCGTAACGACCAAGATATACTTTTTGTAAATCGTGTTGACGGAGCACTTTGGACAGGTAAAACTGCACCCAATGAAGAATGGAGAAAGGTGACAACAATACCAGTTACTCAAAATGGACAACAAAGATTTATTCGTAACATCATGGATGACATTGTTAAACTGTTTCCACCATCTGCCGTAGTTTATCGTCGTGAACCACCACTTTTAGTTATNACAGATCTTAAGTTTAATATAGATATGTTAGCCAATCACGGCTTTAAAATTAAAAATCGTGAGATAACCTATGCGTAGTATTATTAAGGAAGGACACACACTCTATCTAAGGCGAGCATATGTTTGAGCAATTTCCTTACTGTGTAGTTTGTCATCTCTTAATCAATTCNGGAGATGTTAGTGTTATGCGTGANGGCGGAAGAGCACATGTGCGTTGCATTGACCCCCGTTATTATTCTCAAAACTTACCCGAAAAAATAAAAATTAAAAAGAAGTAAGTATATAACAGTCCTCGGTATAATACTCCCACATGGACAGCCTACAGTCTCATCCAATACGTCAACCAGTGGTAGACTTATGGAATGAACTAAAAGGACTTCGTGAACAAGAAAAGCAGTTGTTGAAAGCAATTGCCGAGGCCGAGAAAAAGGCCCGAGTCTTGTGTAATGAAAAGTGTCCTGCTGAGGATAAATGGACTCGTGACAATTATCCTTATGCTGAACTATATTGTCGCTATTGTGGCACAAGTAAAAGGTGAAAAATATGATTAAGAATGCAATTTTGATGAGTATGTTATTCCTGTTAGCAGGACTTAGTGGCTGTTTGGGTGACGAAGAACCNGTAAGAGAAGTCGTGGCAGACCCCATTACTGTAGCCGAATACAATTACTCTTTTTCTTACCAGTTTAATAACTATGCTCCNATGGGCATGGGCAATACCACAGTGGTAGAACTTAATCAAACCAATATGTCAATGTGGTTAGATGTAAATATCACTTCTGGTTTCCATGAACCTGTGCTTTGGGATCAAGGTTCTATAAACATCTCTGTTTTGGATAGTAATGACACTCTTTTGTGGTATAACAAATCTTCAGGAGGACAGGATAACCATACCGTTATTCTTTCTGATAATTTTACTTGGAATGGTAATCTCACTTTGAGAACTATGGCNGATGGCAGCGATAATGCTACTGATGGTGAAGTGGCTGATTGGTATCATGTTCGGGTTAANATTATGTGTGANTGGAGGGATGCTTGATGGCAGATATGCACAGGCTAAAAGGACTTAGGGCTTACTTGGCAGGGCCAATTGATAACGCTGCAGACGATGGAGTCACTTGGCGTATTGAAATGACTAAGTTTTTGGAACCTTTGGGCATCACTGTTTTTGACCCNTGTAAGAAACCTTTGGCCTATGCTAAATATAAAGAGGTTGAAGAAGAAAAGAAGAAAATGATGCAACTCAAAGAAACAGGTCGTTATTTTGAANTGACCGAGCGCATGAAGGATATTGTGCACGTTGACCTCCGCATGGTAGACGTTTCAGATTTCCTCATTATTTATCTGGATTTGGATGTTGGTATGTTCGGCACTATTCACGAACTCTTGAACTCTNTGGCACAACGAAAACCCACCTTAGTAGTTATTAATGGTGGTCGTGCCCGAGCACCCAATTGGTTATTCGGCATCATGGATTACAACTTTATGTTTGATTCCTTTGACGATCTCCAAATCTTCTTGAATCAAATTAACGATGGCACTATTGGAGGCGACCTCAGCCGTTGGGTATTCTTCTCTAACAACGAAGAAGAAGAGTAAAATGAAGAGTGATAACTTTCGTGAAAGCGAATGGTGTGCTCAATGTGGTGAACAACCGCATGAACACCAAGTCTACCATAATGACGCTATGCGTTCTTTCTGTAANGATTGTTATCAAAAATATTATTGGACATGTCCAGATTGTCACCGAGGTTTTTGGATAGGCTTTAACACAGGTATCATTAAATCACGTCACCACGGACCCCGGCATTTCATAGAGTTAGATGAATTAGACCATCGGGGCAGAAGAAAGCGTAGAGAATGTGAGGGCTGGAAGTCAGAAGGGAGAAAAGCCGCAGACCGAAGATATGGTTGGCATTTAACTGAATATCCTAAAAGGGCTGGACCTATTATCCGTGATCCTAATAATTTGAAGCGATACCCAAAGTATAAATAGTCGCAGTGATTATATTTAGTTATGAGTCACGTTTGGGGCCAGACCGTTCCTTCTAACTATGGGCGTTTGCCAGCATCCCGTCAAAAGGTATTTAATGCCGATGAAGTTGTTGAACAAATCGTTAAACAATTCATTCAAGAAACGTCAGAACGTATTTCTAAAGAAGTCACGCAAGAACTCCAAGGTAAATTATCCAAAGAGATTACTGAAGATATAATCGCTGAAGCCCAAGAAAAAACTATTCGTGAACTTGGAGAAGACACTTCACAAGAAGCCATTGAAGCACTCTATAAGAAAAATCTCAAAGGACTNGTTGGAGAAGTNACCGAAGAAGTTAGTGAAAAATCTGTTCAGGAAGTTACTCAAAAAACGGTTAAGGAAACTGTAGNAGCCGTTCCAGAAAGTGTAGCCGANAGATTAGGAAAGCGAGCCATTACTGTTGGTGGTATTGGAGTCACTGGATTTGCTATGTTTAACTCCCTCCTTAACAGCGATGCTGTAGATGATTATGTGGCTTCCACNACTGGTCGTGATTGTGATGAAAAAGCCGTAGAAGCAGGATATGAACCCGGCACTCAAGAATATACCGATAACGTGTCAGCGTGTCAAGAAAAAGCCGTAGAAAACATGGCCTTCCTCGGAAAAGCCATGACTTATGGTGGACTTGGATTGGCTACTTTAGTTGTTGTTTCCGTTCTTGGTAAAATGGGTATCTTCTCAGGTTCAGGTTCTAAGGAAGAGTCTGATGATGAGGAGTGATTTCAGATGGCATGGGCATCCCAACAAGGTAGTGTTCTACCCACCAGTTTAGACACCGGCAATTGGTTTGTAGACCAATCAGGTTCGTGGTCTTGTAAAACTGATTTCAAGTCTAAAGTTAGAGTCACCTCCCCGGACGGAACTGATCTTAAATATAGTAACTATACTAAAGATGGAGATAAAACTATTACTTTTGACAAAGTAGTTCAAGGTTCTACTATTGAATGGGAGATTGAANCTCTGGCTGACAAGAAAAAACCAGCCTCTGACCGAGCCACAGTTGAACTTACTTATTTAGATACTCAATATATTGCTTTGTTAACCAACCGAGTATTAGCGGAATTAACTGATGAACAAAAGCAAGAAATTGCGGGCGGTAATGCTGATGCTATTAAACCATTAATTGAACAATATTTAGATGTTGAATTAGCCATTGTTTCTATTTATTCCGATACTGTCACTACTGATTCTAATGGCAAAGCCAGTGGTTCAATCCCTATTGATGCTCGCTGGCCCGATGCTGCTTACACTCTCACAGCACACTATGGATATTCTAACTTGGGTGAGTCGGCTACTGAAGACAAATCCAGTAAGTTTTTAAAAGAGGATATTCTACCCTTTGTTTTAGAAATCGGTTTGATGATTGTGGCTACGGCTTTATCAGGTGGTGCAGGNGCAGTTCTCTGGATTGCTCGTGCTGCTCGTGCTGGCGCAGTAATCGCTGCTGTAGCCGATGTAGCCATTATGACTAAACAATATTTCATTGAAGGCTTTGGAGTTATAGACCAAAATAAATATGGTTGTAGTTTCCCCTTAGTTGGATTCAATCATACTTATGCTTTCAACGTGGCTTTTGAAGAAGCCATTGATGAATCTTCNGATTTGCTTACCAANATTACTGGAGATACTGAGGCTGCTAATGCCTACAAAAATGAGATTTATGAAAACTTTGTTGGTTATGCTTTTGCAGGAGCNGTTGTTGTCGGAGTTTTCCTTTGGGCACTAACATGAGGTAATAATATGACTGACGTATCAGAAGGGATTTTCGGAACCAAAGTTACCAAACAAGGTAGCAAAGGTAAATCTGAAACTGATTCAGCCACGCTTTGTGACTCCAAACACGAAGTTTGGGTTTATACTACTGATTATCTTAACGATGGTGAGGTAACNCCGGGCGAAGATAATATAATTGTATCTTTTGTGGGAACTGATACATCAGGCACAGGTTGTATTGGTGCTATTGCAGACGGAAGTATGAAGTTCCTTACCGATCANGATGAATGGGCNGACACNGTAGANGCAGGATATGACGCTGTTTGGGAAAATGCTGATGATTGTTCTGGTGTTGGTGGATGTGCTGGTGCTTACACAGGTGCAGTAGTTTATACTGGAATCTATGGAGTTACTCGTGGTGNTGGCTNNGTTGCAGGTGGTGTTGGTTCTGTCGCTTCTTCTGTATGGGGTGGAATTAGTAGTCTTTGGTCGGCTGAAGAAATTAGTCACCCCCGTTATGCACCCGTAGGTTCTGAAATGAGTTCAGTTTTAACTCGTGAGTTCCGAAGTGTTACTGAATCTGGTCAAGATTGTTTTGATGACTTAGGTGGCACAGTTTTCCACAATTCTAATGGTCGTGGTCATAAAGTTAGTATTAAAATTACTTGTGATGGAGAAACTATCTATAATACTGAAATGGCAGGAACTGATTCTCGCACCACTCGTGGAGACACTATGAAGTTTGATTCCGTAAATAAATCTTTTAAGATTACCAAACCCGGAACTTGGAAAGTTACTGTAGAATCATTGGCTTCCCATGCCGAGTGTGGCACACCTACTTTAGATAAAACATGGACTATCAATGTATCCAAACCCGCTAACTGGGACGAGGAAGCACCAGTTATTGAAACTCAAACCGAAGATGTAAAAGCCCTTACTGGAGATATCAATACTCAATTACAAGATTTAGGCATTGAATCTGATTTAGATCCTCTTACTATATTTGGAGGTTTAGTTGTNGGTGGTGGCCTACTTACCTACATTATGCTACAATTACTTACACCCAGTAAAGAGGAAGAACCTACAGAAGAGTAGGAAGTTATAAGTAAGTCATCCAGTTAATAATTGTTATGGCTCGTCAAACCTGCCCTCATTGTGGTTGGGGNATGAAACTTGTTAAAGATTATGTAGACCAAGATGGCTACCATGGAGAACTTAAGTGTAGCACTTGCCAAGCACCAGTTAAAATTAGCACTAATTTGTATTGGTCTTATGAAAATAAAGTTATACCTGAACATTTGATTACTGAAACTGAAAATATTTTACAATCTCGTGGTATGCTGTCCACACCACCATGAGGGATTAAATGACTGAAAAATTAGTATTATTAGACGGAGGTTTTTTCGTCTCCAGAATGGCTAAACACTGGGCACCCAAAGGACGTTTTACTCGTTGGATGCGAAAAGTAGAACGCAAGAAAATGAATTATGCCCATTTCTTAAACAAAGTTAGACGCACTGTATTCCAAGATCTTAATTATATTCAAATGAGAATTAACCAAGCCGGTTATGGTGGCTGCGATGTTCAAGTCTGCTGGGACGGCAGTAATGGCCGTAACCACCGTGGTAAATTATATCCCAATTACAAGGCTAACCGTGTGCCTGCTAAATATATTGAAACCTATAGTGCCGAGGACTATACTAACCGAGATATCAGAGAAGATTATAACTCCCTTAATTTAGATGCCATGAAACTTCGTAAAAACTTCATTGGACACTATAATCCTAAATTAGAAGCCGACGATCTAATTGCTGACTTTGTAGCCGACCATTTAGACCACGATATTATTATTTTTACTCAAGATAGCGATTTGCACCAATTATTGGCTTTACACCCCACCTTGAAGTTCCATAATTTCACAGAATCTGTAGAACCCATCATTAATTTTAACTTTGATTACTATCCTGATTGGAAAGCCATGGCTGGTGATGCTTCTGATAACATCCCCGGCATTCCAAACCTTGGACCNAAAAAGGCCACTGAACTGATTATTAACTATGGCAAGTTAGAGAACATCCCTGTAGAAGTTTTCAATAATTATCGCTTGGCAGAAGGATTTAGGACCCATGCTTCTGAGGTCTTGAAGACATACCGTGAGGACAATGAAAAATCTGAGGGTTGGGCTAAAAGGAAATACGGNGTAGTGTGGTCTCAAATTGAAAACCGAGAACCGTTTACTCTTAATGAAAACCAGTATCAGAAACTTTTGGCTGCTGAATCTGTAGAGGATGTCTGGTTCCTAAAAGAATCTTATTTTGATACCATCAAACACTACCGAGAAATTATCGCTTTACCATCTCAACTTTATGTGAGAAATAGCAAAGATTAATATAGGTAATTCGCATACCTTTTATTATGCCTAATGAGATTCGCATAGAATTAGATACTCTGATTAAACTTTACGACGTTTCTGGACCCACTGGAGAAGTTGGTTACCGAGCCATTCACCATTTAATTCAATCCCTTTTAGTTCAAGGAGGGGTTTTCCGTGATCCACCTACTGTAGTTCTAACTATTTCTGATGTTGAAGCCGACTTTGATGAAGTCTTGGCTGCTCGTTGTGATTTGCTTGCCCAAGGTAAAATTGATGAGGCTCGTCCAGACGAACCCGAAGATGAAGAGGAGTAACTATGGTGCACCGTAACTGGGACGACGAACCAGAACCNGAAATTACTATTGGACTTTTAATTTTTGCTTGCTTAGTTATTTTGATTTCTGTGGTGGTTTGATGTATAATAAACAAATGACTGCATGGTTAGTGGAACAGGGTGTTACTGAATACACTATTACCGAAGGCACATCTTCATTTAACTCTTTAATGTGGTTGCTAAAACTAATTAAAGACCACGCCTCAGATGCTAAAAAGGTTTTAGAAATTGGTCTCAATTTAGGTCATTCATCTGATGCAATATTAGAGCATACTAATGCTACAGTAGTATCTTTTGATTTGAAACAATTTGGTTACTCCGAATTAGTAAAAAATTATTTTANTNANNATTATCCTGACCGACATACCATTATTTGGGGAGATAGCACTGTAACTATACCTAATTATGATCCTGAGTTTAAAGTTTTTGATGTTATATTTATTGACGGTTGTCATGATTATGAAGTTGTAAAAGCAGACTTAGAAAACTGCAAAGAGTTGAGTGATAACGGCACTTTAATTATCTTAGATGATATAGTCAGAACCAATCCCGAACCATGGAATGAAGGACCCACCCGTGCATGGGAAGAAATGATTGCCGAAGGAAAAATTGAAGAAATAGAAAATACCTATCAAACCTTTACTGGAAGTCGTGGATTAGTAGCCGGTCGTTATATGTGGTGATAAATATGTTTTGGGAAATTATACTATTGCTCTTTATTTTTGGTCTCTCTTGTGGTGTAGATTATAGGGAAGGTGAATACTAATGGCACCTAAATGTCCCGTATGTTCCAGTTACCGAGTAAAACTCCTTACCGACCACGGAGAAACATGGGAATGTGGTTGCGGTTATGCGATTGCTAAATCATTGAAACTTAATAAAGGTAATAACCAAAAGTGAGTTTACATGGGTCGTATTGAGCGATGGCTTATGACTTTGCGTGAGGAACAGAAGAAATCTAATTGCAGAGTTCCCATGGCTGCTATTGTGATCCGNGGTAATAAAGTAGTGGCTAAATCCAGCAATCTTAAAGGCCATCGTGGTTCATCACTCCATGCTGAAACTGCTGCTCTTAGACAACTACGATACCAAAAGCGTGGTGCTCAAGGTGCNACTGTTTTCATCGGACGTTTTCGTCATGATGGTTCTATGGGTAATGCTAAGCCCTGTGCTAACTGCATTGAAGTTCTCCGACTTCAAGGCATTAAATATGTAATGTGGACTACCATCAAACAGGAAGTAGAGATGACATCCATAGAGCAATTAGAAAACGATTATCTACCTCGTGCCATCGTCTTTGCTAAAGGTCTGTGAACTGTTAAATAGGTGGTTTCACTATCATTAGATATGTCTGAGGATGTTCCAGAAGAAGTCACCAGAACGATTTCCATCTCTGTNGATTCCAAAGAGAAGCCTCGCACCAAGCAACTCTGTGAGATGTTGCTCAACGCTGAAATTGAGAATCTCAATGAAGGTGATATCAAACTATGGGATTATGATAATCCCGAAGATTGTGCTCTCTTTGAACGCAAGACTTGGGCTGATGCTTACGGTTCTTGGCAGTCTCGCAGAATGCAAGAACAAGTCTCCCGTTTAGTCACTGCTGCGCCTCGCACCTACTTAATTATAGAAGGCACNCCCCGAGATATATTTACTGCTAATAANAATCAACTNCAATCATTACAACANTTTNTNAANCGTATGAGTTCCGAAGTNCTGCCNGTGGTCTACACTGATTCTTTGGATGAAACCATCCGATTTATCCGAAGTCATGCTCTTAGAATGGCTGAAGGCGAGGTTCACCAATTGATCCGACCAGTCACCGTAGTTACTTCTACTTCTAATAAACATCATGCTTTGTTAGAACAGATTCCTCGGGTCGGCAAAACCTTGGCTAAGAAGATTTATGAACGCTACGGCTCAGTAGTTGATTTCATGGTTTATTTCCCTACTACTTCTGAAGATGTCGGAGTCAAACCTAAGTCTGTNACTTATACTAAAATCTGTGAGTTCCTACAAGAAGTTTGGAACCCCGCCATAGACCGAGAAATCATTTGGCAAGCCGAAGGAACCAACCCCGGCGAAATCGTGGTAGAGGTTGAGGGTCTTGAAGACACCCCTTCTGGGCAGCAAACAAAATTGTTTTGATAAATATGTGTATAGTGTGTGATCGTGAAGGAGTTTCTGAAGCCCAAAAGTTCATCTTCTGGGATTCTAATTCTTACTGTAGTTATTATTGCCAACGTTTTGATGAATTAAAGTTATCTAAAGTTTTGAACTCCGATAGCCCACATCAAAGTAATATCTGGATTTATCCTGCCATTATTGAACAATGTGAAACTTGTGGTGCCGACTTTGAATTACGCTGGGCCAGAGAAAAATCCAATCGTGCTTTTTGTTCCCAAGCCTGTAATAATACCAACCCTAAACGAAAAAGGGCTAAGAAACATTATTTTCCTCTTAAGATTTTGAAACATGCTACTAAACCTATGATTGCCCAAGATATTGCTAAACGCACCGATCATAATCTTAAGTATCGTATGACTCCCAATGGCGTTTCACAATTGTTAATTTCATATATTAAACATGGNTATGTTAAGCGAANTGATACCAAGATAGAAGCCNTTAGAGGAAGACAAGGTTATCCTTTGGCTACTTATTNCATGACTCCACTTGGAAAAAGCCTACCCATAAAATCATATTTAATATAGACATCTTTATAACAGTAGTCGGTGTAACATCTGTTTGCCCCGTTAGGGTAGTCTGGATATCCTTTTTCCCTGCGGAGGAAAAGACATGAGTTCAAATCTCATACGGGGCGTTTTAATGACAACCTTTATATTGGTAGTGTCNACAATCTTAAGTGTATGNCCCANCAATTTATCCTCAATGACGTGGTTTCTGCTATTGGCGGATTAGATAACGACATAGAAATCCAAACCGCATTCTTTGACCCACCTTATAACATTGGGTTTAGGTATTCTGATAAAGTTAACGACAATCTCCCTGAACACCAATATCATCAATTGATTTCCGATACTTTCGCTGCCCTCAAACCCCGGCTTAGTGCTAATGGTTCTGCTTTCTTAGTTCACTATCCTGAAGCCTGTGCCCGATTGTTGCCTATTATTGAAGCCCAAGGTTTCCGACTCCAACAATGGATTTCATGGGTTTATCCTTCTAATATTGGACACACTAAAAAGCGATTTACTACTGCTCACCGAGCCTTGCTTTGGTTAGTTCACGAAGATTGTAAACAACCTCTTTTCTACCCTGAAAGAGATACCCAACCCTACCGTAATCCTAACGACCCCCGAGTTAAGAGCCAAATTGCTAAAGGTAAGACTGGGACTCATGCCTACGATTGGTGGAATATAAATATGGTAAAAGCAGGNTCTCGGGAACATAATGGTTGGTATAATCAAATCCCATATGCCCTCATTAAAAGAATGGTTCTTACTACTTCCGAAGTAGGTGATTATGTCTTAGATGGTTTCGCAGGTAGTTGTAGTATGTGGCCTGTGGCTAACGACCATGGNAGAAATGCTATTCTTATTGATTTGGATCCTGAATCCGAAAAGAAGTTTCAAGAGTTTGAAGGTGAGGAAGAATGAGTGAATTATTGATAGGAATTATTGGTTGTTTGTTTCTTTACGGTCTTGGACAAATCCTTTACCCCGACATTTCCGACCACATACCAATTCAACAAGAGTTAATCAAAATGGGAGATGAAAAGCATGAAAAATGAATGGAATTGGATGCTTGACCCCAAACCTCAAGGAGATGAAGAGGAATGAGTATCAGACGCATTATTGGAAAAATCACCAGTCCTTTCTTTGTCCCNTTAAGAAAATTAGTTGTCTGGGGCGATAAAAACTTCGGAACTTGTGATATGAAACTCACNATAGAACCACGTTATACTGCCTTAGATGGTTTTGCTGACATGGATTCTACACCAGTTACTCAACCTGTTTCCGAACTTATGAAGAAAGTTTCTAAAGATAAAGCCAACCTAACTGGATTGGGTAGTGAAGAGGATTTCCGAGACACCCTGAGTTATTCTGGGGCTTATGAAGAAGAATAATCACGGGTCCGTGGGTTAGTTTGGCCTATACTTGGCGGCTGGGGGCCGTCAGACCCCAGTTCAAATCTGGGCGGACCCACCATTATAAATAGTTGTAGTAGGTATTACAACTTATGAGACTCCGAGGCCGAAAAATCATTGAGCCAAAGGTATTCCAAAAGTGGTGGANNANNACTTCTAATAATGCCAATGCTGAAAGAAGTGATGAGATTTTTAAGATGCTTAAGCATCTAACATGGGTTCGTATGCCTGCTGGTCGTGAGTTTGACCCCCGAGGACTTGCTGGCGAAATAAACAAAGGAAGAATGGTAGATGAAAGTGTTTGTGATCCTGACTATCAATACTATTATTATGCTAATGATGGCAAGGATAAATTATATTTATTGTGGCCATCGCTCGGTAGTTCCCCTTGGTCAATACAATCATACGGTTCCAGTGGTTGGTCTTTAGGAATTAATCCCCTTGAAAATAAACTTTTTCTTTTCGCTATTAACAAGCAAAATTACCCATAAGCATAAATAGGTGCTTACATCCACTTTAGCCTATGAGTCTTACCGCTACTCTCCGTGTGCCACTTGCTAAGAACATTTTGCGAGGATTTGAGGCCATTAATGAAGAAGGTATTCTTTGTTTTAGTGAAGAAGGCTTGTCCGTCATGTTGGTAGATGGCAATAGATATAAAATGCTTCGTGTTATCGTGCCTGCTGAATCATTCCAGAATTATGACTGGCAATTTAGTGAACCTCAAGAAGTTGGTGTTATCTTTGCTCGCATGGGTGCCATTATTAAAACCCTTACTGCTAAAGATGAACTCACTTTGGCCTTAGATAAACCTGCCGATAACTTGCGTTTCCGTTTGTTGGCCAATGGTATCAGTCAAACCGTTAAACTTTTGCGTTTGGATCTTATGAACCGAATTAACTCATGGCCACAACGGGATTGGGAATACCACACTACCATCCCCGGCAAAAATGTAAAAGACTTCTTGCGAACTGTAGAAAAGACTGTTTCCTTTACTCTTTCTGCTGAAGTAGCCTCTGAAGAATCTCATATTGTCTTTCAATCCAACTCTCAAGACGAACCAGTTATTTGGAAACATCCAGTAGAACTATCTGGCGAAGTTGGACCCACACTCTTTACTACCACTGAAGTAGCCAGCAGTCTCACTGCAGTTGGTAAAAATGATATTGATATTAGGGGTGCTGTCAAAGCCCCCGTAGAGTTTGATTGGAACATTGAAGGTTGTCAATTTACTGCTTTAATCGCCAACAGGAGTTGAAGAAAATGAAAAATGGAAAGATAATTCGTAAGAAAAGAAGCAAGCCTACCAGTTATGAGGCTGCTAAGTCCTTGGTTACTATTACCGAGGAAGTGACTGCCCAAGTATTGATTGACCGACTCATTGATTTGGGTCGCCGTGAAATCCCAACTAAGCGTAGTTTGAGTGCTATGATGAAAAAGGATCGGGACTTTGAAACTGTTCCCACTACATCATCCCGTGGACCAACTACTTTCCGCAGAATCGCTTGAAGGTCTTGAACCCGATTTGGTAATAATACCAAACAATCAAAATGAGATATAACAAACTATGAGTATGGTGAGTAGGGTTTTGAAGTCTCCAAAGAAAAGCATATATAGTTGATGGGAATAAGAGGGAGTTACATGAGTTCAAGATTCCATTTAACTGATACTTTCGTAGACAAATACAAGCGTAAAAAAGCCCCATTTGGTTTCAACGGTTTGGGTGAATTAGTTTATAATCGCACTTATTCTCGGCTCAAAGATAATGGCAAGAATGAACAATGGTGGGAAACTGTCCAGCGTGTAGTAGAAGGCACTTTTAATATGCAAAAGCGACATATTGAACATAATGGCCTTGGATGGAATGCTTGGAAAGCACAACACTCTGCACAGGAAATGTATGATCGTATTTTTAATATGAAGTTCCTCCCTCCCGGTCGTGGACTCTGGGCTATGGGAACACCCATTACTGAAGAAAAGAACCTTCATGCTGCTCTCAATAACTGTGCTTTCGTATCTACCGCCAATCTTAAAGACGATTTGGCTAAGCCTTTTACCTTCCTCATGGATGCTTCTATGTTGGGCGTAGGCGTAGGTTTTGATACCAAGGGTGCTGGTCAAATCATCATTAAAGGCCCCGCAGAGAACCGACATACTGAAGAGTTTGTCATCCCTGACACACGAGAAGGATGGGTAGAGTCACTGCGGATGTTAATTGAATCTTATTTCCTTGGGACTGCACCAGTTACTTTTGATTATTCTGCTATTCGTCCTGCTGGTGTTGCCATTAAAGGCTTCGGAGGAGAATCTTCTGGTCCACGTCCTTTAGTAGATATGCACGAACTTATCGGTGCTATTTTAGATAAAGAAATTGGTAGCCCTATTTCACTGACCGCTATTGTAGATATTATGAACCTTATTGGTAAGTGTGTCGTGGCTGGTAATGTGCGTAGAACTGCCGAGATCGTTTTCGGCCCACACGATTCCGAAGAATACATTGATTTGAAAAACTACGAAGTTAACCCTCATCGTGCTGAATATGGTTGGACTTCTAACAACTCTATTTACGCCGAGTTAGGTATGGATTACACTGCTTCTGCTCAACGAATTAAACTTAATGGTGAACCCGGATTTGCATGGTTAGGCAATATGCAGAAATACGGTCGTATGGCTGATGAACCTAACTGGAAAGACCATCGTGCTTGTGGAGGCAATCCTTGTTTGGAACAAACTCTGGAATCCTATGAACTATGTTGTCTCGTTGAAACCTTCCCTACTAATCATGATTCTTTAGAGGATTATCTCAAGACCTTGAAATACGCTTACCTTTATGCTAAAACTGTTACTTTAGGCAAAACCCATTGGCCTGAGACCAACCGAGTTATGTTGAGAAACCGCAGAATTGGTTGTTCTATGTCAGGAATTGCTCAATTCCTCGCTGCTCGTGGTATGAGTTCTCTAATCAATTGGATGGATGCTGGTTATCAGCACATTCAAAAGTTAGATGATGAATACTCTAATTGGTTTGCTATCCCTAAGTCTATCAAGACTACCTCCATCAAGCCTTCTGGAACCGTGAGCCTGTTGGCTGGAGCCACCCCCGGCATTCACTTCCCTGAATCAAGGTATTATATTCGCCGTATGCGTTTAGGCCGACTCTCTAATTTAGTAGCCCCCTTGGAAAAGGCTGGTTATAAAATTGAACCTGCTTTCGGTGCTGAAAAAGATACCGTAGTCGTAGAAGTTCCTGTAGACGTAGGAGAAGGTGTTCGCACTGTTTCCGAAGTTTCTATGTGGGAACAACTGGCTTTGGCTGCCGTGGCTCAACGCTACTGGGCTGATAATCAAGTTTCCTGCACCGTGACCTTTGACCCCGAAAACGAAGGTGACCAATTAGGACACGCTCTGGATGTTTTCCAATACCAACTTAAAGGAGTTTCCTTCTTGCCACGTTTGGATCATGGGGCTTATCCACAAATGCCTTATGAATCTATTGATGTAGATACCTATAATGCTATGGAAGCCAAATTAGGAAAACTTTCTTTTGGTCGTATCCGAGGCGAAGAAATCGTCATTGAAAGATTCTGTGATAACGATGTCTGTGAAATTGATTTCGTCACCACACCTTTGGAATCCGACACCGAAGAACCCGAAGTAGAATCTACTGCTTGATTGTAGTTAATACTACTAACAAGAAGGTATAAATAGTAGTTAGAGACCATATACTTTATGGGACGTAGTAAAGCACAATTAATTACCAATATGGCGTTTAAGATGATGACGCAGAATCCTGCTACGGCACAAGATGTCTACGCAGCCTTGCGTGAACAAGGGTTTTATTACCTACCTACGGTTCGTGAAATCACGTTTGCACTTCGCACCGATAAGCGGTTTTTTGAACTTGGAAAGGTGAAAGTAGGCAGTCTGGTTCGCAGTCGTTCACATGATGTATGTCTATGGGGACGTATTGATATTAACTATAATTAACTATAAATTGTTTAGATTTGGACCAACAATTAAATATAAATAGTGGTTTACCTATTATTAAGTAATGGACCATGCCGCCTTTGAGTTATCGTTAGTCAGTGCCGAGGTTCGGTCCGAAGTTATACATGATAATTGTAGTTATGCTCAACATAGATTATCACACCTCAACAATTGCGCTCAGATCTTACTTAGAAAGATGCAGCGACTTTTGGAGGCTTAGGTATGGCCAATGATAAAGAATTAGTAGAAAACTTCGTTATGGAGTTTGCAGACATGATGTCTGGTTTTTTAGAAGATTATGAATCCTACAGTGATTCATTGGCTCGTTTAGAGACCAATGTTAAAGCCCTCCACAAAGATATTTCCTCCGTTACCAAAATAGTGAGGGATGGAAATGGGCAACCACCACTGATGACCCGCATGGCAATTTTAGAAGAAAAAGCCACGGCGGACGAAGATACAAAACGTAAGTATTGGGAGTTATTGCTAACAGCACTTCCCGGCGTTTTGGCAATCATATTAGTGTTGTGATAACTTGACTGATTTAATTTTCTATTGGTCTTTAGGTGCCTTCATTGTAGTTTGTCTGGTTTTTGACTGGCTTCGGAAAGGTCTTGAAGACAAATTATAAATAGTAGTATCGCCATATATTTTGTATGCCGTATGCAGACCCCGAGAAAAAGCGAGAGTATATGGCTCGCTACAATTCGGAGTATTACGATAAGAAGCGAGATGACATTATTCCTCGTGTAAATAAAAATAAAAATAAATTACGAGGCGAGAAGAAAGAGTGGTGTTTACACTCTACTACTGGCCAATGTTATTACTGTTCCCAGAACAATCCCGAATATTTATTAGTTCGTTCCCTTAACCGAGTTTTGTTACCCACCCCGGTTTGTGACCAATCGTGGGACACTCTCAAAACACACCCAGAACATTTAGAAATTATTTGCACAGTTTGTGACCGTGATCGTAGACGTAAGGTGAATACATCATGACCCATGTTGTAACTGAAGCGTGTGTTAATCACAAATACCAAGATTGTGTATCTGTATGTCCCGTAGATGCTTTCCGTGAATTAGCAACTTATCTTGTTATTGACCCTGATGAGTGTATAGATTGCGGTGCTTGTATTTCCGAGTGTCCAGTAGGAGCCATTTTTGAAGAAACGGAAGTTCCTGAAAACCTTATTCATTGGATAGAAAAGAACGAAGATGAAGCCGTTGATGCCGAACCAGCCGAAGGTATGTCTCCAGTGTTAGGACCTTAAAATATAAATAGTCGTTAAGCATATCTATTGTTATGGATACAATGATGAGTGTCTGTTGTTTGGCTGCTACTGTCGGTGGCCTTCACATGGTTATGACTGAAAGCCAACCTGTTTTGGGCATTAGTGCTCTTGACTTCCCATTTGTTCAGAAGGGTCTCGGCCTTCTTCTGTTCGTTTGTGGTGCAGGTTGCCTTTTCCGTAGAAACTAAGTGAACAACAGTAATAATTAGTTCTTGCGTAAAACCAAGTGTCGTCAGACTTGACGATAACTATAAGTAGTCGGCATGTAAATGTATTTACATGTCCTTTGACTGTGTATTATTTGATTGCTCTGGAAGTATGTCCGCCGTTGGTATAAAAACTGCTGATGGAATTAATATGACTCAACTACAAAGAGGTTTGGATATGTTGTTTGATATGCACAAAGATGGAAAGATTGATGGTCGCACCCTAATCGTTCCTTTTGATTCTCGGGTTCGTGGAGGCATTACTATGGATCTGCTTATGAAAATGAGCCGTGCAGAAGTAGAGAAACTCTTTGAGCCTGCTGGTGGAACAAATATTCCTGATGCTTTCAAATATTGTGGTTCTTCTAACGTTCTTCTAATTACTGATTTCCCAGATGCTGGAGATGTCATGGGTAAGTGTTGCCCCATTATCTACCTTGACTAAAGTATAAATAGGAAGCCACCCCTACTCTAACTATGGTAAACATAGTTCGTATCCCTCAAACTTTCTACAGACGCACAGCCAGTAAAAATGTAGTTCAATGGACTATTTGGCTTGAAGAAGATCAAGGTATCTATACTATCAAGACCTCACACGGTCAAAAAGGTGGAAAAATTATTGAAGATGCTGGAGTTATTATTGTTGACGGAAAAGCCGGACGCACACCCATGGAACAAGCCGTCTTAGAGTTTGATTCCAAAGTTAATAAACACCGAGACCAAGGCTATACTTTCAATACTGACGGTATCAATGTTAATCTGGCACCCGTTCCTATGTTGGCTCAACCCTACGAAAAACACGGACATAAAATTATCTTCCCTGCTATCGCCCAACCCAAACTTGATGGTGTTCGTTGCACTGCTAAGATGGAATCAGACGGTAGTGTGAGTCTACTCTCCCGAAAAGGAAAAGAGTTCCAACTCTTAGACCAGATTCGTAAAGCCGTTATTTCCACTGGACTTCCTGAAACCTTTATTTTAGATGGTGAACTCTATTCAGACCAAATGGATTTCCAGCGAGTAGTAGGATTAGTTCGTAAGAAAACCTACAAGAACCAAACCGACATTGATGACATGGCTAAAGTTAAACTAAATGTATTTGATGCTATGGATATGGCTAATCCTGATATGACTTTTATTCAGCGATGGAAAAAGGCTAAACAATATGTAGATAAAGATACTACTGGCACACTTACTATGGTTCCTTGTTATCGTGTAGACAATGACAGCGATATCAACGCTTTGTTATCTAAGTTCCTCGCTGCTGGCGATGAAGGAGTTATGATCCGCAATATCAAATCACCCTATGAACAAGGTAAGCGTTCCTATAATCTTCAGAAGCACAAGGTTTTCCACGATTCCGAATATAAGATTGTGGATGCTCTGGAAGGCCAAGGCAACGATATTGGAACTGTGGTGTGGATTTGTGAAACTTCCAAAGGTCAAAGATTCAAGTGCCGACCTAAAGGCACTCAGGCCGACCGTAGAGAAAAATACCGCAACCGACAAAAGTATTTTGGTAAACTGTTGACTGTAAAATATCAAGAATTAACTAATGACGGCATACCCCGGTTTCCTGTAGGTATTGCTATTCGGGACTATGAATGACCCGAAACTACATATAGTTAAGAAAATAAAGTTAGATTATGGTATCTAATGATGATATTATTGCAGCCATGCTGCAAGAAAAGGCACATATCAAGGCATCTTCTGTAGAGCCTCAATTAAAGCCCCAAATCACAGATGAAGAAATTATAAAAAATCATCTGGCTCAAACCAAACCGGGACGAGGCGGACAAAAAATCGGAGCCGATTCCAAAATGGGTGGGCCTAAACCTAAGTTCCTTAAAGAAGCATTTACTGTCAAAGATCCATGGCACGTTCCCGGATTAAAACAGGCCATGCAGAATGAAACTAAGCGGTAGAAACCTATAAATAGGTGCACCCACCACGATTAGGTATGACAATCTGGGACGAGTTCTTTGGAAACAATACCTATAACCGTCATTATATTAATCGTAATGGTGACAATTGGTATTTAGATATGTTAAGAGAAATGAATAAGATGATGAATGACGCACTGGATGAGGCTGTTCCTGTTAAGCAGCCAAAAACTACAGTTGTTTCTACTAAAGTAGTTAAAAGAAATGGTAAAACATATCGTATTACCGTAGAGCGAATCTTAGGCGATGAGCCAGAAAGCGAAGATGCAAGCATTAATGTATCTGATGAAGACGAAGATTTTGATTCCGATTTTACAGAAGACAATGCCTGAAGGTGCTTAACTTGCCATTTAAAGACCCTGAAAAACGCAAACAATATCAAAAGAAGTATCAAAAGAAATACTACGAGAGAAATCGTGACGATATTATTGCTAACAATGTTTCTAACAAACGAGCACTTCGTTTGGCAAAAAGAGCATGGTTATTGGAACAATTAGGGGGTAAATGTAAGAAATGCGATTATTCTGGTGCTAATTTGCATTGTCATCACACCGATCCATCTTACAAGCGACCTTGGGGTGATGTAAGAGGTGGCTCTCAAGGAGGTAGTGGCATCAGGTTCCAACGAGGAATCACTGATTATCCTTGGAAAGATTTAAAAAATAAATTACATACTTTAGAACTCTTGTGTGGTAATTGTCATGCCGAACACCACGCCGAAGAGCGTGAAAACGATTGACTCACGAGCGCATAAACTATAAATAGGAGGAAACTTCTATATTAGGGTAGAGGGAACAGTGGGTTCCCTATGAATAACTTATAATATAGGAAAAGATACTTATGAAAGAAAATAGATTCAAAACAATGATGCTTACAATTTTAACTGCCCTGATGCTCGCTATGAGCGCAGGTGTCGTAACTGGTGAAGGTTCCGATCCACTTGACCCCTCTGATGGTGGGGCAGACTGGGACGGCGATGGTCTTACTAACAAAGAAGAACAAGACGCTGGAACCAATATGAACAACCCAGATTCTGATGGTGATGGTTTACCTGATGGTTGGGAAGTCCGTAATGGACTAAACCCCACTAACGGTGGAGATGCTAATGCTGACCCCGATGGTGATGGTTTAACCAACTCTCAAGAATATGCCCGAGGCACAAATCCCAACTCTGCTGATACAGACGGAGATGGCAAGCCTGATGGCAGCGACCCATACCCTAATGATCCTAACGATGGTGAATACTCTGATTCTGATGGCGATGGCATCCCTGATGCTTACGACCCAGATTATCAAGAGTCCCAAGCCGGAAGCGGAAATGGTGGAACTGAAGGTGGCGGTGAGTCAGAAGACCAAGGCGAAGGCCAAGGACAAGGCCAAGGCCAAGGTCAAGGCCAAGGCCAAGGACAAGGGCAAGGCCAAGGACAAGGCCAAGGCCAAGGTCAGGGTCAAGGACAGGGCCAAGGTCAGGGACAGGGACAAGGCCAAGGTCAGGGTCAAGGTCAAGGACAAGGACAAGGGCAGGGCCAAGGACAAGG
>PALK01000026.1 GCA_002710765.1 Rickettsiales bacterium | reverse complement strand
AATAAATAATTTAGTGCTTAAAGCTTTGATTGGTATTCATGATTTTGAAAAGAATAAAAAACAGAAGATTTCTATTAGTTTAAGTATAAAAGTTTCTGATGATTTGAAAAAAGACTGAAGATAATATAGANAATGTTGTNTCATATGAACACATTGTAAATGATATAAAATCNATAGTTAATGANGGTCATATAGGACTTTTAGANACTTTGGCAGAGNGAATTACAAAGATATGTTTCTCAGAAAAAAGAATTCTNAGNNTAAGAGTAAAAATAGAGAAACTTGAAGTTTTTAAAGAAACNGAAAGTGTTGGAATTGAAATTTACAGAGAAAATAATTCAGTTTTGACTAAAAAAGTTGGAAAATTATTAAAAATAAAAAAATAATACATGTGGGTAATAAAGCTTGGAGGAAGTTGGTTATCAAATCCAAATTTAAAAAAATTATTAAAACTATTTAATAAATTTAGATCTACACCAATTACATTTGTAGTTGGTGGTGGAATTTTTGCAGATGCAGTGAGNAAATCACAAAAATATTTAAATTTTGATGATGAATTTGCAAACTATATGGCTATTAAAGCGACAGAACAGTATGCAGAATTAATCAATAAAACATGTCCTTTTGTCAGAGTTACAAGAAAATATTCTGATTTACTTTCAAAAAAAAATATTAAAATTTGGTTNCCTCTAAGACACCTCAGTAGAAATAGTTCTTATGAAAAAAATTGGGATTCAACCTCAGATTCTATCGCATGCTGGTTGAATAATAAAATGAGTTCAGATGGAGTTATATTTATTAAATCAATAAACTTAAAAACATTTAAAGATNTTAGAATTAAAGTTTTACAAAAAAAAGGAATTATTGATAAAAATATANTAAAATATGTAAAAAAAAATAATTCNCTGAAAATTATTGGNCCTGAGGTTTTAGAAATTATTGAACAAGAAAAAAGTTGGTATAATGTGTTAAAGAAAATTAAAAATATAAAATATAACTTATGAAAGATAAACAAAAAATTAGAAGGTGGGCATGGGTTTTGACAGGCTCAGGACATTTTTTTAACGAAAGTATAAGATTAATAAATTATTTAACNAATATAGATCTTTTTGTTTCTAAAGCTGCTGAAGAAGTTTTAATAATGTATAAAAAAAAAGGAGATATACCTGAAAAAATAAATATTTATAAAGATAATACAGCTAGTTCAGTTCCAGTTGGNCAGTTTTATAGAGGGATTTATCACACATTAATTATGGCTCCAACATCAAGTAATACTGTTGCTAAATGTGTTTTTGGTATTTCAGATAATTTAGCAACAAACGTTTTTGCGCAGTCTGGCAAATGTAGAGTACCNTGTATTTATTTTCCTTGTGACTCAGCTCCAGAATTAAAAACAAGATCTCCTAAAGGAATGGTTGATGTTTTTCCGCGAAAAATAGATCTTGATAATGTAGAAAAATTAAAAAAATTTGAAAAAACAAAAGTAGTATTAAGTTTTAAAGANTTAAAGAAAGAAATTTTGATTAGAGAAAAATGTCTGAAAGAATCTTATTCTTAACTGGAAAACTAGCTGAAAGACAACTTAAAAGGATTCTTGAAGATATGAAACCTGATTTTAGTTATAGAATAAACCAAATAGGAGTAAGTGTTGCAGCTTTAATGTCTGAAAATATAATAATGAGAAGAATTAAACAAGAGCAAGATGTAGATAAAATTATTGTTCCAGGCAAGTTTAGAGGTGATTTAGATAAATTATCAAAATATTTTAAAATTCCAGTTGAAAGGGGTCCTGAAGATCTGAGACATTTACCAGATTATTTTGGCTTAGATAGTTATCAAAATAATATAGAAGATTATGAATGTATGATTTTTTCTGAAATTGTTGATGCTTCAATCTTAAATGTTAGTCAGATAATGGATATATCAAAACAATATAAAAAAGATGGTGCTAATATTATTGATTTGGGCTGTATGCCTGATACTTATTTTCCTCACCTTGAAGAAGTAATTTTTAAGTTAAAAAAAGAAGGGTTTGCAGTTTCTGTTGACTCTGCAAACTCTGAGGAATTGATTAGAGGCGGGAAAGCAGGGGCAGATTATCTATTAAGCATCAACGAAAAAAATATTTTTGTTCTGGATGAGGTTCAATCTACTCCAGTACTTATTCCAAATAAATCAGGTGATATGTCTTCATTAGAAAGATTAATAAATAAGTTTTTAACTAAGAAAAAAAAGTTTTTTGCCGATCCAATTTTAGACCCTATTCATTATGGTTTTTTAGAATCAATTTCTAGATATAGAGAACTAAGAAAAAAATTTCCAAAAATTGATATTTTAATGGGTATTGGAAATTTAACAGAATTAACTGATTGTGATTCAGCAGGGGTTACTACAGTTTTAATGGGCTTAGTNTCTGAGCTTAATGTCAAGGGNGTATTAGTAGTTCAAGTTAGNAANCATTGTAGNAATGCAATTAAAGANGCAGATANNGCNAGGAAGTTNATGTTTTTTGCAAAAAGNAATCAAAGANTACCTATCGGTATAGATAAAGGTNTAATGTGTNTAAGGGAGAAAAAACCGTCAAGATTANANAANGATGAAATAAATTATATAAAATCATTAGTTAAAGATAAGAATTATAGAATTCTTTTATCNAAAGATGGAATTAATACTTTTAATTCAAAAATNTNTTTAACTGGATTAGATCCTTTTGAATTTTACGATTCATTAGAAGTTGNAGATGATNCAAGTCATGCATTNTACTTAGGCGTAGAGTTGGCNAGAGCTCAAATAGCATTTCAATTAGGAAAAAATTACAATCAAGATAATGAGCTTGACTGGGGAGTTGCGGTAGAAAAAAAAAAAGAAGACCTTAATAGAAGACCTGATCTAAAATCAACCCAAAAAAAGAAATGATAATAGAAACCATAATCTCATCTTTAGATAGTCAGGGTAAATTAAATATTGCCCCCTTTGGCATTAAAAAAACTTCAAATTATATATATATCTCTCCATATAGACCATCATTAACTCTTAATAACTTAATTTTAAATAAATGTGCAGCTGTTAACTATATTGATGATGCATTAGTTTTTGTTAACTGTATCGTTGGAAAAAAAAGATTTATTAAAAAAAAATGTAAGAAAATTGAATGTTATTTTATTAATGATGCATTAAGTTATGATGAAGTTGAAGTCGTTAAATATTCTGATGATAAGAGTAGACCAACTTTTAAGTGTAAAATTTTATATTCGAAAAATTGCAAGCCATTTGGAGGTATGAACAGATCTAAAGCTGCAATAATTGAAGCTTGTATACTTGCAACAAGAACTAAATTACTTAAAAAAGAAAAAATTTTAAAAGAACTCAAATATTTGTCAATTTCTGTAAAAAAGACATCAGGAAAAAGAGAATTGATTGCTTGGGAAAAAATTACTGAATACATAAATAGGAGTTTGAAAAATAAAAACTAAACTCTTAATCAGTGTAAAAGATATTTTTGAAATTAAAAAAATTATAAAATATGCAGATATTGTAGATCTAAAAATGCCAGATATAGGTCCCCTTGGCTCTTGGAACAAAAAAAATATAATTAAAGTTATTGATAAGTATAAATTTAAAAAAATTTTAAGTGCAACTCTTGGAAATATCATAACAAATGAAAAAATAATAAGTAATTTATTGGAATTTGATAATTTAGGGCTAGATTATATTAAAATAGGTCTTTTCAATACAAGTATTGAAGATATAAACAAACTATTTCTTTTATTAAAAAACTTGAATTTAAGAACTAATTTGGTTGGTGTTTTCTTTGCTGAAAATAAAAATTTATTAGATTTTTATATGAAAAATAGTTTCAAGTTAAAACAGTCTGGATTCAAAATTATTCTAATGGATACATCAAATAAGGAATCTGGAGGGCTTTTAGACATTTTTTCAGTTTCTGAATTAGATTATTTTGTGCAAAATATCAAAAAAAATAATTTAAAAGTTGGACTGGCTGGTAAAATTAAATCTTTTCAGATAAAAACTCTTTTATCATTAAGTCCTCACTTAATAGGTTTAAGATCAGCTGTTTGCTATGAAAATAATAGAAGCTTAGATATTTCAGAAAATTTAGTTCAAAAAGTTAGTAATCAATTTAAATCAGATACCATTAATGCACATGAGGTAGCTGGCGCATGATATGATGCTTCATTTATTTTACTATTATTTCCTTTAAGGAACTTTTTAAAGTCTATGACTTTAATCTTTTGCTTTTTACAATATTTTTTCATTACTTCTTTTCCAATTCCACAAATAATTAGAGGAAACTCAGCTCTAACACTATTTATTTTTTTAAATTTATTAATTTCCGTAAAAATTTTATTTAATTGAATGGAAATTAGTTTTTTTGAAAGACTGTGAATAAAGTCGAAATCTTTTTTTTTAAAATCAATACCAAANTTCCTAGCCAATCTTTTATAACTATTCTTAATTGATTTACTTCTAAAATCACATGTAGGATAAAGGTCCATATTTTTAGAAAGAAGTTTATTAATACGATAAAGATCTGCTGTATTAGAAAAAAATTCAGACATTACATGAAAATCTTTATTATTAATCTTTACTTTATTTGTTAAAGAGNTTGTTGGAGTTCTNGTTAGACCAGTATAAACTANTTCNGAATTATTNANTCTTCCAAAATCATCATAGTATTTATTAATTATNTTTTTGTCTTTTATTAAAATTAAATCTGTCGAAGTAGAACCAAAGTCAACAACAATACAATTTGAAACTTTTTCTTTAATAAATTCTGCAGTAGCTAACCAATTCATTGAAGCTATAGATTTTAAATCTGGATTAATTAAAAGTTTATTTTTTTGATTACAGAAATAATATTTCTTCAATTTCAGTTTCTTAGTACATTTTATAATTTTTTTAACACCAATAAGTCTATCTTTAAAGTTATCACATAATTCTGCAGTCATAGTTATTCCACATGGTATATTTCCAATATTTTTATTAATTTTTTTAAAATAGTTGTTTAAATTTTCAGTACCCTTCCAAATTGGGAATTGAAGTTGATTAACAAAAATAATTGATTTTTTATTATCAAGTCCAATTAATTTAGTATGTGCTCCTCCAATATCGATTCCAAGAAAGTGAATATTTTTTTTCATCATTTTAGAAAATTAATTTAACTTTTTTAATTTCTTTAACTAATTTATTTTTATTAATCTTTTTATTACAATAGAAGCTGATTATTTCGTTAATACGATCAATTCCATATGCTTTTTTTAATGCATTATACGAACTTGTAAATCTCAAATTTACTTCTATTATTTTCCAGATATTATCTTGCAGAATAACGTCCACGCCAACATAACCCAGAAGACCTTTGTATTTATCAGTTAATTGATTGGCTAGTTTTTGAAATTCTTTTCTGTATTTTTCATAACCCCCAGCAATAATTCCAACCTGTTTAAGATTATTATTTTTTATATTTATTAACTGNTCGTTACATGAAAGTAATAAATTATCTCCATTATGACAAATCATCGAAAAACTTCCAGTCAGAGTTTTTTTATATTTTTGTATTATACAGGGAAAATCAATTTCTTTTAACTTAGTCTCTAAATCTATAAAATTTTTAACAGTATAAGTATTTTCAGAACCACAGCTTACAATAGGTTTAATGATAAATTCTGAATTTTTTTCTTTAATTTCATTAATATTTTTGTATGTCTTGATGCAAGGAATTTTTTTTTTTCTTAATTCTATTGATGTATTAATTTTTGATGAAAATATTTTAAGACTTTTTAAGTTTGAATTTATCACATTAAGACCTAATTTATTTAATTTTGTTATAATATTTAAAAGCAAAAAATTATTTTCAGGTGCGATAACAATGACTTTAGGGNTATATTTTTTTATTGAGCTACTAAAATTTTCAAGATTTAATTTTGAATTTGTTTTTAAATAAATTACTTTTTTTAATTCTTTACATCTTAATTTTTTATTTCTAACTACAATAATCCTTTTAACTTCTGGGTTTTTTTTAAAATCTAAAATTAAATTGTTGGCCATTCTTAATCCTTCTTTTAATAAAGATTGTTCCTGGTCTTCAGATTTAGTATGTTTTGCGGACAAATACTCAAGAAGAACTATATTTGTCATATTATCGTATTTTTTTATGAATATTATACCAGCAATAGATTTTAAAAATGGAAAAGTTGTAAAAGCATTTGCCGGATTTAGAGTCAATTATAAACCATTTATTGAAAATACTAAAGATTATTCTGATCCATTTTTTTATATAAAATTTTTAGTTGATGAACTAAATATAAATACTATTTACATTGCAGATTTAGATTCAATATGTGGCTCAAAAAAAAATTGGTATTTATTAAAAAATATAATTTTAAAATACTCATCTATTTCTTTTTGGATTGATGCTGGATTTAGTTCCCCAGCTAAGTTAAGAAAATTTGATATATTTCTCGGTAATACTTCCAACCTATCAATCAAATGGAAAGCAGTTATTGGGACTGAAACCTTATTTAATGAAAGGTTTCTTTACACATTTATGAATAAAGGAAAATCAATCATATCATTAGATTTTAATGGTACTGAAAATAAATGGTTTAAAAAGTTATATTATAACTCTGATATAATTTTAATGTTTGTNAATAGGGTTGGTGGNAGAGGTGTAGATTGGNAAAANTTAGAAAAGTTTAGCAGATTTATACCNCCAAAAAAAAGTTATATTGCAGGNGGTATTAGGTATAGTGGNGANCTTTNNCAAATTAAAAGAAAAGGNTATAAAGGTGTANTNTTATCTTCTTTAATACACAAAAATTTATTNAATATTAAAGAATTAATNCTAGGGACTAGNTNCGTCCCTAGAATTTANTTTTTAAAAAATGAGAACAACCTTGATAGCCATCCTGTATTACTTTTACTATCATTAGATGACTTCATGTTGGATGAGTCTCACTTGGCAGCAAAAGGATGTTCTGCTGATTTATATGAATCAACAACTTCACTTGTTTTTGGAGAACCAGAAACAGCTCTTTCAATCGCCTCTTTTGTTGCAGCATAATTATTCTCTTGGATTGCCTTATCATCTTCNGCAAGCCAGTGAATAAANACACCAACTGAGATAAATAAATCATCAGCTTCTGCGGCAGGAATAGTTCCTTCAGCAACGCAGTCCATAACTGCTCTTGCCACACCATGTTGAGCAGGTCCAAACATTTGAACTGCTTGTTTTGCACCTTTAATTGTTACCTTGTTAAACATACAAGTTGCAGGTTTAGTCATGAGATTAGGAGCAACAACTGCTAATAATGCAGTAAAACCATCTTTGTTATTGGTTAAACTGTTTGCAAAAGCAGTTTCAGCAGCTGAACCTCTAGGACCAATTATAAGATCAATATGAGCCACTTCATTTCCATCTCCAAGAAGAGATTCACCAACCAACATTTTATTAATTTTTGCCATTTTTCCTCCAAAAGTTTAAATTATAAAATTAATATTAACTAGTTTAAATTTTATTTAAACTAGAAGAAGTTACTATATCTCTTAATTTATCTATTAGCAAGGTAGTTACTGTTAAATCAGCACACGTTCCTGGATTAGTGTGTGTTTTTTTTAAATAATTATCGAGTTCTTTTATTTTTTTTTTATTTCTTTTACTTTCATTCAAAACTATTTTTTTTGATATCCAGAAAGTTTTTTTTTTGATCATATCAGCTTTGCAGTGACCATATTTTCTTTGTATATGACTATCAAGGTCTTTCGATAAATATTTTAAAAATAGACATTGAGTTGAAAATTCCTTTGAAAATTTTTTTTTCGTTGTTCTTAGGTTTGATAAGCCAAATTCAAAAATTTCTTGAAAAATATTATAATAACATCTAGAGATTCTATCATGTTTAGCACCTATTTCCATAATCTCTTGAAAACTATAATTTTCAGTAAAATCATTATTTATATTTGCTTTTCCTTTATAGTTTTTGATTCCTCCAGGATTACATATTTTGATTGCTTCAAAAATATAGGTGCCATCCTTTTTATCTATTTCACTAATTTTTTTAGAGATACTAGATCTTATTTGATCATAAGAAATAAAGCCTTCAATTGCAGTTTTTATTATTGGCGCAGTTAATAAAATTATCCCAAGGTTATAATTAGTATTAAGTTCTGTCATGCATTTTTTACAAGCTAAAAAAATTGACTTTCCGAGTTTTATATTTTTATTTGATAAAATTTCTCCTGAAATTTCAGCTGCGCGATAAAACTTTTTTTTTTCCATACCTAAGATAGGAGATTTAACAGATACATTTCCAGGTTTTAAATAATATATTTCTTCAAAACAAGATGACAAATATAATTTCTTAATAAGTTGACTACTATTTTTAAATTTTGACATTATTATATTTTTTTACATTTTTTAAAAAATCATTTATTAAAATTTCTGTTATATTCTTCTCTTCAACGCTTTGTATTGCTTTCCAGGATGGAATACTGTTTATTTCTAGTATAAAAACTTTATTTCTATCAATCTTCAAATCTAAGCCTCCGTATCCAAGTTTAAATAACCTTGAAATATTAGTTGAAATTTCACGAATTTTTTTATCGTAAATTATTTTTTCAATTTTCGCACCTTGAAAGGCATTTGTTATAAAGTTTTGAGAAATTCTTTTTATTACAGATATAACCTTGTGATTACTTACTAAAACTCTTAAATCCCAAAATATTTCTGCATTTATATTTCCAATAAATTCTTGAATATAGTAAATACCTCCAACAGGTATTATCTGGTTAAATTCATTTTTATTTTTTAAAATTTTAATCCCTTTACCTTGAGAACCAAATAATGGTTTATAAATTAGACTTTTTTTATTTAAGAATATTTTAGTATCTAAAAGATTATTTTTTTCACTGAAGACCCAAGTATTTGGAGTTTCGAAATTATTAATTTTCAAAATGCCAGAAGTTCTAGATTTATCAACAGTTTTTTCTATTATTCCAGCTGAATTATGAATATAAATGCCAAGATCTTTGAGAAGATGAAGAATAGTTAGTTTAAAGGTTATTTCTTCTATCGTTCCATTAGATATAAACCTTACCCAAATACCATCAAATTTTTTTAGTTTTTTTTTAAAAAACATTATCCTTTTTGTTCTTGAAAGAATAAGTCTTAAATCAGAAAATTTATAAGAATAAACTTTACAATTTTTTTTTTCTAATTCTAACTTTANAACCTTAGAGTGCCAATCGTGAATATCACTAATGATACAAATTGTCGTCATATCAAAAAAAAGATTTTTCTATTAAATCTTTATTANTGTTTCCAAAACAAAAAGTTTCACCTGTTTCAAGTGAATTAATTATAATTTTAGCTGGGCTAAAAAGCATTCCATCTATTTTATAAAAGTCCCCTTTATAATCTTGAAAAATGTCTTTGAAAGGTTTGCCATAATCCTTGGAGTTGCTACTTGGTAATTGTTTGGCCAGTTCAATTATGTCATTTTTAGATCCTTTAATTGATAAAAAAACTTCTCCTCCATATATAATAGAATCATTGGTTCTACCCATGCCTGTAATCATATCCTTTGCAATTGGAGGTATAGGGGCTGTCCCCATCCCATCAACAATTCTCTCAAGAGGAAATTTTAATTCATGAGCTTTATGTAATGCTACTTCTAACACTCTTGAAACAATTTGAATATTTCCTGACATACTTGTTGTAGGAGTTAAAATAAAAATAATTTGTGACTCTTCAACATTACAATCCTTGCTTACTTTTTTTATAATTTCAATTGGAGGTTCTTTATCTACCTCTAAAATTAGAGAAGTTCTATTATGATTATCTACATAATTGAGTTCTTTAAAAATTTTTTCTCTTTGTGCAAGTGATCTTCCAGGTCCTGAACCTAATGAAAAAAAATCTTTGTATTGCAGACTCCATCCAGCATATTGGCAACCAAGACAGGCTAAAACAGGATTACATGATTTTACATTCACACTCCATCTAGATTTAGATGAAACATTATTAAGAACAATGTCAACTTTACCTAATCCTCCAAGGCAAATTTCAGAAATTTTAATTCCTGATTCTATACTACCGTCGGTTTTTATTCCTGCATCAATTATTGTACAATTCAATTTACCTTTATAAACCTGCAGTCTAAATTTTTCCTTATTCTCAATTAAATTATCAACAAGTTTTTCTGTTGTTTTATTAATACTGAAAANTTTATTTGTCATTTTTCCTCCCCTAGTCAATTTATATTTTGATTATAATTTCAGATAATTTTTTAATTTTACTTTTTACTCTTTTTAAACTTTTAGATTTTGCATGTACTAAACATAAAGGTTCTGATTTTGATACCAAAATATTTCTATTTGGTAACTCTGAGAAACTCTTTGATGTTAAAATTTTATTAAACCTCTTTATTTTTTTAGAATCAAAGATTTTTTTTTTATTGCAGTAAACTATTGCTGTTGAATAATAAAAATCTGTTTCAATATAGGAGGTATTTTTACTAAATAATTTTTCCTTATATATTTTTGATAAAAAATTTATTGATAAACCTGGACGAGCATTAATATCTATTACTTTTATGTTATCGTAATCATTATTATGAATAATAAAGTCAATGCTATTTAATCCATTTAAGTTTGTTGCTCTTACTATTTTTTCAATAATTGGTCTAATTTTTTCAATTAATTCTTTAGGTCTTTTTATTGTTACTATTCCCCTAAGAAGAAAAGGAATTTTTTCTGTTTTACTAAACCATTGAGAACAAACAGAATAAATACTAAATTTATAATTATTTGAAAAAAATTGAACTGAAATATTACGACCTTCTATAATTTTCTGAAAAAAGGTATTTTTTTTAATAAATTTTTTTTTAAAATCCTCATCTAATCTTTTGACTAAATTTCCTCCGACAGAACGTGTATCTTTGAATAACCAATCTGATTTTTTTTTAGGCAACGATAAACTCCATTCTGGATATGGGATCTTTTTATTCTCAAGAGTTTTATATAGTTTTTCTACACTATTAATTTTTTTAAGTGTTTTAAAATTATTACTTAAATTTTTTCTGTTGGAAATAAAATCACAGTCTGAAACTCTTTCTGCAATACCAGAACCTATGAGAATTTTTTTTTTTCTAAAGGGATCAATTTTCTCAATAATTTTGTATATAAACTCCTGATCAAAACTTTTTATTTGAAAACATTTCTCACATATCTTCTTTAATTTAGAACTTTGGTACAAGGAAATTGAAAAAATTCTATATCCACATTTCTTTAATGCCCAAGCAAGATCTTCGCAGGAACTAGAGATGATAATAATATCTTTACTTTTTAAGTATTTATTTTCTATAATCCTAAAATTTCTCTAGCTGTATTAAGAGCTTTGTCAAAATTTAAATATAGTGGCTTATCAGAATTACACATATCTTCAAACATTTTATATTGTGTTTTCACTTTAATGTCACCAGAAGTTAATGGTCCAATTGATAAAGCACCACATGAATGTTCTTTATCATTATCATCAATTTTCACCCCCTCTATACCAGCGGGGGGCACTGCATTAACATCTGCAATAACTTTTAAATCTCTAGTTAGTTTCATTTGCTCTAGACTAATTACTTGAGTTCCTTCTCGAGCTGAACAGAAAATAATATCTGCATCAGGAAGAAAACTAGCATTTAATTTGTCGCTTGAGCCATCTCCGGGAATTACATTCACTCCAAATCTATTCTTATATTCTTGTGATTTTTTTGTTACATTTTCAATTCCATCATACCCAACTATGGTACATTTTGCACCTTCTTTACTGCACATTATTGATGAAATTCCTCCAACAATACCTTTTCCACCGTAAATAACTATATTTTTATCTTTTAAATTAGTATTGAA
>PALK01000025.1 GCA_002710765.1 Rickettsiales bacterium | reverse complement strand
ACCGAAGATAGAAGATTTTTTAGCCATATTGGAATAGATTTTAAAGGAATTTCTAGAGCTTTAGTTGTTAACTTTAAAGCGGGTAAAATAGTTCAAGGCGGGAGTACTATAACACAGCAATTAGCAAAAAATCTTTTTTTATCACCTGAAAGATCTTTTACAAGAAAATTGCATGAAGCAATCCTTAGTTTATGGTTGGAGTTCAGATTTACTAAAAAACAAATACTTAGTATATATCTGAATAGAGTTTATTTGGGTTCAGGAACATATGGTGTTCAAGCAGCATCTGAAAAATATTTTAATAAAAAAGTTGAAGAACTAAACCTTTATGAATGTGCATTAATTGCAAGCTTATTAAAAGATCCCTCAAAATATAATCCTATTTCAAATCGAGAACTTTCAATTACAAGAACAAAAAAAGTACTTAGGAATATGATAAATTATAAATTAGTAGAAATTGATGAAGTAGAAAAGTTCAAACGTATAACCAGTTCATATAAAAATATAATCGAACCACCCAAAAGTTCTAGATATTTTGTTGATTGGTTATTGCCTAGAGTAAGATCATATCTTGGAGAAATAAAAGAAGATTTAATAGTTCGTACTACATTAGATATTGAACTTCAAAGAAAAGCAGAAGAATCAATTTCAAAAATTTCAAAGAACTTTGTATCCGCCAATCAATCAGCAATAGTTGTTTTAGATCTTAATGGAGGAGTACTAGCAATGGTTGGAGGGAGAGATTATGGAGATACTCAATTTAATAGAGTTACTCAAGCACAAAGACAACCTGGTTCAGCATTTAAACTATTTGTTTATCTAGAGGCTCTTGAAAAAGGTTTTGAACCTGAAGATTTAGTTGAAGATTCTAGAATAGAAATTAATGATTGGTCACCAGAAAATTATAAAAAGGAATTTCTTGGAGATATTTCTATTTCTGACGCTTTCTCAAAATCAATTAATACAGTTGCTGTAAAGATTTCAGAAGAGGTTGGCAGAGAAAATGTTATAAAAAAAGCAAAATCTTTAGGTATTTCAAGTAAAATTATCAATACTCCATCTGTCGCCTTAGGAACTTCAGAGGTGAATCTTTTAGAACTAACTGGAGCTTATAATGTAATCGCTAACGGTGGAAAAGGCGTTTGGACTCATGGTATAAGGTTAATTGAAAATAAGGATGGAGAAACTTTATATCTAAGAAAAGGTTTTGGACCTGGTAGAATTTTAAAAACAGAAACAGTTAAAAAAATGATTTTCATGTTAAAAAATACTATTAATGAAGGAACAGGAAGAAATGCAAAAATTAATAGACCGTCCGCAGGCAAGACTGGAACTAGTCAATCATTAAGAGATGCATGGTTTGTTGGCTTTTCATCAGAAATGGTTGCTGGAGTATGGTTTGGAAATGATAACGATTCACCAATGATGAAGATTACAGGAGGAACAGCGCCAGCAATTTTATGGGGAGATTTTATGGAAAAAGCACATGAAAATATACCTATTAAAAACCTAGGTTTTAATTTATTAAGAGATGAGAAANCTNAAAATCCATTAANTAAAAATCAAAACGAGAGAAATAANAAATCNTCAAAANCAGAATCNCTATTTGAAAAAATTTTAGAAAATATGTTNAAAAGATAATTAGAAGGAAGTGTAGCTTTTTAAAAAATTTGTAATATCTTGTTCAAAATTCTTAGTTGAAAAATGAGTTATGTATTCATCATCTTTATTCATAAGATAAAACAATGAAGTATGATCAATTAGATAACTATCCTTGAAACCATCATTAGTTCTTTTTTTACTATAAATTTTAAAAGATTTTATTACTTTTTTTATTTCATTCTCGCTACCAGTCAGCCCAATTATATTAACATCAAAATTTGACAAAAAATTCTTTATGACATTATGATTATCTCTAGCTGGATCAACTGTAATAAAAATTGGTTGAATATTCTTCTTAATATTAGGCTTAGATTCAAGCAGATTTGCTAGTCTCATTATGTCAATTGGGCAAACATCAGGACAGAAAGTATAGCCAAAATAAATTAATTTTAGTCTATTAATTTCTTTAGATGAAAACTGTTTGTTATTTTGGTCTATTAGTTTAAAACTTCCACCAATATTAATCTTTTCTTTATTATAATTAATAGAGTTATTAGATAATTTATCTAAAAAAAGATTAAAACTAAAAATTGAAATCAAAATTACAAAAATAAAAACTAGATTTTTAAATATATTTGGTTTAAATCTTTTCATTTTTTTCAATCAAAANAAAAATGTTNTCAGTTGGAGTGAAAATAANTTNTTTTTGAGAATTANACCNTTTNAATTTTTTAGAGTAAAATTCNTCATGTTTAATTGGTAATATAATATTAGTTTTATGGTTTTCACTAATTATTTTATTAGAATCTAANAATTGTAAAAGTANNTTAGATGTTGAAANTTTTATTATAACCTTTTCCTGTAAGATAATNTNTTTTTTAATAAAATCAGTTTTNTTATTGATATTAATAAATTCAACACTTGAGTTTATTCTTCTATCAGTAATTGGTATTTCTAAGCTATTTAATAATTCTATAATTTCAATTATTCCAGAAAAGATACCAGGAGTAATTTTATTAGTTTTAAAGAATTCATATTCCTCTATTCCATCATTCAGAAATAATGGGTCATATGACTTTAAATGACTAATTTTTTTATATTTTTGAAAAAGAGATAATATTTTATTCCATAATTTTTTTTTGCTCTTTAAACAAATGTCTTCTTCATAAATAACGACGGAGCAAACATTTTTTAATTCGCTAATAAAATTTTTGTTAAAATTTTTGCTTAAAACAACACATTCTGATGATATAATTTTTTTAAAAGATAAAACGGTTAGGTCAAAAAAATTATTTTTGTTTGCTCCAATTAAAAAAATACTTTTTTGTCCAATATTTTTATTTACCATATAATTTAATAAATATAGCCTTTTTCATGAATAAATTAATAGTTTTTATAGTTTTCTACTTATTTTTATTTAAAACACATACTTATGCTTTAATTGAAAGTGATGTATTCCCTAAATTAGTATACCAATCAGCTCTGGAGGAGGGGAATATTGAAATAATAAAGAAATATTTAGACCTAAATCATTCTGCAAATGCAATTGATGATAAAGGTTTAACTCCTTTAGCGTATGCAATAAAAAATAATAATGCTGATATCATAGAACTATTAATAGAATATAAAGCTGACATTAATGGCAAATTGCTTGATAAGTTATCTCCATTAATTTATGCCGTGATGTTAGACAAAAAAAATTTAATAGAGATTCTTGTAGAAAAGGGAGCTAATATAAATTATCAAGATAGTATTGGAAGAACTGCAATTATGGTTGCAGTTGAAAAAGATCATGTTGAGTGTTCAAAAAATCTATTGAAATTAAAACCTGATTTAGAGTTGAGTGATTATTCAGGAAAGGATGTATATGAATATGCTTCTTTTTCAAGAAACTTAACAATTAAATCTTTATTTGCAAAAAAGAATTTTTGATTTTTTTTTTAAAAAGATTATTTATTTCCTTTTGCTTAATTAATGGTTTTGATACTATTAACTCCCCTTTGAAGTTTTTTGAAAATCTTTCTATGGTTTTTTTATATAAAAAACCATTAAAAAGAAAAATTGGATTTAAAAAAAATTGAACTTTTTCTTTTCCTTTTATCATTATCCTTATTTTTTTGAATGCTTTTTCCTCACTACCAAACTCAATAGCACAAATATTGTCGATAGCTAATTTTTTTGAAAGTATCGAGATAAAACTTTCTATATTATTTCTAGCTAAACTATTCTTTGTTTTAGATGTAACTGTTATTAAAATTTTTGAGTAATTTTTCTTTATCTTTGGTAAAAAAAAATTTGTATATAAAGTTATTAGTTCTGATTTAATTTTTATACTTTCAGTTATGTGAATTTTTTTTTTAAATTTTTTTTCAAATAATTTTATTTTGGAAATGATATCGCATTTGTAATGTTCTCCATTTAAGATTAAAAGAGGTGAAAATATTATTTTTTTATAGGACCTAGCTACTTTTTCTAAGCACTCATCTATTGANGGGTGATTTATTTCTACAAAACATGAAAATATATCTATATCATTAAATGATTGTTTTATTTTATTAATGAAATATGACAGGNTTTCCTGAAAACCGTCATCTTTAGAACCATGACAGCCTATAATTATTGCTATTTCTCTTAAATTTTTATTATTTTCCACTGATTTTAGAAATGATTTTATTGAAAGATTCAGATATATCTTTAATAGAAATATGGCTGAGATTTGACTTTAAAATATCATCAGCAGTTAATTCTTTCTTATGAATTATAGTATTAAAATCATTTCTCGGTTGTAAATAAGTACCTTCAAAAGATCCTCCAAGGAATAGTCCACTATTGTCTGAAAAACTAAAAACATCCGCCAATCGTAGCGTAGTTTCTGCTGAAAAACCAAGACCTTGATCCGCAACTGCAGCATCGATGTCAACACCTAGTTTTACTCTTTCTTTTAAGATCGATTTAAGACCTCTATTAGACATTACCGTCATTACTACTTTTCCTGATTTGATTCCAAATTGTAGACCTACACTAACACCCCCAATTGTATAAAAAAAAGGACCTGACCAATCTCTCCCATTTTTTATCAATAAAATACCATTCCCACCTTTTGCACCGAAGAAAAAGCTTCCTTCATAAACCTCTGGAAAAATTAATATCGCTTTTGAGTTAGTTAAATACTTTTTAAAATCTTTTAGATCTTCATTTTTTGAAATTATTTTTAAAGCAGAGTTTGATGCCTTAATTAAATCAATTATTTCAATGTATTCCTCTTCAGAGGCTATTGAAGTACTATTGTAAGAAAAGAAAAATAAAAATACCAAAAATAAGGTTCTTAAGATTTTTAATGTTAATTTTTTTTTCATTATAATTTACCAAAATTTTAATTAATAAGTTATTATTAATAGTATCTCAATCATATTATTCTGTGTAATATTTTATTAATGTTTTTGTATATTCTTTCTTTTTTTCTTATTTTCTTCCCTATGATCTTGATTAGTGGTGAAATTAATATAGAAATTTTAGATCAAGAAAATGAAAAAGGGTTTATTCATTTTGCCTTATATAACCAAAAAGAAAAATTTCTATCTGATAATGGAAAAATTGTGGCACTTAAAAAAAAAACAAATGAGGTTGTTCTAAGTGGAATAAATGTTAAAAATCTAGAAGAAGGATATTATGGAATTGCTATCTATCATGATGAAAATTCGAATGATGAATTTGATAAGTTTTTAGGAATACCTCAAGAAAAATATGGATTTAGTAACGATGCAGAAGTTTTTTTTGGCCCCCCCAGTTATGATGATGCATCATTTAAACTAAAGAAAAATGAGATTAAAAAGATAAAAATAAAATTAAGATGAAAAAGAAAAGAATATTAGTTACTGGAGGTGCAGGATTTTTAGGATCTTTCTTGTGTGAAAAACTCATAAAATCAGGACATTATGTTGTTTGTTGTGATAATTTTTATACTGGAAATAAAGATAATTTGTCGGAAATAATTGATCATAAGAATCTTGAAATTATTAGGCATGATATTACTTTCCCACTATATTTAGAGATAGATGAAATTTATAATTTTGCTTGTCCTGCTTCTCCAATACATTATCAAAATGATCCTGTGCAAACCATAAAAACATGTGTACATGGTGCAATAAATATGTTGGGTTTAGCTAAAAGAACTAAAGCTAGAATATTACAAGCTTCTACTTCGGAAATTTATGGTGATCCAGAAGTTCATCCTCAAAAAGAAACTTACAAAGGTGCAGTGAGCATTAATGGACCTAGAGCATGTTATGATGAGGGAAAGAGATGTGCAGAAACAATATTTTGGGATTATAAAAGACAACATAATGTAGATATTAAAGTTATTAGAATTTTTAATACTTATGGGCCCAGAATGCAAATAAATGATGGTAGGGTTGTATCAAATTTTATAGTGCAAGCATTGAAAAATAAAAATATTACTGTTTATGGAGAAGGAAACCAGACAAGATCTTTTTGTTATGTTGATGATCTAATAGATGGAATTTTTAAAATGATGAATAAACCTAANTTTTCTGGGCCAATTAANCTTGGNAANCCATTGGAAATTACAATAAAAAAATTAGCTGAAGAAATAATTGAATTAACAGGTAGCTCATCTAAATTAATTTATAAAGATTTACCTCAGGATGATCCTCAGCAAAGATGTCCAGATATTTCTTTAGCCTTGAAAGAAATACAGTGGGAACCTAAAATAAATAGAACTCAGGGCTTAAAAAAAACCATAGATTATTTTGAGAACATACTTAAAAGTGATTAATATAAAATTATGAGTATTTTTAAATTTTCNAAATCAAAAATTCTTTGTGTTGGAGATATAATTTTAGATTCGTATATTGAGGGTGAAGTTGAAAGAATTTCACCGGAAGCACCAATACCTGTTTTTAATTTTTTATCTGAGAGATTTGTTTTNGGTGGAGCAGGAAATGTAGTAAGAAATGTCTGNGCAGGTGGAGGAAAATGTCATTTAATTTCTGTAATTGGTACAGATNAAGAATCTGAAAATATTAANAGTNTAATAAAANAAAATTCTTTACTTTCAGCTAATTTAATTGCTGAAAAAAANAGAGTAACAACAGTAAAAAAAAGACATTTNTCTGGTCAACANCAGATTNTAAGNGTTGATTATGAAGTCAAAAATGATATTTCACAAAAGACTCAAGATCAAATATACACTTTGTATGAAAAAAAAATTCAAGATTTTGATATTATAATTCTCTCAGATTATAATAAAGGTTTACTTACAATTTCTCTTACAAAAAAATTAATAAGTTTAGCAAAAAGGTTAAAAAAGATAATTATTGTTGATCCAAAAAGAAAATCATTTGAAATATATAAAGGTGCTAATATTATCACTCCAAATTATAATGAATTATTAAATACTACGAATAAAAATTTACATTCAGATAAATCTGAGGAAAAATTAATTTCTTCTATTTCAAATGAATTAATAAAAAAATTTTCTTTTTCTGCAATTATNACAACAAGAAGTTCTAAAGGTATATCAATTGTATCTANAGATAAGAAGNTATTTAACNTNTCTTCTAAAGCTCTTGAGGTTTTTGATGTTTCTGGTGCAGGAGATACNTTTGTTGCATACCTTGCCTTAGCTACTTCTTCTGGANTNGANNTANANGAATCATCAGTAATTGCAAATAAAGCTGCAGGTATATCCGTAGGTAAATTTGGAACAGCTAGTGTTTCTGTTCATGAAATTTTTAGAAATATTGAAAAAAATAAAAAATTATTTTCTTTAGGTGAGGCTAAAGAAAAAATAAAAATTATAAAAAAAAGTAATAAAATTGGTTTTACAAACGGCTGTTTTGATTTAATCCATAGCGGTCATGTAAATTATTTAATAAACTCTAAAAAATATTGTGATTTTCTTATCCTAGCTTTGAATAGTGACCTATCCGTAAAAAAAATAAAAGGAAAAGATAGGCCAATTATAAATGAAGATGATAGAATAAAGATTGTGTCAAGTTTTGATTTCATAGATATGATAATAATTTTCTCAGAAGAAAATCCATTAAAATTAATTACTACTCTTAAGCCAGATATTATCTTTAAAGGAAAAGATTACAAACTTAAAGATGTAGTTGGTTCAAAAGAAGTATCTTCCTGGGGGGGGGAAACTAAGCTCATAGATTATGAAAAAGGAAAATCAACAACTATATTAATAAATAGGATAAGAAATGAGGCTTAACGCTATTTTATTCGACGTTGGAGGTACTATTGCTGAAAGTGAAGAGATTCATAGGAAGTCGTTTAACGAGGCATTTATTGAATATGGTCTTTCTTGGTTTTGGGATGAAGCAATATATCGAGAACTTGTTTTTGTTGGTGGAGGGAAAGAAAGGATTAAACACTATATAAATCGAGCTTGGCCAGAAATGTTAGAACAAAAAAATTTAACAAGCTATATTGAAGCGCTGCATAAAGTTAAAAGTCAGATTTACGAGGACTATCTTAATGACTTTGAGATTAAAGCTAGACCAGGTATAATAAGATTACTTAAAGAATTAAAAAAAGAAAAAATTAGATTAGCGATTGTATCTGATACGACAGAAGAAAATCTTAAAAATCTTTTTAAAAAAGGTTTAAACATTAATCCATTAGAGTGGTTTGAAGTAATAGCACATGGGGGATGCACGTCTCAGAAAAAACCATCCCCTGAAATCTATCTTTGGGCTTTAGAGAAGTTAAAACTCCATCCTAATTCCTGTCTAGCAATGGAGGATGCTCCAAGAGGAGTCCAATCTGCAATTTCTGCTGGCCTTAATGTTATAGTCACTCCTTCTACTTATACAAAAAATGAAAAATTTAAGAACGTAAATTTGATTCTATCTAATTTAGGTGAACCAACAAAACCGTTTGAGATTATTAAAGGTGAAACTTACAAACATTCTTATGTAAGTTTGGAAATGTTAGAAAAATTTCACAAGGCATTTATAAAGTGAAAAGAATATAAACCATGCACACAAATGAGCTGGCAAATAATATTACGCTCATTGAATGAAGGCTCTTAAATTTTTTTGCTGATTTTTCAATCGATTCTGAAGAATTATTTTTAATTGTTCTATTAGATAGGTCAGCATAGTAGTTTATTTTTGGTGTCAAAAATTGTCTGCTGTAAATAAAAAATACAACACTAAAGATAGCTAAGAGAGTTTTAAAATTAAATTCTTTTAGAAGTAATATAACCAATAAAAAATTGAGAATTATGCACCATAAATAAATTTTTGGAAAAATTTTTCTAAGAAATTTTCTTGCATTCACTTCATTCAAAGTTGAAAAAACACTTGGTGTTATTATCATTGTAAAGAAAAGCATGCTACCCAAAAGTAACGAAGTTATAACAATCGTCCAAAACATAATTATTTCATAAAAAAAGTTAATAAAAATAAGGAAAAAAAAAATAATTATTAATAATATATAAAATAATGATAAATATTCAATATGGGATTAAAACTTATANTATTTATACCATTGATAGAAATCGTTTTGTTTATTTTATTCGGTGATCTATTTGGTTTTTTTCAAGCAATATTAGCAATAATTATATCTATTTTTTTTGGACTTTGGCTTCTATTTCCTAAAAATAAAGNTGAAAATATTCAAAAAATTGGTTTGGAGCCTGTTGATTGGATATGTAAAAGAATTGCAGGCATATTCCTAATAATTCCTGGATTTTTCACAGATACGATGGGAATACTTTTATTAATCAAATCAATGAGACCATTATTATGGTTATTAATCCCTGGACAATTAAAAAAATTCACCTCTTCATTTACTAGAAAGCAAGGCTTCAAGCAAAATAATAAAAAAGATGAAAATCAAAAAATTATTGATGCGGAATATAAAGATTTAGATGATTAGAGAACGAAGAAATTTAAAATGTACTATTTTTGGTNAAGTACAAGGAGTTGGCTTTAGAGCGTGGGTAAGAAAGAATGCTTTAAAAAAAAATATTTGTGGATGGGTTATAAATAATGAAAATGGAACAGTAGAATTAGAAGCTAGTGGCAATGATTTTGAATTAGAAGATTTTCTATATGATTTAAAAAAAGGTTCTTTCTTTTCAAAGGTCAAAAAAGTTGAGTATAAATATATTAAATTTAGAAAATTAGATAATTTTGAAATAGTAANAAATTGAAAATATATTTATTAAGACATACTTCTCTCAATGTTGCAAAAGATACATTTTATGGTCAAACTGATCTTGATGTAAGTGATAATTTTGATGATGAAGTTAATGATATAAAAAAAAAAATTTCCACTAAAAAAATTGATTTTAATAATTTAGAAATATTTTCCAGTCCTTTAAAGAGATGTGTGAAGCTATCAGAAGCACTTTTTAATGATTTTAAAAAAGATATCAGACTAAAGGAACTAAATTTTGGTGATTGGGAGATGAAGAAATTTAATGAAATTTCTAGAAAACAAATTCAAAGTTGGGAAAATAACTTAATGAAGTTTCAGATTCCTAATGGGGAATCAAATTTACAATTTTTTGATAGATTAAAATCTTTTTGTGATGATGTTCTAAAGAATGAAAAAGATATATTTATAGTTGCACATGCAGGATCTATAAATGGGATTATTTCATATATAGCTAATATTCCTTTTGATACTTTAATAAAAGAAAACTGGAAAAGAATTTCATATGGTTCTTTATCCTTAATTAAAAAAAAAGAAAAAAAGGATAAGTTTAGCCTTGAATTTTTTGGTTTTTAAATGAAAAAAAAGATTTTAATTTTAGGTGGGGGGTTTGGGGGTGTTTACACAGCAAAAAAACTTGAAANTAAAACCTTTAACAAGCTTGAAGTTGAACTAATAAATAATAATAACTATTTTATTTTTCAACCACTTTTACCAGAAGTTGTTTCAGGAAGAATTAGTGACTCAGATGCTGTAATACCTCTAAGAGAAATACTAAAAAAAACTTATTTTAGGAATGCTGAAGTTTCAAAAATAGATATTAAGAATCAAAGAGTAGGCGTTGTTCAAGGTTTCAGAAAACGTTTGCATTGGTTGAAATTTGATCATTTAATTATTGCTTTAGGTCAAGAAAGCAACCTAGAAATTATACCTGGATTAAAAAACCATGCTTTTACTATTAGAAATCTTGAAGACGCATATACTTTGAGGAATCATATATTAAGTTGTTTAGAATTAGCCGACGTAACAAAAGACGCTGATCTAAAAGTTAGATTACTAAATTTTGTTGTAATTGGAGGAGGTTTTTCTGGAGTTGAAACAATTGGAGAAACTAAAGAAATGATTGAGAGAATTCTTCCTTATTACAGTAATATTAACGAAGAAGAAATAGTATTCCATCTAGTTGAGCTTTCAAATAGATTACTTCCAGAGTTAACAAACGATATTAGTAAATATGTTTATAGTTTTTTTATAAATAAAAGAATAAAAGTATATTTAAATATCCATATTAAAGAAGTAACAGGTACTAAAGCATATTTAAATAATGGGATATTAATCAATACTAACACAATCATTTCAACTATCGGATCTAAGTCTTCTTTTTTAATTAAAGAATCAAAGCTACCCATGAAGAATGATAAAATTATAACTAATGAAAAACTTCAAGTTTTAGGTTGCTCGAATATATGGTCAATAGGTGATTCAGCTTTAATTACAAATAAACTTAATAATAAAACAGAGTATGCTTTGCCCACTGCACAATTTGCAGTTGCAGAAGGAAAAACTTTAGCTAAGAATATATTAAGACATGAATTAGGGAAAAAATTAGAAGATTTTTCATATAAAACAAAAGGTTCATTGGCTTCCCTAGGATCGAGAAGAGGAGTTGGCAAAATATTTTTTTTCAATATAAAGGGTTTTCTAGCTTGGTTAATATGGAAACTATTTTATCTATCATTTATACCTTCACTACCTACAAAGATTAGAGTTGCTTTTGGCTGGNTTTTAGAAATCTTTGTTCCAAGAAATACTGTAATGACAGAAAGGTTTAAACCAAAACCTGTTGCTTATCAATACTTTAAAGCTGGAGACATAGTTTTTGAGGAGGGAATGATTGCTGATGGTTTCTATATTGTTACTCACGGTAAATTTAAAAATACCTATAAAAAAACAAAAGATGGTAAGGAATTTACAAAAATTTATAAGAAAGGCGATCATTTCGGATCACGAGTAATTTTGTCAGGGGGAAGAAGAACAGGGACAATAAATGCAATTAATGATTCGCGAGTTTTAAAAATTGATAAGAATAGTTTTAGGCTTTTAGTTGAGAATTTTGAACTTTTNGGAAATTATTTTGATGANTATATAAATACTAAGTTTAAAAATTTAAATTTAGAAAAAGAAAAAAAAGAAAAANATTAATGTTTGAACTTTTAAATAAATTTTACAAAATTGAAAATTTAGATTTTAAAAAATTTACTTTTCCAATAATCATTAAAAAATCTAATAGAAGATCAATTTCTCTTATAATAAGAGACGCTAAATTATTTGTTAGGTGTTCGTATTTGACTTCTAATTATAAATTAAAAAAAATTATTTATGANAAGAGAGTCTGGATTGATAAAAATATTAAATTGCAATTAAACAAAAAAGCATCTCTAGAAAAAAGATCAAAAGAAAATATTTTTCTTTTATTTGGGAAAAAGAAAAGGATGATATTGAAAAAAAATATAAAAAACTCTATTGAAATTAAAGACGATAAAATATTTGTTTCAGGAAATAATCTTAATAAAGAACAAGCACATAAAATATTAATTGATTGGTATAAGCAATTATCAATTTCACTATTTAAAAAAAAAATAGAGTTTTATTCCACAAAAATGAAACTTAAAATTAATAATTTTTTTATCAAAGACTACAAATCTAAATGGGGTTTATGTTCGAATGTAAAAAAAGAAATTTACTTAAATTGGAGATTAGTTATGGCTCCAATTTCAGTTATAGATTATGTAGTAGTTCATGAGTTATGTCATATAAAAGAGGCTAATCACTCAAAGAATTTTTGGAATGAAGTTGAAAAAATTCATCCAAATTATAAGAATGATCGTGAGTGGTTAAAAAAAAATGGTTTTTTTCTTTTTTTTTAGTTTATTGGTGCGCCCGAAAGGATTTGAACCCTTAACCTTTTGAGCCGAAATCAAATGCTCTATCCATTTGAGCTACGGGCGCACAATTAATTGTCTGCATTGTGTGCAAGTTTATTGAGCTTTTTAATGAAAATTAATACTATTAAACTCAGTATTATACAAAAAAAAGTAATACTAATGAATATTTCAGATTCACCTAGGGTTTGAGAATAATAACCAATACTTCCAGCAAATTTATTTCCAATCCCAACCATTGCAAAATATATTCCCATTGTAGATGCAATAAATCTAGTTGGAGTCAATTTTGTTATAAAAGATAATATAACAGGAGATGCACACAATTCCCCGATTGTATGAAATAGGAAGGCTAGGAAAATCCAATGCATCGAAGAAAACCCATTTTTTTGATATTCTATACTTGCTAAAAACATAAAAATAAAACCAAGACCCATAATGATTAATCCACAAGTAATTTTAAAAAGTGATGAAGATGAAATATTATATTTTTGCATCTTTATCCAGAATTGTGAAACT
>PALK01000024.1 GCA_002710765.1 Rickettsiales bacterium | reverse complement strand
ATTGGCAGCTGTTGTAAAGTTAGTTCTTTGGTAAGATCCATCTACCCATAAGTCTACACCAACATCTGCAACTTTAGTTGAATAAGAAAGTTCAGCTTCAACTCTAGGATATTTATTTTCAGTGGCATCCGCTGCACTAGCAACAGAAATCACATCGTTAGGATCGAAAACACCAACTTTAAGTCCAATAGGACCTAACCCAGGAGTAACCCATGAAATTTGCGGTTGGAAATCTGTATACAAATATCCTAAACCGATTCTACCTAAAGTAGTGTTACTGTTATCTGCAGATGGAGCAGCACCTACACCAAATAATAGCATATCATTTAAGATTGCTTTACTTTGGTGGATACCAAGACTTCTACCNATTAAAACAGTACCAAAACTACCAGAAACTGAAAAATTAGTTTCACGAAGGTTAATTTGACCATTTCCAAGAGAGCCTTGTCCACCATTCATGTGTGTGTACAAACCAAGTCTTGCTTGCATGTCTANTCCNTTATTAGTTGGAGCTTTAAGAGTCATACCCCAAACATTAGGTAATAGACCAGTTACAATACCAGTAGAATCTGTATCAGCAGAATGAACTGCGCCTTCAGATTGCCATGTAGTAACACCATTGTTTCCAGTATTATCAACTGGAGAACTACTTTGATGCATTATGAAAGCGTTAGCAGCACCATCAAATGATACTTCCCAGCCTTCTTGACTCATCAAAAGTAATTTTGAGTCTGCAGTACTAGCTGATAGAGCCATCACTGCGGGTATTGCTGCTAGAGCAATTTTTTTAGAAAAATTTTTCAAATTTTCCTCCCTTAAGGTTAAAGTTATTAGTACTTACTTTTTTACTACATAAAACTTTATGTTTTAAGNTATTTTAACTTATGTGTTACAATTTTGTAAAAAAAGTTGTTTTTTTACAACATAAAAATATTTTTCATTACCTTAGTATATAATTAATTGGAATCTCAAAAATAACTTTGTTTGAATCTTCAAATAATAATTTTGGTGGTTTTTTTAAGTAATCTTTTTCTTTTAAGATTTTTTTAGCAGCTTTTACTAAATTTATTGGTCTTTTTGTTAAGGTATTGATGGAAATTATTTTTCCTGATGAATTAATAGAAATTCTTATAACTATTTTTCCTTGTTCATTTCTTTTAATAGATCTTCTAGGATAAGAGTTATTTGCTAAAATATTGATTTCTTCTGAGATCTCCTTAAGATATTTTGTTAATTCTTTGTTTTTTAGTTCAATAGATTGGTTGCTTTGAAATTTAATACTTTTTGTTTTAGTGATTTTTTGCTTATTTTTATTGGAACTGATATTTTCAGTTTTTTTTTTNAAATCTTTCTCGATAATTTCTTTTTTTTCAATTTTAAGTTGAACGTCAGCTTTTTTTTTTGAATTTTTTTGAATTTTTTTTTTAATTTCAGGTTTTGATACTTTAGGTGTTTCAATTTTTTTTATTGGTTTTGGATCGTCAACTTGTTTTTTTATAATTTTTTNAGGTGGATAATAGCTTTTGAAACTTCCTAAGTTTACTATTGTATATGTTTTTTCAATATTCTCTTTTTTTTTTGTTGATAAAACACTAATGCCAAAAATATGAATTAACATCGAAAATAANAATGCTAAAAAAAAACTATTCTGATNACTCATTTTTTATAAAATTTGTTTTAATNAAAACTTTTTTAAATTTANTTAATTTTAGTATTTTTAGAACTTTGTTAACNTCGGTTAATTTTGAATTTTTATCAACATCAAGAACAACNTTTNNANTAATATTTTTTTTTTTAATTTCCAAACTNAAAGNNTTTTTTGAAAGAAGTTTGTTATCAATAAATANCTCNCCTTTTTCATTCAGTGTTATATTTATTATTCTGCTATCAATATTATCATTTTTAGTTGAAAAANTTGANTCAGGCCTTTGAATNTTNGGNTTNANTTGNTTTTGAATTGTNCCTGTAAGCATAAAAAAAATTAATAATAAAAAAATTATATTAATCATCGGAATTAAATTAATTTCTACTTTTTTTCTTTTTTCAAACTTAATCATTTAAATCATCAAAGTAAATTTTTGTAAGTTTATTTTTTTTTAATATGTCTAAAAGAAATATCAATTTTTGCGTATTAACATTTTTTTCATTTAGTATAAAAATTTCATCATATTTATTTTCATTCCAATTNTTTAATATTATTTTTTCAATTTTATCTTTACTATACTCTTTTTTATCAACAATGAATTTTCCCGAATCTTTTATTATNACATACATTGTTTTTGTACNAGCACCCNNAGNAATAGCACTATCANTNATAGAAAGATCTATTTCTTCATTTTGACTAAAATTTGTAGCAAGCATGAAAAAAATCAGCATTAAGAATATAATATCGATAAGTGGTATAATATTTACNTTATTTTTTTTGCTGTTTTGGATATTTATTAGGTTTCCATTTAGCATAAACTATTTTGTTAGATTGTTTACCAAAATTAATAAATTATTAGTAGTTTGTTGTATGCTGATAATTTTTTTTTCAAAAAAATAATGAGCAATTAAAGATGGTATTGCAACAATTAAACCTATNGCAGTAGTTAAAAGAGCTGTCCAAATACCTCCAGCTAAAACAGCAGGATCTACAAGGCTTCCACCAATTTCAAGTTGATTAAATGAAGATATCATTCCAATTACAGTGCCTAATAAACCTAGAAGTGGACTTACTTGAGCAATAATTTCTAAAGATGGTAAAAGAAATTCAATTTTTTTAATTTGTTTAGATGAAAAAGCAGAAATTGCAGAAATTCTATNATTTTCATTTAATTTTTTGTGATTAAACATATTAATTGAATATTTCACAATCAATAGTATTGGATGATTTGATTGTAAAAGTTCACGATTATTTTCCTCAAAATCATTTAGGCTATTTGAATTAACGATTTTATTTTCTAAATCATTAATACTNAGTCTATTGAANATAAAAAACTGAANAAATTTATATAAAATTATAGCNANTGAAANTANTGANAAAANANAAAGCAAGACAAAAACAANTCCACCTTTATCAACNTAATCAAAAAANAGAGAAAANAATGTTTCATTCATACTATCAAACCCTTGAGTAAGTTAGGGTGTTTTTTTTTCAACTGGACATATTCATTTTCAATTTCTATATTATCCGTTCTAAGTGGATTCCTTTTAGATTTAACTTTATAGTCTAGAACAATTTCACCGGGTCTTTTAGAAAAAAATAAAACTCTATCTCCAAGAAGTAAAGCTTCTTTTAAATTATGAGTAATAAATAAAATTGTAGTTGGATTTTTATTCCAATAATTTATCAAAACATTATATAAANTTTCTGTTGTTGGTTGATCAAGAGAGACAAATGGTTCATCCATTAANAGGACTTTTGGTTNGTTAACTACCGCTCTNGCCAGTGATACTTTTCTCCTCATACCNCCAGAAATACTATTNGGATAACTATCAATGAATTCTTTTAAATCAAAGTTNTTGAGAATTGATTTNATTTTNTTCTTNATTTNTTNATTNTTACTTTCNCANACTAACTCAATATTTTCATATAATGTTAACCANGGCANNAANCTTGATGTTTGAAAAACATAACCCAAAGAACTTTTATNATTAATGGGTNNACCATCAATTAGAATCTCTTGTTNTTCAGCTTTAATTAAGCCTCCAATNATGTTCATTAAAGTTGTTTTTCCNCAGCCTGAAGGACCTACAATACAAACAAATTCTTTAGNATTTAAAAAAATATNAATTTTTTTTAAAGCNAGTATATTAGCNTTCTTATTTTGGTATGATTTTGAATTAATTTTAATTGATATACTCATTTGTTATCGCCAATCAGTNAGTCTTTTTTCAAGNGGTCTAACAAAAACAAATTCTACAAAGATAATTACAGCAACAAAACTTAGAGTGTATGCTAAAATTCCACTNATATCAAAGAATTGAAAAAAACCATATAATTTAAAACCTACACCATCACTTCTTCCTAAAAGTTCAACAACTAAAACAATCTTCCAAATTAGTGAAAGTCCTGAACGTGCCGCTGACATCAAGTATGGATATAGTTGAGGAAAAATAACTTTAGTTAGAAGTTTTTGATTACTAATATTATAAAACTTGGCTACGTCGATATATTGTTTATTTATTGAGCGAGCACCTTCCCTGGTAATCACTGCTACCATCGGAATTTTATTAAGAGANACGGCAAGTATTGCAGAAATTTCATTCAAACCAAACCAAACGTAACATAAAATTATTATAACAAGGGCAGGTATGTTCAGTCCTAAAATCAACCAATCATCAAAAAATGAATTAAATTTATCTTTGTTGCCCATAAGAATTCCGATAGAAGTCCCAATAATCATTGCAATAATAAATGCTAAAACAACTCTTTTAAGTGTTATAAATGTGTGAAAAAACAATTCTGAACTTTTATACTCAGTTATGATTGTTTTTAAAACATCAAAAGGTCCTGGTAATAAGGTATTATCAATAAGAATGCTAAATAGATACCAAAGCACAAAAAAGGAAAGCATTGATGCAAGCCTTAAAAAAGCACTATTATTCAAAATAAACATTTTTTAATTTTTCCAGAAGGTTCCAATAGTCATTTCTGGAGAATTACCTACAAGCTCTTTGCCACCAATTTCAGCAAGTTTTTTATAAAGTATTTTAGCTCCATCTATTTGCTCANTAGAAAAGTTGCTTGGTATACCTTCTCTATATATTTCTTTGAGGTTATCATAAATTTTTTTATTTTCTGCTTTCATTATTGGTTTAATAAATTTCCAGACTTCATCAGACTCTGACATTTGTTTTTTGGCAATATTTGAAGTTTTTAGAAAATTACCTAAAAGTTCTTTATTTTCATTTGCCCATTCATCCCTAAAAACCCATCCAATTATGGGCATTCCTCCAGGAACACCTAATTTTTGAATAATATCTGTAATATCAATTATTTTTACAAATTCTTTTGATAAGAGTCTTGCTTGATAGGGCCAATAGGTCAAAATAGCATCAAAACTCCCTTGTTCTATCTTTTTATTAAGTAAAGGAGGGGCTCCAAAAATTGGTTNACTTTCATTAGCTAAATCGCTTCCGAACATTTGTTTGTAATGAGCTCTGAAAATTAACCAACTTTTNTCTACTTGACCACCAGCAATNCCNATTTTTTTATTTTTTAGATCTTCAACATTTTTAATATTTGAATTTTTATTCACAATTAGCCCACCAGCTGCCATAGAGTGGGGTACAAATGAGAACATTCTATTCATTGAACGCTGTCTGGAAACCCAAAACCAGTCTGTAACTATCAAGTCAACAGCTTTTCCTTGAAGAGCAACAGCTGCAGCATTTTTACTAGCTAGCTGAACAATCTCAACATCAATATTGTTTTTTGCATCCAATTTTAAGTTTTTTATAATTTCAAGTTCCCAATTTACACTACCATACTGTAATGTTCCAATTTTAATTTTTCGAACATCCTTAGAAAAAGAATTAGAGCTAATTAAGAAAAACAAAAAAATAGTAAAGATTTTTTTAATCATAAAAATAATACCAAAATTATTAAAAATAAATTATCATAATAATTATATAGTGTCTTTCAAAAAATAGATGAATAAAAAAAAAATAAAATTGGATTTAATTGGACTTAAATGTCCATTACCTGTTTTAAAAACAGCTAAAAAGATTAAAGAAATAAATAATGAAAGTNTTTTAGAGATAAAAACTGANGATCCATCAGCAGANAATGATATTGANGAATTNTGTANAAATAATAACTACAAAGTACTTNAAAAATTAAAAGAAAAGAAAGTTCTTTATTTTGTNCTTAAAAAAAATTAATTTAAAAATTAATGACCGAAATTTTATCTGATGAAAAAATAAAAAAGCTTTCTTTTGAGGANTCNTATAAAAACCTTGAAGAAATACTTTCATTAATTGAGAATGGAGATTCAAGTCTTGAAAAGTCAATTGAACTTTATGAGTTTGGAATTAAACTAAAAAATCATTGTGAACAGAAACTTAAAATTGCTGAACTTAAAATTAAAAAAGTTATTGATAAAAATCAACTAGAAGAATTTGATTAAAATAATTTACCATCATGAAAAATTTTGATCAATATATGAAAGAAAAATCAGTTTTTATAACTGATGCAATAATTAAATTAATTGATTTAAATAAAAATAATAAAAGTAAACTTTTAAATGCCATAAAGTATGTAGTTGAAGTTGGCGGAAAAAGATTAAGGCCTATATTCGTTTTAGAAACTTGCAAAATTCTAAAGGTTCCTGAACCTTTTGCTTTAAGAGTNGCGATAAGTATAGAGTTGATTCATTGTTATTCATTAGTTCACGATGATTTACCTGCAATGGATAATGATGAAATTAGAAGAGGTAATCCAACATGTCATATTAAATTTGATGAAGCTACAGCTATACTGGTTGGCGATGCTCTTCAATGTTTAGCATTTGAAATTTTATCTGCTAAAGAAACTCATCCAAACCCTGAAGTACGTTGTAAACTTATCAACGAACTTTCTAAATCATCTGGATTAAATGGTATGGTAGGGGGGCAAATGTTAGATTTAGAGGCAGAGAAAAAAAAATTAGATTTAAAAGATGTTGAAAAATTACAAAGATTAAAAACAGGAGAATTATTTAGGTTTGCATGCGTTGCGTCTAGTATCTTGTCCAATGAAAAGAAAAAATATAAAATACTTGAAAAATATGCTTTAAGACTAGGTTTAGCATTTCAAATACAAGATGATATTTTAGATGTAGAAGGAATCGAAGANAAAGTTGGCAAGAAGATAAACAANGATNTTTATTTAGGCAAGGANACTTTTATTNNTATTTTAGGAATTAATGAGGCNAAAAAAAAAGCAAAAATTTTAATAGATGAAGCATTAAAATTATTAGAAGATTTANGAGATGATTCAGAGAATTTAACTGAGATTACAAAACTAATAATAAACAGAGCATATTAAGTGTTTTTAACAGCAACTATATCTTCTCTTTTAGATAAAGAAAGACTTGATGTTGCTTTAGTTAAACTTAAATTGGTTAATACAAGACAAATAGCTTTGAGCACTATAATTTCTGGTAAAGTATTTATTGATGATAAGAAAATTCTTAAAGCTGGAACAATAGTTAAAAAGAATTCTTTAATAAAAGTTAGAAAGAGAGAATATGAATGGGTTTCAAGGGGAGGATTGAAACTTTCTCCAGTCTTGAAAAAATTTAAAATTATTTTAAAAAATAAAATTTGTTTAGATATTGGATCTTCAACTGGAGGATTTACTGATGTTTTGTTAAAAGAAGGAGCATTGAGAGTTTATTGTGTTGATGTTGGATATGGTCAATTAGCCTGGAAGATAAGAAATGATAAAAGAGTAGTAGTATTAGAAAAAACTAACGCTAGATATTTAAATAGCAATCAAATAAATCAACTAGTACAAGTACTGGTTTGTGATGTAAGCTTTATATCAATCAAAAAAATTATTCCGGCATGTTTAAGGTTTTTGAGTAAAGATGCTTACTTAATAGTTTTAATTAAACCACAATTTGAAGCCGGAAGAGAGAATATATCTAAGGGTGGAATTATTAAAGATGACAAAATTCATAAAATTGTATGTGATGATATTAAAAAATGGTTTATTGAGAAATTAAATAAAGAAGTTATTTCTATAATTGAAAGTTCAATTAAAGGTCAGAAAGGTAATAAAGAATTTTTTATTCTAGCTAAAAACTAATTTTTTCTTGCTTTATGCTGAAGCAAACAATCTGCAAGTACAATTGCTAACATTGCTTCACCAACTGGCACTGCTCTAATTCCAACACAAGGATCATGTCTTCCTTTAGTTTTTAATGAAATATTTTCATTCATTTTATTTATTGTTTTTTTAATTTTTAAGATTGAACTTGTTGGTTTTACTGCAAATCTAACAACCATATCTTGACCAGATGAAAGTCCTCCTAAAGTTCCTCCAGAGTTATTAGATTTGAAAAAAACTTTATCATTTTTTGTATATATTTCATCAACATTTTCTTCACCTTTTAAACCAGCTGATTCAAATCCTTTTCCTATTTCAACTCCTTTTACAGCAGGAATACTCATCATAGCGTGAGCAATTAGAGCATCTATTTTATCAAATATTGGTTCTCCAAGACCTACAGGTATTCCAGTTGCGTGAATTTCAATCACTGCACCAATTGAAGATCCACTTTTTCTTATATTTTCTAAATAATTTTCCCAAATTTTGACTGTATATTTATCTGGACAAAAGAAGTTATTTTTTTCAACCTCTTCCCAGTTCCATTTTTCTTTATTAATTTTTTTTTTTCCAATCTGAATAAGAGCTCCTCGTATTTTGACTTTTTTACCAAGAATTTTTCTTGCAATAGCTCCTCCTGCAACTCTCATAGCTGTTTCCCTCGCTGATGCTCTACCGCCACCTCGGTAATCTCTTATTCCATACTTTTTTGCATATGTAAAATCTGCATGTCCAGGTCTAAATGCACTTGATATTTCTGAATAATCTTTACTTCTCTGGTCTACGTTTTCTATTTCTAATGCAATTGGAGTCCCAGTTGTTAAACCATTAAAGGTACCAGACAAAATTTTTACTTTATCAGGTTCTTTTCTTTGTGTTGTATACTTTGATTGTCCTGGTTTTCTTTTATCAAGAAATTGTTGAATATCTTTTTCATTAATTTTGATACCCGATGGAACACCATCAATTACGCATCCGATTGCCTTACCATGACTTTCTCCCCACGTAGTCAATTTAAATATTTTTCCAATTGTACTTCCAGTCATATTTACACATTAGATATGTCTGGAGCGTCCACTGATTTCATTCCAACTACATGATAACCGCAGTCAACATGAATAACTTCTCCTGTAACTCCGGATGAAAGTTCCGATAATAAGTAAAGTGAATTATTTCCAACTTCAATAATATTTGTTACTCTATGCAGAGGAGAGTTATACTCGTTCCATTTTAATATATATCTGAAATCTGAAATTCCTGAAGCTGCAAGTGTTTTAATTGGCCCTGCTGATATTGCATTAACTCTGATATTCTTTTTTCCTAGATCTGTTGCCAAATATTTTACACTACATTCTAATGCTGCTTTCGCAACACCCATAACATTATAATGTGGCATGACCCTCTCTGCTCCTAAGTATGAAAGTGTTAGTAATTGTCCTCCATTTTTCATCAACTTGCTTGCTTCACGACATATGATAGTAAATGAATAGCATGAAATATCTAATGTATTAATAAAATTATTTCTAGTAGTCTCAAGATAATCTCCTTTAAGTTCATTCTTATCCGAGAATGCAATAGAATGAACTAAAAAATCAAAACTTTCCCAATCTTTTGAAATTTTATTAAAGAATGATTTTATACTATTATCAGAGCTTACATCACATTCATAAACTATTTTTGAACCACAATTTAATGCAAGAGGGACTACGCGTTTCTTAACAGCATCACCAGCATATGAAAATGCTAACTCTGCGCCACTTTTACTTAAAGATTCAGCGATNCCCCAAGCAACAGATCTTTCATTAGCGATACCCATTACAATTCCTCTTTTACCTTTTAAATCAATCTTAATNTTTTTCATTNGACTTTTAANNTGTGANAATTTTTATTGTTTTGAAATATTATTACATTATTTGANTTCATATATAGTATAAAATTAAAATATTTACTAATTATAGTTATGCTTAATCCATATAAAAAGTTTAANAATTGGTTTAATTTAGTNGAAAAGAAAAAACTTCAAGACCCTACTGTNTTTTCATTAGCTACGGTTGATCTAAATAACCAGCCNCANGTGAGAATGGTTTTGTTGAAGAAANTTCTAAAAGATGGTTTTGTNTTTTTTACAAATTTAAAAAGTAATAAAGGCAAACAATTTTTAAAAAATAATAAATTATCAATGTGTTTTTATTGGGAAAGTATTAATAGACAAATTAGAATTGTTGGTAAAGGAAAAGTTATACCTGAGTCTGAATCAGATAATTATTTNCAGACAAGANTAAGAGGNAGTCAAATAGGAGCTTGGGCTTCATTACAGTCAAGTGAGATAAAATCAAAAATAGAATTAAAAAANAAAATAAAACTTTTAGAAAATAAATATAAAAAAAAANCTATACCAAGGCCNAAATATTGGGTTGGNATNAAGATTNTACCNTCGGAGTTTGAATTTTGGAAACAAGGAAAATATAGAATACATGATAGAGAACTNTTTANTTTAAAAAATAAAGAGTGGGNNTCTATTCTCCTTTCACCCTAATTTTANGCTGCTAAGTTAATATTTANATTTGAAAACACNGAACGNAATGCAGAAACTAANGTTTTAATCATTNTATCAGTNTGAAGTGGTGTTGGAGTTATTCTNAATCTNTCTGAACCAACTGGNACGGTTGGAAAGTTAATAGGCTGNACATAAATATTAAANTCATCNAGAAGTTGTTGGCTTGCTNATGAGCANAGTTTGGCATCTNCAATTATAACGGGAATAATNTGACTATTATGATCAATAAAAGGTATATTAGNTTTTTTTAATTCTTTTTTAAGCTTTTCTACAACTTTAAATTGCTTTTCTCTTTCAGTATTTGAAAATTTTAAGTATCTCATCGCTGTNTATGCACCAGCAGCTATACATGGAGGTAATGATGTAGTAAANATAAAACCAGATGCATTACTTCTCATATAATCAATCAGATTTTTATTTCCTGTGATNTATCCACCCATAACTCCAAAGGCNTTGGCTAAAGTTCCTTGTANAATATCAATTTCTTTAAGAACNCCATGNCTNTGTGCAAGACCTGCACCNCTTTTACCATAAATTCCAACAGCATGNACTTCATCAAGATAAGTNAGGGCGTTATATTTTTTAGCTAAATTNACAATTTCTTTAATAGGTGAAAAGTCTCCATCCATTGAATAAACTGATTCAAATACAATTATTTTAGAGGCANTGGAATTAACTTTTTTTATTTTNTTTTCNAGATCTTCTATATCATTATGTTTAAAAATTAATTTATTNGCACCTGAGTTTTTTATACCTAANATCATNGAAGCATGATTTTTCTCGTCAGAAATAAAGTGACAGTTTGGTAANTTTTTTCCTAATGTTGATAATGTAGCTTGNTTTGCTANATAACCNGAATTAAAAAGTAAAGCAGATTCTTTTTTATGNAAGTAACATAATTCTCTTTCAAGTAANACATGGTAATGATTGGTTCCAGAAATATTTCTTGTTCCGCCAGAACCAGCTCCTACTTTTTGAATTGCTTCTACCATTTTCTCCAAAACTAGTTTATTTTGGCTCATGCCTAGGTAGTCATTACTGCACCAAACAGTTACCTCTTTAACTTTATCATCATTATAGTTTAAAGCTTGAGGAAAATCACCAGCAATCTTTTCTAAATCAGCAAATACTCTGTATCTTCCTTCTCTTTTCAAAGAACCTAAATTTTGATTAAAAAATTTATTATAATCCATTTATTTTTCCTCAAACTTTAAAGACACTGAGTTAATACAAAATCTTTTTCCGTAAGGTTTTGGCCCATCATCAAAAACATGACCTAAGTGAGAACCACAACTACATTTTACTTCTACCCTCTTCATACCAAAGCTTTCATCTTTTTTGAAGCAAAGATTTTTATCATTAATAGGCTTTAAAAAGCTAGGCCAGCCACTTTTTGAATCATATTTATCACTAGATTTAAAAAGTACTTGTTCACAACAAATACATTTATATTCTCCTTTTTTGTAAAAGTCATTNTATTTACCTGTAAATGCAAGTTCNGTAGCACATTTTTGAGTAACATTANANGTTAACTCATCAAGTTTTTGTAAAAGTTCGTTTTTATTTATTTTTTTCAATTTTTATCTTTAGCTAGTATGATTTTAATTATAATAATGTAGTAAATAATTAATAAGTAATTTTTATATTTAAATGATTTTTATTTTAGGTGCTGGAATAGTTGGTCTTACAATTGGTAATACTNTAGTAAAAAATGGATATAAAGTTACTATTTTTGATTTATCAGAAAAAAGCCAATCTAGTAAAGCAGCTGTGGGAATGTTAGCNCCTTTATTGGAAGCCAAACCATANGAACAAGAACTTTTTGAATTGATGATAGAATCAAAANAAAAATGGTTATCTTTTTCTAAAGAATTAAAAGCTAAAACTAATATTAATNCTCACTANAANGAAAATTCGTCTTTGATAATTGCCAAAGATTCTAATGATCATGANAGATTGTTGTTCAGAAAAAAATTTTTTAAAAAAATTGGATTTGAGGTTGATTTGTTGGATAGAAATAAAACTTTAAAGCTTGAGCCATTATTATCTCATAGAGTTTATTCTTCATTATACTGTGTAGGGCAAGATCAAGTTAATCCAGATTATTTAAAAAAAGCATTAAAAAAAAAATTTATCAAAGATGGAGGGAAAATAAAAAATCATAAGGTAGAAAAGTTAATTAAAAGAAAAGAAAGGGTGGGGATTAATATAGATGAAAAAGAATACTTTGCATCAAAGATTATTCTAGCTACAGGATCTTGGAGTAGAAAATTATTATTAAAATCTTTTAATGTCTCTTTTCCAATGCAACCCATCAAAGGAGTTAGTTTAATAATTAAGAGTCCAAAAGCTTCAAAGTTATTAAAACATAATTTATGGTTTAAAAATATTTATATTGCTCCGAGAGATAGTGGGGAAATATCAATTGGTGCTACTGAAGATGAAAAAGGTTTTAATGATTCAATATATGTTGATGAAATAAATTTTTTATTAAAAAATTTATGTGATAGTTTGCCTTTTGCAAATGATTATGAAATCATTGAATTTAGGTCAGGTTTAAGACCTTCAACTCAAGATGGTTTTCCAATAATTGGAAGACTAGAAAATATTTCTAAAAATATCTTTTGCGCTTTTGGTCATTATAGGCATGGTATTCTTCTATCGCCAATAACCGCGGAAATTATTTTAAGTTTACTTAAAAATTCAAAATTGAAAGATAAATATAAATTTTTTTCCCCTGAAAGATTTAATTATAAGTGTTAATATTATTAAAAAAATTAATTAGATGAATAGAATTACCCTTAAAATTAATGGAAAAATTGAATATTTTAATTACAGAGAAAAAGTAATTTTATGTGATATAATCAAAAAATTTGTTAAAAATTATGAAAAAAAAAATATAGCAATAGCAGTTAATAATAATTTAATTACAAAAAAAGATTGGTATTTGAAGAAATTAGAAAATAATGACGCTATTGAAATAGTTATGCCATTTCCAGGAGGTTGATATAAAAAATAAACAGGATATTTTCTCGATAGATGGTAAGCAATTTAATTCAAGGTTAATAATGGGAACATCGCTATTTCCAAACCATTCAGTTTTAGAAAAAGCTTTAGAAATTTCAGAGACTAATTTAGTTACTGTTTCAATAAGAAGAATAGATTTAAAATCTGAAGTTAATATATTCAATTTACTTAAGAAAAGATATGATTTTTTACCTAATACTGCAGGATGTTTTTCATCTCAAGAAGCTATTTTAACTGCTGAACTGGGAAGAGAGTCCTTAGAAACTAACTTTTTAAAATTAGAATTAATTTCTGATGATGAAACCTTACTTCCCGACTCGATAGAACTTTTAAAAACTGCCAAAGAATTGATTAAAAAGAAGTTTAAAATCTTTGCTTATTGTTGTGATGATCCAGTTATATGTAAAAAACTAGAGGATATAGGATGCGTTGCTGTAATGCCTCTAATCTCTCCTATTGGTTCTGGTTTAGGAATAAGGAATGAACATAATCTTGAACTTATAAGAGAATTTTGTAAAGGAGTAGTTATTGTTGATGCTGGAATTGGAAGACCAAGTGATGCAACAAGAATTATGGAGCTTGGTTTCGATGGTGTTTTGTTAAATTCTTCCGTAGCACGAGCAATGGATCCAATAAACATGGCAAATGCTATGAAATTAGCGGTTAAATCTGGTAGAATTGGTTTTCTATCTGGTGTTATAGAAAAAAATAAGTACGCCATTAGAAGCACAGAGAATAAAGGTAAAATATCTAATTTTTAACTCCTATTTCTTTCAAAAAATTAAAAATAACTAAAATATCTTTTTCTGTTAAAATTTTTCTTTTTTTCGCCACTTTAAGTATACTTTTCCAATTTGTTAAATATAAAAGATCAATTTTTTCTTTTCCAAAAGTTATAGATTCATTATAAATTCCATAATTAAAAATAACAAAAATAGCTTTAGTAACTGCACCTTTTTTTCTAATAGAGTCTAAAAAATCAAATTTACTCCCCCCATCAGTAATTAAGTCTTCAGCTAAAACTACAAAATCTTGTTTAGTCATTATTCCTTCAATTCTCTCTTTCTTTCCAAATTTTTTCTTTTCTTTTCTTATATAAGTCATTGGTAAATTTAATTTTGAAGAAAGAAATGATGCAAATGGAATCCCGGCAGTTTCACCTCCAGCAATATTTGTTATCTTTTTAAAATATTTTTTTCTCTTCAATAACTCAGAAGCGTAATTTATGAGAACTTTTCGTTCTTTGGGAAAAGAAATTATTCTTCTACAATCACAGTATACAGGACTTAATTTCCCCGAGGTTAGTTTAAACTTTTTTTTTATATTAAAGTTTACAGAACCAATTTTGATAAGNATTTCNGCAGTTTTTTCATGAATATTAATAAGTTTTTCTTGGAATATCTTCATAGTTTATGATTATATTTTAATTAAAAAAAAATTATATGTTAATTTCATCAATAGTTACACTTTTACTNAACTGGATTCAAATAAATACAGAATATAGTACAAAAAATTTTGACGTTGAAATATTTCAAGTTTCAATAGAAGAAATTCAAGAAAAAGCTTGTAATGGAAATTGTCCTATCATTGCATTTTTTAAACCTGATGAAGGAATTTATATTGTTAAAATGGAATTTAAAGAAAATTATTGCAACCAATCTATTTTACTTCATGAAATAATTCATACTTTACAAAATAAAAAAATGGAAAATTCTTTTAGAGAGAGTGAAGCTTATTTAATTCAAAATAAATTTCTATATGATATGTCTTTAAAAAATAATTTAGAAATTTTAAATGTAAAAAAATGTAGAAGTCAGCAAAAATTATAATAAAAAAAAAAACTATTTAAAAAAAAATAAAAAATCATATTATTAANATNAAATAGGAATTTAAATGACTAAATATAAATCAGATATAGAAATTGCAAGAGAAGCAAATAAACTTCCAATTCTTAACCTAGCAGAAGATAAGTTAAACCTTAATTCTAAAGAACTTCAACCACATGGACACTTTAAAGCAAAAGTTCCTTTTAAGGTAATAAATGAATTATCAGAAAAAAAAGATGGTAAATTAATTTTAGTAACTGCCATGACACCGACAACTGCAGGTGAGGGAAAGACTACGACTTCTGTTGGTTTAACAGATGGTCTAAATTATATTGGTAAAAATGCGATGGTTGCATTAAGAGAACCAAGTTTAGGTCCTTGTTTTGGTATGAAGGGAGGTGCAGCAGGTGGAGGTTTTGCCCAAGTAGTGCCAATGGAAGATATNAATTTGCATTTTACTGGAGATTTTCATGCAATTACTTCTGCTCACATGCTCTTAGCAGCTATGATTGATAATCATATTTATTGGAAGTTAGAGCCTTTAATAGATTCAAGAAGAGTTACGTGGAGAAGAGTTGTTGACATGAATGATAGAGCACTAAGAACAATTACAAACTCTCTTGGAGGAGTTTCTAATGGTTATGCGAGGGAAGATGGTTTTGATATTACTGTTGCTTCTGAAGTTATGGCAATTTTATGTTTGTCAAATGATTTTGATGATTTAAAAAATAGGCTGGGTAAGATTATTATAGCATATGATAGAGATTTAAAACCTATTACTTGTAAAGATATTAAAGCCGATGGGGCAATGTCAGCTTTATTAAGAGATGCTTTGCAACCTAATTTAGTTCAAACTTTAGAAAACAATCCAGCGTTTATTCATGGAGGNCCTTTTGCAAATATAGCGCATGGATGTAATACAGTTTTAGCAACTAAGACGGCTTTAAAATTAGCGGATTACGTTGTTACAGAAGCTGGATTTGGAGCAGATCTCGGAGCTGAAAAATTTTTAAACATTAAATGTAGAAAATCTGGCATTAGACCATCATGTGCAGTTTTAGTTGCAACAGTTAGAGCTCTAAAATTNCATGGCAATGCTGATCCAAAAAATTTGGCAACAGAGGATCTAAATGCATTAAAAATGGGAATTCCTAATTTATTAAGACACATCGAAAATCTTTCTAAATTTGGAATTCCAACTGTAGTTGCAATTAATAAATTTCCTACTGATACTAATGCTGAAATTGAATCTATTCAAAATATTTGCAAAGAAAAAGGGGTTAATGCAGTTTTAGCAGAACATTGGGCAGAAGGAGGTAAAGGTGCTTCGAAACTTGCAGAAGAAGTTGTTGAAATAATTGAAAAAAAAGAAGTAAATTTNAANTTTCTTTATGAAGATTCTGAAACTCCTCAATTTAAAATTNAAAAAATTGCAAATGAAATATACNGAGCAGATACAGTCAGNTTTTCTCCTGCAGCTAAAAANAAATTATCNGAAATTGAAAAATTNGGATTTGATCACTTTCCTGTTTGTATGGCAAAAACACANTATAGTTTTAGTACTGANCCAAAAAATAAATGTGCACCTGAAAACCATGAGATAATAATCAGAGAAATCAGAATATCTGCTGGTGCTGAATTTATAGTTGCAATAGCAGGAGATATAATGACAATGCCAGGACTTCCAAGAAAACCTGCTGCTTATGATGTTGGTGTTGATAAAAATGATCAAATAGTAGGTTTGTTCTAGACTTTGTATATATCAAAGAATTTTTTTGAGATAACTTGATCTGAAAAATTTTCAATAACTAACTTTCTACTGTTAGCACCAAATTTTTTAATTAGATTTTTATCCAATATTAATTTTTTAATTGCAGAAGCTAGTTCTTTTGGATCTTTAGGTTTAACGATTATTCCATTAAAATTATTTATACATATTTCTTTACAACCTGGAACATCAGTTGAAATGAGAGGTAAGCCACAACTTGCAGCTTCTAAAAGACTTTTAGGGAAGCCTTCTCTATAAGATGGAAGAATTGCAATTCTTGATTGAAGAATATATTTTAATACATTTTCTGTTGCGGGTATCCATTCTATGTATTTGCTTTTTGACCAGTCTTTGAGTTGATCTTTTTTAACTGAAGCTCTATTCTTTGGATCTGGGTTACCGAGCAGTAAAATTTTAGGAGTAAACTTCTTTTTTTTTAAAATTTCAGATGCTTTAATTAATTCAATGATACCTTTATCCAAAAGCATTCTGGAATGCATGATAAGATCATATTTTTTTAAAATTTTTTTTTGTGATGGTTTAAAAAAATTAATGTCAACTCCAGATCCTGAAATTATTTTTGAATTTAAGTTAGAAACTATTTTTTTACTTTGGAAAAAATTAAAATCTTCTTTATTTTGAAATATTATTTTAGTGTGTTTTTTTTTAAATAAAAATTTCATTAAAAGTAAAATTATAAATTTAATAAAATATATTTTTAAACCTTTATTAATAAATAAGTAACCTAAACCAGTGATTGAATTTACTTGTTTTATTATTTTGCTAGTAAAAATTGAATTAATAGAGCCATAAATAACAGGTTTAAGAGCTATGTTTTGGACTATATGAGGTTGATAATCCCTAAAAACTTTATTAACTTGAATTATTGATTTTAATTCTTTTATTGGGTTAAGACTTCTTCGATCTAAATCAATATTTTTTATTTTAAAACCATAAGATAAAATTTTTTCTTTATACTTTGAAATTTTGCACAATATCATTACTTCGTAACCGTTTTTAAGCGCTAATAAAGCATGAGGAAGTTTGTGTGTTAAAAAATAATGATCTTCACTTACGAAATACAAAAGTCTATATTTTCTCATAACATTTAATTGATAATATATAATAATGATAATTAACATAATTTTTGGTATTTTAATATTTTCATTCATTATTTTTTTAATTGAAAGATTTGTTAATCTGCCTTTTTTGTCTTTTAAAAAAATTTTAAAGTATATTTTATTTATACTAATACTTATTCTTGTTTTTTTCTTAATAAGATTTAATCCAAATTTTTTGAGTTTAGTTCCTGCATTATTTGTTTTTTTATTTAAATGGAGATCTTTAATTTTTTTTTTAAGAAATATTTTTTTTTCCACAAAAAGATCAAAATTTTCAACTAAAAATATTATGACTAAGAAAGAGGCGCTAGAGATTCTTGGATTAAATGAGGGTGCATCTAAAAAAGAAATAATTGATAGTTATCATACTTTGTTAAAAAAAAATCATCCAGATCTTGGCGGATCAGACTGGATTACATCACAATTAAATAAAGCTAAAGAAACTCTTTTGGGTTGAGTTTTTTTTAGTTAACATTAGAATATAAATTTACAATTAAAATCATTCATGAAAAAAAAAATTACTAAGGCAATTTTTCCTGTAGCAGGATATGGAACAAGATTTCTTCCAGCCACAAAAAGTATTCCTAAAGAAATGCTGACGGTATTAGATAGACCAATAATTGAATGGTCAGTAACTGAAGCATTTAAATCTGGTATTGAACAAATAATCTTTGTTTTATCATCCAAAAAAAGTTCAATTCTTGAACACTTTGATAGATCTATGTTATTGGAAGATATTTTAAAAAAAAAAAATAAGAAAAAAGAATTATTTTCAATAAAATCACAAACTGAATTTGGAGATATTACTACAGTTATGCAAACTGAACCTAAGGGATTAGGACATGCAATTTGGTGTGCAAGAAAATTAATTAAAGACGAAAAGTTTGCTGTTATTTTGCCTGATGACATTATTCAGTCAAAAATTCCAGTTTTAAAACAGATGATAAGTTTAGAAAAAAAAATAGGTGGTTCAATCCTAGCTTTAGAGGAAGTGCCAAAAAAGGAAACACATAAATATGGTATAGTTGAAATTAAAAAGTCTATAAACAACTATTTTTTAATTAAAGATTTAGTTGAAAAACCTGAACCAGGTAAAGCACCTTCAAATCTGTCTATTATTGGTAGATATATTTTAGAGGATAAAGTATTTAATTTTTTAGATAAGCAAAAAATTGGAAAAGGAGGAGAAATACAATTAACTGATGCAATTAAAAGTATATCTAAAAAATCAAAGATTTTTGGTTATAAATTTAATGGAATTAGATATGATTGTGGCTTTAAGCTTGGTTTTATAAAAGCTAATCTTGGTTTTGCTCTTGAGGATGATGAGATTAATGAAGAACTAAAAAAACATCTGAGAGTACTATGAAAATATCCATTATAGGAACAGGATATGTTGGATTAGTTTCAGGAACATGTTTTGCTGAATTTGGTCTGGATGTTACTTGTATTGATAAAGATAAAGAAAAAATAAATGATTTAAAAAAAGGAATTATACCAATTTTTGAACCTGGTTTAGAAAGTTTAGTTAAGAAAAATTTAGACGAAAAAAGAATTAATTTTGAAACTAATATAAGAAAAGGTATTAAAGATTCTCAGGCAATCTTTATTGCAGTTGGAACTCCAACCAGAAGAGGGGACGGTCATGCAGATCTTTCTTTTGTTTACAAGGTGGCTGAGGAAATAGCTAAATCACTCAATCATTATTCAGTGATTGTAAACAAATCTACAGTACCAATTGGAACCGGAAAAAAAGTATATGAGATTATAAAATCTAATAATAAAAATTTAAGTTTTGATGTTGCATCTAATCCTGAATTTTTGAGAGAAGGTTCAGCTATTAATGATTTTATGAGACCAGATAGAGTTGTGATAGGTTGTGAGAGTGAGAAAGCAAAAAAAATATTAAAAGAGTTATACAGACCTTTATTTCTTCTAGAAACCCCTATATTATTTACAAAGAGAGAAACTGCAGAATTAATTAAGTATGCTGCAAATTCTTTTTTAGCAACAAAAATTACTTTTATTAATGAAATTGCAGATCTTTGCGAAAAAGTAGGAGCAAATGTTAGTGATGTTGCTACTGGAATGGGTTTAGATGGAAGAATTGGAAAAAAGTTTTTACACCCTGGACCAGGTTATGGTGGTTCGTGTTTTCCAAAAGATACAATAGCATTAGTTAAAACTGCGCAAGACTACAAAGCTGATTTAGGATTAGTTCAGCATGTTGTCAAAAGTAATATTAATAGAAAAAAAAATATTTTTAAGAGAGTAAAAATAGCATGTTCAAATAAATTAAAAGATAAGACAGTTACTATTTTAGGTCTAACTTTTAAACCTAATACTGATGATATGAGGGATAGTGCGAGCTTAGATTTGATTCCAGCTCTTTTAAAAGAGGGTTCTTCAGTAAATTTATTTGACCCTGAAGGAATGGAAGAAGCGAAAAAATATTTCATTAAAAATAATAAAATATTTTGGTTTAAGGACTCTTATTCAGCAATGAAAGGATCTGATGCTTTAGTTATTTTGACTGAATGGAATCAATTTAGAGCTTTAAATTTACAAAAAGTAAAAACTCTTTTAAACAATCCTATACTGGTAGATTTAAGAAATATTTATGATCCAAAAGAAGTGATTGATTTTGGTTTTAGTTATTTTTCTATTGGAAGACCAACTTCGTTATTTAAATGAAACATAATTTTGATAAAAGTATAATAAGAGAATACGATATAAGAGGCATTTATGATGAAACCTTAACCGAAAAAGATGCGCTTGTTTTTGGACATGTTTTTTCAAAAAGATTAAATAAAAATAAAAATGTTAATATATGTTATGACGGAAGAAAATCCTCGCTGCCACTAAAAAATTCTCTCATTAAAGGGCTTATCGAAGGAGGCGTAAATGTTTGTGAAATAGGTTTGGGCCCAACTCCAATGTTATATCATTCTTGTTATTACAATAAAGCGGAAGCTGGAATAATGATAACTGGTTCTCACAATCCTTCCAATTATAATGGTTTCAAGGTAGTTAAAGATAATCAACCTTTTTATGGAGATGATTTAAAAAAAATTTCGATTGATGCATTATCATACTCTTTACCTAGACAAAAAGGAATTAAGCAAACTATCGAAACTAAATTAGATTACATAAAAGAACTAGTTTTATCTTTAAAACAAAAAAGAGAATTAAAAATTGGATGGGACGCTGGAAATGGTTCTGCTGGTGAAATAATGTCTGAGATCTCAAAAAAAATAAATGGAAAAAAAATTCTACTTTTTGAAAAAATTGATGGTAATTTTCCTAATCATCACCCGGATCCTTCTAATCCAAAAAATTTAAAAGATTTGATACGGGTTGTAAAAGAAGAAAAATTGGATATTGGAATTGCTTTTGATGGAGATGGAGACAGAATTGGAGTCATTGATAATGAGGGCAAGATAATTCCTGGAGATATGTTACTATTACTTTTCGCAAAAGAAATCTTAAAAGAAAAAAGAAATGCTAAAATTATTGGAGATGTAAAATGTAGTCAAATACTTTTTGATCATATAAACTCTTTAGGTGGAAAATCCATAATGTCAAAAACTGGTCATAGTTTAATTAAAGAGTGTATGAAGAAAGAGTCTGCTGATTTAGCTGGAGAGATGAGTGGTCATATTTTTTTTGCAGATAGTTATTATGGTTTTGACGATGCAATCTATGCAGCATTGAGATTAATTAATTTGCTATCTTCTTCTAAGAAGAAGTTATCTGAAATGATTAATGAATTTCCTAAATTATATAATACACCTGAAATAAGGATAGAATGCAAAGAAAGTGAAAAGTTTAAAATAATTGATGAAATTACTAAAAACCAAAAAAAAAAGAAATATATTAATATTGATGGGATAAGAGTTTCAACTAAGAATGGTTGGTGGTTAATCAGAGCTTCAAATACAGAAGCAGCTTTAGTTTTAAGATGTGAGGCTGATTCTAAAAAAGCACTAAATAAATTACAAAAAATTATAAAAAAAGAGTTAGAAAAAATTGATTCTGAAATTGCTAATCAAATATTAACTTGAAACTGAGAATGTTTTTTTCTAATTTATAATAAGGATTATTTGATGTCTAAATTTAAAAATATTAATGATAATGAAAAAAAAACTGGTGATGTAAATACTGTTACCAAAGAATTAATAAAATTAAAAAAACCAAAGCTATACAAGGTTATACTTTTAAATGATGATTATACACCAATGGAATACGTTGTGCTTTTATTAAAAAGAATTTTTAATAAAACTCAAGATCAGGCAGTTAATGTGATGTTAACAGTACATCAGAAAGGTTCTGGAGTGTGCGGTATTTATACTCTCGAAGTAGCAGAAACAAAAGTTAAAACAGTTTTAAAGATGGCTAAAACTGATGAACACCCACTTCAATGTATCTTAGAAAAGGAATAAAATGTTATCAGAAGAATTAGAAAAGACTTTACAAAGAGCCTTAGATAAAGCTGTTAATTGTAAACATCAATTTATTACCCTTGAACATCTTTTATATGCATTAATTGATGATAAAGATGCAATATCAATCTTTGAGGCATGTGAAATAAATCAAGAAAGTTTGAGAGAAGAGTTAGAAACTTTTATTAATAAAAACCTTTCAGATTTAGTATTAGTTGGAAAGTTTGATCCAAAACCGACTCTTGGATTTCAAAGAGTTATTCAACGAGCAGTAATACATGTTCAATCTTCTGGTAAAAAAGAGGCAAATGGTCAAAATATCTTAGCAGCTATTTTTTCAGAAAGAGAATCACATGCAGTTTATTTTTTACAAAAACAAGAATTAACTAGGTTAAATGTAATAAATTTTATTTCGCATGGCATTAAAAAATCAAAAACTGAAGAAGAGATAAATTTTGATGAAGAGCAAGTTTCTAAGGAAGAATCAAAAGAAAATGATAAAGAAAATTTTTTAGATAAGTATTGTACAAATCTCAATAATCAAGCTAAATCATCAAAACTTGATCCGGTTATTGGTAGAAAAAGTGAACTAGATAGAACTATACAAATTTTATCTAGAAGAAATAAAAATAACCCAATATTTGTTGGAGATCCTGGCGTTGGTAAAACTGCACTAGCAGAAGGATTAGCTATAAAGATTGTAAATGGAAATGTGCCGGATAATATAAAAGATTCTATTTTATATTCATTAGATTTAGGTGCTTTGATAGCGGGCACGAGATATCGAGGAGATTTTGAGGAAAGATTAAAAAAAATAGTTAATATCTTTGAGAAAAATGAAAATTTTATAATATTCATTGATGAAATTCACACTCTTATTGGTGCTGGAGGAGCAAATTCNGGAACAATGGACGCTTCGAACTTATTAAAACCTGCTTTATCAAGAAGAGCTTTAAGATGTATAGGTTCNACNACTTATAGTGAATATAGAAANTTTTTTGAAAAAGATAGAGCTNTAAGTAGAAGNTTTCAAAAAGTTGATATTGACGAACCATCAATTCAAGATACTATAAAAATTCTTGAAGGTTTGAAAAAATATTACGAAGAATTNCATAAAATAAAATATGAATTAGAGTGTTTTGAAACAGCTGTAAACTTATCTCAAAAATATATTGCTGATAGGAAGCTTCCTGATAAAGCTATCGATATCATTGATGAAGCTGCTGCATCTGTTAAAATAGATATAAAAAATAAAAACAAAATTGTTAAAAAAGAAGATATTGAGTCAACAATCGCAAAAATTGCAAAAATTCCAGAAAAAACTATTACCTTAAATGATAAAATTAAGTTTAAAAACTTAGAAAGAGATTTGAAAACATTAATTTTTGGTCAGGATCAAGCAATTACATCACTTTCATCTGCAGTTAAGTTATCCAAAGCAGGTTTAAATAATTCATCAAAACCAATTGGTACATATTTATTTACTGGTCCAACAGGTGTAGGTAAAACTGAATTAGCAAAGCAATTGTCTAATATATTAGGAATAAAATTAATAAGATTTGATATGTCTGAATATATGGAAAGACACAGTGTATCTAAATTGATAGGTGCACCTCCAGGTTATGTTGGATTTGATCAAGGTGGACTTTTAACTGATTCTATTGATAAGCAACCCTATTCAGTTCTATTGCTTGATGAAATAGAAAAAGCGCATCCTGATTTATTTAATATTCTACTCCAAGTATTTGATTATGGAAAATTAACTGATCATTTAGGTAAAACTGTTGATTTTACTAATACGATAATAATTATGACTAGTAATGTTGGAGCGAGGGATTTATCAAAAGAAAAAATTGGCTTTTTACATGAAGAAAAATCGATTGATATTGATGAATCGATAAATCATTACTTTAGTCCTGAATTTAGGAATAGACTTGATGCAATTATTCAGTTTAAAAAATTAAATGAAACAAATGCTTTAAAAGTTGTAGACAAATTTATTCTTGAGCTGGAGACATTATTTACAGAGAAAAACCTTATCTTAGAAATTTCAGATAGTGCTAAAGAATGGTTATTTAAAAAGGGATTTGATCCTCTGAACGGTGCAAGACCAATGGCTAAAATAATTAAAGATGAAATAAAAACACCACTTGCAGATGAGATCTTAGATGGAAACTTAATTAACGGGGGGCACGTAATAGTAAATTTACTCAAATCAAAAGATAAATTGAAAATTTCTTATAAGAAAAATAATAGTAAAATCAAAGATTTTATTAAATAGTTAATCTTTACTTTTAAAAGGAGAAATTTTATTTAAATAATTGAAGTTTTTATTGATGATAATACTTTCTTGCTTTAGAAAATCATTAATTGCTTTTGACATTTTATCATTTCCTACCCAATGATTACTGTAAGTTATTGTGGGTAAATAACCTCGTGATATTTTATGTTCACCTTGTGCACCTGCTTCAATAACATTTATATTATTTTTAATTGCATATTCTATTGATTGGTAATAACAAAGCTCAAAGTGTAGGTAAGGAAATTCTTCAATACATCCCCAATATCTTCCATAAAGTTTTTTATTTCCTATAAAATTTAAAGTACAGGCAACATATTTATTTTGCTTGTCTTTAGCTATTATTAAAAGAATATTTTCTATAAGAGAAGATTCTAATATTTTTTGAAAGAAGCTGAAATTTAGATATTGAAAGGACCATTTTTTGTCAATGGTATTTGAATAACAATAGTAAAAAAATTCCCAATCAGATTGAGATATATCTTTTCCTCTACAAAACGTAATTTTAATTTTTGCATCCTGAATTGCTTTTCTCTCTTTTAAAACATTCTTTCTTTTTTTTGATTTAAATTTAGATAAAAAATCATCAAACGAATTATAATTATTATTCTTCCAGTGGTATTGAATTCCAATTCTTTGATGAAAACCTAATTTTTTTAATGCGTCAGATTGAAATTTTTCTGAAAAATTAAGATGGAAAGAAGATATATTTTTTTTTTTAATTTCATTCATAAGAGCTGGAAAGAAAACCTCAAAACTATTAATAATACTTTTAT
>PALK01000023.1 GCA_002710765.1 Rickettsiales bacterium | reverse complement strand
AGAGATTCTTTTAATTCAAAAATTATAGAGGTAATTTTTTTCATTTCCAGATCACTAGTTAATTCTATTAACTCATCTTCAAGATAACCAATTTCATTTAAAAATCTTTGTGCATCAATTTTTGTCTCTTTTAGTAATCTTTTTTCTATATCTAAAGTTCCATGAGTGATGCTGTCTTCAATCATTTTTTTCATATCTTTAATATTTAATCCCGATGTTGGTTTAACCTCTAATTCTTTATGTACTCCACTTGATTCTTCTGAAGCAGTTACACTTAAAATACCATTAGCATCAACAACAAATCTTACTTTTATCCTTGGAATTCCTGGTGGTTTAGGATCTATACCTTTTAGTATAAATTCACCAAGACTTCTATTATCTTCAACTGTTTCTCTTTCACCCTGTAAAATATGAATTTTGATTGCCGTTTGTCCATTCTCGTATGTTGTAAACTCTTGTTCTTTAATAGTTGGAATTGTAGAGTTTCTTTCAATGATTTTTTCCATCAAACCTCCAGCAGTTTCAATGCCCAAAGAAAGAGGAGTAATATCAAGCAATAAATTATTAGTTCCATTCACTAGATTATGTGCATGCAATGCGGCACCTTTTGCGACTACTAAATCTGGATTTATATCAGAAAAGGTTTTTAGTTTAAATTCTTCTGTAATACTTTTTTTAACTAAATCCAACCTTGTGGAACCACCAACAAATATAATACCACTTAAATCATTTAAAGTTATGTTTGCTTCAGTTAGAACACTCTTAGAAATTTGTATAGTTTTTTCTATCAAACTTTTGATTGAAGAATTTAATAATTTTTTACTTAATTTGACAATATATTTTTTTCCATTAAAAAAAATAAAATCATCAAAACTATCTTTCTTTTCAAGTTTTTCTTTAAATATTTTACATTTTTTTATAACTGAAATTTTATCTTTTCTTGCAAGAGACTTAATTTTAGTTTTTAAATTTTCATTTAAAACCTCACAGGCAAAGTTTTCATCAAAATCGTCACCACCAAGATTTGGATCTCCACCAGTAGATAGAACTTTAAAAACACCGTCAGTTAATTTTAATATTGATACGTCAAAAGTTCCACCGCCTAAGTCGTAAACAAAGAAATAACCCCTTGTATTTTCTTCAAGACCATATGCATAAGCTGCAGCTGTAGGTTCATTAATTAATCTTAAAACTTCGAATCCAGCAAGGCTTGCGGAATCCTTTATAGCTGATCTTGAAATATCATCAAAATAAGCAGGTACAGTAATAACGCATTTAGTAACACTTTTTTTTAAAAAATTTTCACAACATGTCTTTAAGTAAGAAAAAATCATAGATGCGATTTCAATCGGTGAAAAACTTTTCTCCAGCTCTTCAAAAAATATTTTTTTTGATGGAGCTTTAATAAATTTTCTTTTAATAGAAAAAAGTAATTTATCTACCTCTAAATCTTTATATTTTCTAACTTGATTACCAAATAAAAAATTTTTATTTCTTAAACTAACTATCGTAGGAATAATATGTTTGCCGAACTCATCATTAATTAAAACTAGTTTTTTATTTACTTTTATTGAACAAACACAATTAGTCGTTCCAAAATCTATACCTAAACATAGTTGTTCATTTAAAGAAGAATTTTTATTTTTGCCTGGTTCTGATATTTGTAATAATGACATATAACTATTGATTTATATTTTTTTTTATTTTTTCTAAATAAGAAATTTCAACATTCAGTTCATTTGCTAATGATAACTTTTTAAATTTAAAACTGTTTTCAAGATTTTTAACAAGAACTTTTATTTTATTTTCAATTTTATTTAGAAATAACTTTTTATCATTAATTGTATTAAGATTTTCAGACTCTTCTTGTAATTCCATAATCTCACCTAAAATTTTTGTATCCGTAAAGGAATTCCTCTCATTATCAACTAAAAAACCAAAAACCTTCAATAGTTCATTAGCTCTTGAGATAGGGTTTATAAGTTTTTCATAAGCAATATTAATATTAGAGGAGTGTATTTGAGAAAAATAACTTTCTTCATTTGTTGCATTTATATATTTGTCAGGGTGTAGTTTGTTTTGTAGTTCATAATAATAAATCTCTAATTTTTCTGTATTAATTATAAAATCGTAATCTAAACCAAAAATTTTAAAAGGATCTATTTCTATAGGTTTTTGAACTTTAAAACATCTTAAACAAAAGAAGTTAAAGTTTTTATCAGTAAAACCGCAATTCCAACATTTAGGAACATTCAAGTCCATAATATTTTTTATACGTGAAATGACTCTCCACAGCCACATCTTCCTTTTTCATTTGGATTGGTGAACTGAAACCCAGATTGAAGATCATCTTCAACATAATCCATTTGAGTTCCAATTAAAAACAATGTCGCTTTGGGATCAACAAAAAAATTAACTTTTTCAATTTCTATTTTTTCATCTTCTTTATTGGTTTTATCAACATACTCAATAACATAAGACAAGCCTGAACAACCTTTAGTTTTTATTCCAATTCTAATTCCTACAGATTTTTTACCTCTATCTTCAAGAAGTTTTTTGACTNGGTCTAAAGCTTTTGATGTGACAGTTATCATTATTATTTCAGAAAAAATTATTTTTTGTTTTTATTTTTATAATCATTAACAGCAGCTTTTATTGCATCCTCAGCTAAGACAGAACAATGAATCTTTACAGGTGGTAGAGCTAAATGTTTTGCTATTTCAGTATTTTTTATCCTATTCGCTTCTTCAACATTTTTTCCTTTTACCCATTCTGTAATAAGAGAGCTTGAGGCTATTGCAGAACCACATCCAAATGTCTTGAACTTAGCATCCTCAATTACACCATCTTTATTTACTTTAATTTGTAATTTCATAACATCTCCGCATGCAGGTGCTCCAACAAGTCCAGTACCCACTTCGTCTGAGGATTTATCTAAAGAACCTACATTTCTAGGTTTCTCATAATGATCTATCAATTCTTTACTATATGCCATATTTTTTTACTCCCGTTAAGTAAGGTTAATGTTCTGCCCACTCAATTTTACTAATATCAATCCCTTCTTGNGCCATTTCCCAAAGTGGACTAAGGGATCTTAATCTATTAACTTCTTTTACTATATCATTTACTGCTTTATCAACTTCATCTTCAGTTGTAAATCTACCTATTCCAATTCTAAGGCTAGTGTGGGCAAGTTCTTCCTCGACACCAAGAGCTCTTAGTACATATGAAGGTTCTAGTGATGCAGATGTACAGGCTGAACCTGATGAAACTGCAAGATCTTTAATACCCATCATTAATGATTCACCTTCAACATAAGCAAAGCTAATATTAAGGTTTCCAGGGATTCTGTTAGTTTCAGAACCATTCAAAAAAACATCCTTACAAGACTTAGTAATACCTTCAAAAAATCTATTTTTTAATGAAATTAATCTTTCATTTTCTTTATCCATTTCAATATAACATATTTTACATGCTTCACCAAGACCAACACACAAAGCTGGAGATAAAGTACCTGAACGCATTCCTCTTTCTTGACCACCTCCACTCATCATTGACTTAATTCTAACTCTAGGNTTTCTCCTAACATAAAGAGCTCCAATTCCCTTTGGACCATAAATTTTATGACCAGAAATACTCATTAGATCAATGTTCATTTCATTCACGTCTAAATTAATCTTTCCAATAGCTTGAGCACAGTCAGTATGAAAAAAAATATCATTTTCTCTGCATAACTGTCCAATTTCTTTTAATGGTTGAATAACACCAATCTCGTTATGCACTGCCATTATGGATATTAGCAATGTATTTTTTTTGATTGATTTTTTTAATAATTCAAGATCAATTAGACCATCTTGTTTAACAGGAAGATAAGTTACTTCAAAACCATGATTTTCACTAAGTAATCTACATGATTCTAAAACGCACTTATGCTCAGTTACACATGTAATTATATGTTTTTTTTTATCACCATAAAAATCTGCTACACCTTTTATAGCTAAATTATTTGATTCTGTAGCTCCAGATGTAAATACAATTTCTTTAGGGCTAGATTTAATTATTTTAGCTACATGTTCCCTTGCTATTTCAGTGGCTTCTTCTGCTTCCCAACCAAATGAATGGTTTCTAGAATGCGGNTTTCCAAATCTTTCATTAAAATAAGGNAACATTTTTTCAAGAACCCTTGGATCTAGCGGTGTTGTAGCTTGATAGTCTAAGTATATATTTTTTGAAATTTTCATAATATTTAATCTCTGCAATTTATATGTCAAAATAAGTTATTTTTTTAATTTCATTTAATTATCTAATAATTATTATTTAAATTTCCACTAAACAAAAAAAATTATTCACGCACCTCTAAAAAGTTAGTATTTTCTATCTTAGAATTCATTAAATTACTTATTGGGTTCAAGTTATTCTTTCTCACATCTTCTATAGATATTGAACTAAGATAAAAATAAATATGGTTTCCTAATTCTGCCCAAAGATTATGAGTAAGACACTTTCCTGAGTGTTTTTGAGAAGAACATCCGAAATCTATACCATTACACTTTGTTATTTTTAACTCTTCATTAATAGCGGCAATCACATCAGCTATTGATATTCTTTCTGGTTTTTTTGATAATGTATAGCCACCGCTTGGACCTCGAATACTCTTAACAATTCCATCTTTCTTAAGTAAATTAAAGATTTGTTCCAAAAAAGATATGGGTATATTTTGACGTGAACAAATATCAGACAGACTAACTGGTTTAGAACTATTGTTAATAGCTAAATCAACTAAAGCAGTTACAGCAAATCTTCCTTTAGACGTTAACTTCATTACTTTCTCTTCCCCTTCTTATATTTATCAATGTCAGTATTTTCTTTTGATGATAATATTATTCCAAGATTATTTCTTTTCACTTTGAGTTCTTTAATGTTTGTTTCAATTTGACTTATTTTACTACTAAGTTCGTGAAATTCATTAAGCAAACCTATAATACTCTTTTTATTTGGATCATCCATTTTACCTTCTGATATGCCATATGGTTCAAAGCAATTTGCTCCTTTGATATTACTAACCTTTCTTGCCGGAATACCAATATATGTTTGGTTGGAAGGAACGTTATTTAAAACTACCGCATTCGCACCAATTCTTGAATTATTACCGATAATAATAGGACCTAAAACCTGAGCACCTGATCCTATGATAACATCATTGCCAATAGTTGGATGTCTTTTAGTATTAGCTTGATCTGATGAATTGATTGATGGTGCAATACCGCCTAATGTTACTTGCTGATAAATAGTTACATTATTACCAAGCTCAGATGTTTCACCTATAACCAAACCAGCACCATGGTCTATAAAAAACCCATAACCAATTTTAGCAGCAGGATGAATTTCAATAGCAGTAAAAATTCTGAAGAGATTACTAAGAACTCTTGCTAAAAATTTTAACTTTAGATTCCACAAAATATTTGCAATTCTATAACCAATAATCGCATGAAATCCTGAGTATGCAAGAATGACTTCAACTTTTGACCTTGCTGCAGGATCTTTGTTGATTGCTGAATTAAGATCACTATTTAACAAACTAAAAAAATTTTTTGACATAAAATTTATATTATAATATACAACAACATANTACATATAATATTTCTGACCAAATTAGTCAAGTATAGTTATGCCTGAAATTTTAATCAACGGTCCTGTAGGCAGGATAGAATCTAGATATACACATAATATAAGTCCTGATTCACCATCAATGCTTTTACTTCATGCACANCCTGGACATGGAGGNAATATGGATAATCATCTATCTGTTCAATTACATAANAATTTTTCAGACATTGGCTTCTCAACATTAAGATTTAATTTTCGTGGAGTTGGAAGATCAGATGGCGAACATGACGGAAGTGAAGGAGAATTAGCTGATTCAGCTATTGCNCTTGACTGGATACAAAATCAAAATCAAAGTTCTAAAGAGTACTGGATATGCGGAATTTCTTTTGGGGCCTGGATTGGNATGCAGCTCTTAATGAGGAGACCTGAAATAACAAAATTCATTCTTTTAGGTCCACCAGCTGGAAAATATGATTTTAATTTCCTTGCGCCTTGTCCGGCNTCTGGAGTAATCTTTTCAGGTGAAAAAGATATATTAATTGATCATAACATTTTAGGAAGCCTTGTCAAAAAACTTAATGAGCAAGAAAATATAAAAGTTAAACATGAAAGTATCAAGGGTTCTGATCATTTTTTTACAAACCATGAAACTTCAATAATTCAAAAAATAAATAACTATATTAAAACATAGTTATTTCTTTAAATTAAGCTTCAAAATAATCACCACAAATTGTTGGAACTTTAACACCAGTAGTAGATGGAAAAGAAGATTCTAAATTTTTTAACTTTCTAATAGCTAAATAAGCAAAAGCTTGCGATTCTATAAAATCAGAATTCCAACCTAACTCATTTGAAATAATTACGTTTTTTAAATTTTCTCTAAGTTCATTTACTAAAAAAGAATTTTTAGCTCCACCACCGCACAAAATCCATCTATCAGCTTTTTCAGGATAAAATTTTTCTGAATTAATAATTAATCTAGAAGTAAAACTTGACAAAGTTGCAATGAAATCTTCTTTATTACAATTTATATTTTTAGTAAATGTTTTCAGATTAAAGAAAAAGTTATCATAGGACTTTGGTATATTATCTCTTACAAATTTAAAATTTAACCAAATTTTAATTAAGTTTTTATCAACAATTCCTTTTGAAGCTATTTTACCATTTTTATCATAAGGTTTATTATATGTTATGTTGCAAAATTCGTCTATTAAAGTGTTTCCAGGTCCAATATCACTAGAAATAATATTTTCATTTTTTCCTATCCAGGTTATATTAGAAATTCCTCCAATATTTACTACAACAGTATTTGTTAGTTTTTTGTAAAAGATTGATTTATGAAATATAGGCACAAGTGGAGCTCCCTGCCCACCATTATTAATATCTGCATTTCTAAAATTACAAACAACAGGAATATTTAACATGTTATTCAATCTTTTACCTGAACCTAATTGATAAGATACTTTTGAACTAGGATCATGAAAAATTGTTTGACCATGGAATCCTACCAAATCAATCTTTTTCAGNGAAATATTAAAATCTTTGGCAAAAGAAAGAATTTTTGAAAATATAAAATGTTCAAATTTTAGCTCAATTTTTTTAAATTTAATTGTTTTTTTAACATATAAAAAACTGTTATTATTAACTTCTTTTATGAGTAATTTTATATCATTTTTAAATTCTTGTGAGTAATTGTAAGTAATGTTATATAATGAAGTTGTTTTTTTAATTCCATCCGAAATGATTAATGAAACATCTAAACCATCTAAAGAAGTTCCACTCATAATTCCTAATGATGTTATTGTATTTTTCAATTTTGTTAACTAGCATAATTATAAAATGAATAAATCATTTGTAGAATATATTAAACAAAGAGGGTTTTACAATCAATGTACAAATCATAATGAACTCATAAAGCTACTTAAAAAAAATACTGTGGGATATGCCGGATTCGATTGTACTGCAGATAGTCTACATATTGGTTCTCTTGTTCCAATAATGCTTTTAAGAGCTTTTCAAAAATTTAATCATAAACCAATTATTCTTTTGGGTGGAGGAACAACTTTGATTGGTGATCCATCTGGCAAAGAAGAAACAAGACAAATAATGAATAATGATATCATCAAAACAAATAAAAAAAAATTAAAGAAATTATTTGAAAATTTTCTGAGTTTTAACAATTCTTTATCAGGTGCATTAATTATTGATAATTATGAATGGTTGTCAAAATTAAATTATGTTTCTTTTATAAGAGAAATTGGAAGTCATTTTTCAGTCAATAAAATGTTAAATCTTGACTCAGTAAAACAAAGAATTAAAAGACAACAAAATTTAAGTTTTCTTGAATTTAATTATGTTCTTTTACAATCATTCGACTTTCTTGAGTTATATAAAATGTATAACTGTCAAATTCAGTTTGGTGGATCGGATCAATGGGGCAATATAATTTCAGGCATTGAACTGGTAAGAAAAAAAACAGGAAAAGAAGTTATAGGATTAACGTCACCTCTAATTACAACTTCCTCAGGAGCAAAAATGGGAAAAACTAATAAAGGAGCGGTATGGCTAACTAAGGAAAAACTTACACCTTATGAGTACTGGCAATATTGGAGGAATACAGATGATAAAGATGTAGTAAAGTTTCTTAAATTATTTACAGAGTTACCAATTTCAGAAATAGATAAATTTAGCTATATTAAAGGATCTAAATTAAATGATGCAAAAATCTTATTAGCAGATGAAACTACTAAAATTTGTCATGGTGAAATAGAATCTAACAAAGCTTCTAGTTCAGCTAAAAATATTTTTTCATCAAAAAATCTAGATTCAAATATTCCTGAAAAAAACAAACTTAAAATTACAGAAGAACAATTAAATAACGGAATATTACTAAAAGAATTATTGCAAATTACAAATTTAACCGCATCGATTGGAGAATCAAAAAGATTTATCTTAAATGGTGCTATAAAAATTAATGATAAAAGGGTATCAGATAAAGATTATTTGATAAAAAAAAAAGACTTTAATGAAAAAAACATTATCAAGATTTCATTGGGAAAAAAAAAACATGGTTTAATAGAAATGTAAAAAAATTATTCTGATTTTAGAAAGTTTCTCAATAAACTTGGAACTAAAACTGAAATTGGGTTAATAGAAATATCAAGTTTTTCATCCTTATTTTTCATGTTGAATGTTGCTGCTAAGATTCCTTCTTCAGGTGCACCAGCCGTTATTATTTCTCCAACAATTGGAAGACTTGTTAGTAAGGTGTTCAAAGTATAAGCTGGAATTATAGTTCCAGATATATCAAAGTCTTCTTCACGCGAATTAAAATCTCCTTTAAAAGTTAAACCTAATTCACTTCCTCGAATCAAACCATTGTCTAATTTAATATTATTATTATCATCTAAAGAATAATCAGCTTTTAAGTAATCAAAAAAAATTCCCCCATCAATTAATTTTTGTTCAAGACCTTCAAACGAAAAAAGTGTTAAGAATCTTGCAAATAATGGAGTTTCATAGGCAACAAAATTATCTAAGAATATTTTTCCCCGAAAAATATCATCAACTTCAGTTGCATCAACTCTCAAAATCCCTTTTTCTATTTTTGGATTTAGATCAAAAAAATTTAAAAAATCAGAAGCATAATCTGATTCTATTATAAGTTTTTTAAAATTATCTTGTTCAAAAATTTTTACAGAATGGTTTACATCATTTGAAATAAAATTAAAATCAAGTTCTTCAAATTTATTATTTAAAAATAATCCAGAAAGGTTTGGATTAAAAATATCTTTATTTTTAAAATTTAATTTTTCTACATTGAAATTAAATTGGGCATTTATTGATTTTTCACTATGCACCCTATTATTAAAAGTCTCTTTTAATGAAATTTTACTACCACTAACTTCAATATCATAAAACTTGTCTTCTTTCTTAATTATAGCACTAAAATTTTGGTCCTCAGAAATTAATCTATCTACTAAAATTTCTATAACTTCTTCATTATTAGAAAATATCTTAATAAAACTCTCAAAAGAATCGGATTCGATTGCTACTTCTGTTTCAGAGTTATAATCATTTAAAGCTTTCATTTTGAAATTCAAATTACCTTTTTCAAAATTATGATTAATATTAAATAAAGAAGCTTCCATTGAAAATTCATTTATACTACCCTGACCAATTATCTCATATTCATTATCTTCTTCATTTGAGTTATAAAAAATCTTCAGAGGAATAAAACCTTTTACCGAATCAAAATATTCTGGAAACTTATCATCTAAATAGAATGCATCTAATCTTAAATCAATTTCAATATTATTATGTAAAAAATTATTTTTTATTTCTTCAGTTCCACTAAAATTTATTGGCATAGCATCAAAAAAAGCAGTTCCTGAATATTTAACTTCATTTTTATCTATATCAATAATAACATTTGTTTTATCTAATGAATAATTATCAAGTAATTTATCAAAGGTTTCATCAGTAAAACTTAAATTTGCTTTATAAGTTATTTCTTCCATTTTTAAACTTAATAACAATGGGAATTCAAGATTAAGGTTAAATTTGGGTTTGCCAGATAATTTCTTCAGTCTGCCAGAATTAGGAATATCAATTGGCGCTAATTCTAAATAATTAGTTATAAATTCAATATTACTATATATATCAACCTCTACTTTTGCATTTTCAATTGGTTTATCCAAATCAAATATTTGAACATTACCATCAATAATCTCTAGTTCTCTGGAGATACCTTCATCAATTTTAAAGTATAATATGTCATTACTTATATTAGCAGACCCCTTAATATTAGTTATCTTAGGCATTGCATCAACATAATTTATCTTAGCTTCACTGAATAAAAAACTTCCATTTATTTCATCTACTTCATAATTTTCTTTTTTAAATGTAATTGCTAAAAGTAAATCCCTAATATCTCCATCCGCGTTTTCTTTAACCCAATTATAAGCGGATGCCTTATAATTGTGTGGCCAATACTCCATTAATTTTTCAAGCTGAATAAAATCAATTCCTATTGATAATCGATCAGTAGATAATAATCTATCGGTAATCAAATTAATCACAAAATTTGAACCTCCTTCATTAAAAATAAAATCTGAAATAATTTTTCCTGTTAACTCATCATAATTACTTTTTACCCTTCCATCTTGAAAGTTTGTTACTAGGTCATTTAAATTATTTTTTTTTAATTTAATATCAAAATATAAATCTGATTCCGTATCAATTAAATTAAGGTCATTAGAAAAAGAGGATTTACTTTTTCCTGATATTTTAAGTTTGAAGTCATTGATTTTTTTTGTCAAAAATTTTTTGGGAATATTAAAATTAAAATTTTCAAAATTTAATTCTGATGTATAAAGTTTATTATTTTTTTTAATAAAAAAACTTGCAAAACTATTTTCTTTTTTATTATTCTCTTGATTAATATAACCAGAAATTAGAAAGTTATTTTGATTTCTTTCAATTTTTAAATCAACTGGCTCAAAATTAATTTTTTCTTCATATAATCCATTTATCGAAATAAAAGAATTATTAATTTCTATAATTTTAAAATTTAGAAAAAGCTTTTTTAATTTACTTTTTTCTTCCAGATTTTTCAAAAAAATATTTTTAAAAATATTATCAGGAAGAATTTCTAATGATTTACTATTAAATAAATTTTCTACATCTAAATTTATTTTAGCATCAAAAATTTTAAGTATTGTAGGTTTGAACTTCCCTAAGAAAAAATTTCTAGTATCAAAACCTAATAAAATATTAGGAAAATAAACTTCTTCAGTTTGTATATTCTCAATTAAAAGTTCAAATTTCTTAGAGTACTTATTAAAACTCAGGTAAACATCACCTATACTTTCAACTTTAAAGTTTTCTAAAATATTGTTACTTTCATTGATATTATTTAGAAAGTTTACATTAATTGGCTTAAAATATAACGTTACTAATAATGTAATTATAATACCAATCAAGAATAAGAAAATTCCCGAAATTAATTTTGAAATTGGACCTAAACGCGATAATTGCATTAATTATTTATATTTAAAAAAATTTGATTATATTAATTATATATTTAATAAAGCATAGAATAGGTTATACAACAATGATTACTGAAGGACATCAATTAGAAAATATATCTTTAATGATTGGTAAATCAAATTTTATAGATTTGAGCACACCAAAAAATAAAAAAACTATTATTTATTTTTATCCAAAAGATGACACTCCCGGATGTACGAAAGAAGCGATTGCCTTTAATACAAATCTTAAAAAATTTGAAAAACTAGGAGTTCAGATATTCGGAATTTCTAAAGATTCGATTGAAAAGCATGAAAAGTTTAAAAATAAATACTCGCTAAATCTTGATTTAGTATCAGATGATGGAAGTATATGCTCCCAATTCGGTGTTTGGATTGAAAAATCGATGTACGGGAAAAAATATATGGGAATCGAAAGGTCCACATTTTTAATTAATAAANACTTAACTGTAATTAAAATCTGGAGAAAAGTAAAAGTTAATGGTCATGTTGAAGAGGTTTTAGATTTTATTATTAATAATAATTAACTAAATTTAACAAGTTGTGCTTGAAGAAAACTATCAATTTTTCCATCAAGTATTGAATTGACGTTTGATTCTTCAAAATTGGTTCTATGATCCTTTACCAATTGATATGGTTGCATTACATAAGATCTTATTTGATGCCCCCAACCGATTTCAGTTTTTATTTCTCTGTTTTTTTGATTTTCTTGTTCTTCTTTTTTTAACTCCAATTCATATAACTTTGACTTAAGCATTTCCATGGCAATAGCTCTATTTCTGTGTTGAGATCTATTGCTTTGACACTGAACACTTATTTTTGATGGTAAGTGGGTTATTCTTACTGCACTGTCAGTTTTATTAACATGTTGACCACCTGCACCTGATGCTCGAAATGTATCTATTCTTAACTCTTTTTCAACCATTTTTATATTAATTGTATTATCAACTTCTGGATAACAAGAAACTGATGCAAAACTCGTATGTCTTCTTGACTGAGAATCAAATGGTGAAATTCTTACTAATCTATGTATTCCAGTTTCTTTTTTTAACCATCCATATGATTTCTCTCCTATTATCTTTAATGTTATCGATTTAAAACCAGCTTCTTCTCCCTCATTTTGGTCTATAATATTTACTTTAAATCCTTTTGATTCTGCCCATTTTAAATACATTCTAAAAATCATTTCTGCCCAATCTTGAGATTCAGTTCCACCTGCACCAGAGTGAATTTCTAAAAAACAATTTTTTAAGTCTGCTTTTCCTTTCATTAAAGACTCAATATAAAGTGAATTTAACTTAGAATAGATTTTATCAAGTTCATTCTCTGACTCTTTTAAAATATCATTTTCAGACTCTTTCTCGGCAATTAAAATCAATTCTAAGGTATCTTCAAAAGATTTTGATAACTTTTCAATAATATAAAGAAAGTTATTCAAAGAATTTTTGGTTTTTAATAAATCATTTATAGTCACATGATCTCCCCAATTTTTTTCATCTTGCAATTTAGTCTCAATATTCTGCAATTCTAATTTTATNCCTTTTTGTTCAAACNTACCCCCTCAGGTTTTCAAATAAAACCTTTATCTTNTGNGATTNNTCTTGTAATTCAAAATGCATAATTTANTAAAAACCTCTAAANTTANNATTTTCTTCGGAGGGTAAAAACTGTTCTATTTCATTTTTATCAAAACTAAAATTCTTTTTAAAAGCTTCCTGTATATAATTTATATTAGAAGGTTTGCCAGTTTTAATATCAATATTAATAAATTTAATTCCTTCAGGAGCAACAAATGGTTTAGGTTTTTTTGTTTTAAATGCATCTTTCATAAAATAAGAAAATATTGGTGCCGCCACTTTTGAACCTGTTTCAATTTTACCTAAAGTTTTTGGTGAATCATAACCAACATAAACACCTACAGTAATTTCAGAATTAAAACCAATAAACCATGCATCTTGATTCTTATTTGTCGTTCCTGTTTTACCAGCTACATCAAATTTTATATCTCTAATATTTTTTGCTGTTCCTCTCTTAATAACACCAGCTAGAAATGAGGTCATCTGATAAGCAGATTCCTCAGAAATAATTCTCTCTCTATTTTCAATTATTTCTGGAAAAATTTCAAAATTTTTTAAATTCATTTCTGAAAATTTATCAAAATTAAAACTACAATTCTTGCAAATTCTTTCATCTTGTCTAAAAATAATATTACCATATCTATCCTGTATTTTATCAATTAATGATGGTTTAACTAAATATCCTCCATTAGCAATCATTGAATAGGCTGATGCTATTCTCATAAGATTTGTTTCAACGGATCCTAATGACGATGACATTAAATTTGGAAGCTCGTCGTATATACCTGAGTTAACAGATAAATCTCTGATTTTATCAAGACCAACTATTTTTGCCAATCTTACTGTCATTAGATTTCTGGATTTCTCTATTCCTAATCTAAGAGTGCTTAGACCGTAAAATTTATTCCCATAATTAGTTGGTCTCCACTTTTTTAAATTTGAATTTCCATCAATTATCACGGGGGCATCTAAAATTTTACTGACAGGACTAAATCTATTTTCAAGTGCAGCAATGTAAACAAAAGGTTTAAATGCTGAACCGGGTTGTCGAAGAGCTTGCGTTACTCTATTAAAAGAAGAACTTGAATCATATCCTCCAACCATTGCTAAAATTCTACCTGAATTATTTTCTATAACAATTAACCCTCCATTTACATCTGGAATTTGGCTTAGAATATATTTTTCAGTATTATTTTTTTTTTCTAAAACTAGAACGTCCCCCATATTAAAATTATCTTTAAGGTCTTTCTTCATAATATTTTTAATTATTTTTAAATTTTCTTTTTTTAGAGAGATGGTAGAATTATCCTCTAAACCAACCTTCACCGAATCAAATGAAACTTTTAAGACTATACCTAACTTATCAGAATAGAGGCCTTCAGGCTTTCTGACATTTTTGAGCTTAGAATTCCATTCTTCAATTGATTTAATTCTTTTAATTGGACCTCTCCAACCTTTTCTGTAGTCAAACTCTTTAATGCCTCTTTGAAAAGATTTTTCAGCTAGCAACTGCAATTTAGTATCGAGTGTAGACATTATTGATAATCCTTGATTATACAACTTTTCTTCATCATACTTTTTAATTATTTCTCTTCTAATTGCCTCTTTAAAAAAAGAAGCTTTTTTTGAAAAAACTTTAACTTTTTTATTTAATTTTAAATCGGTTTTTATAGTATTTTTAAACTTTTCAATATCTATAAAACCTTCTGAATGCAATCTTCCGAGAACCCAATTTCTTCTATTTAATGCTTTTTCAGGATTAGTAAATGGATTATAAGTGCTTGGAGCTTTAGGTAAAGCTGCAATCAAAGCCATCTCTTCTAAAGATAATTCATTAAGAGACTTGTTAAAGTAATTCATAGAAGCAGAGGCAACTCCATAAGATCTATTGCCTAAATAAATTTCATTTAGATATAATTCAATAATTTGTTTCTTTGAAAGAGTATTTTCTATTCTTANAGATAAAATAATTTCTTTAATTTTTCTAGANTAAGAAATCTCTCCAGATAATANAAAATTTTTAGCTACTTGTTGAGTAATAGTNGANGCTCCCTGTGGTCTTTTATNCTTTAAAACATTCATTNCATTTTTTCCTGCAGCCCTAATTATACCTTTAATATCAAATCCNATATGTTCANAAAANTTTCGATCTTCAGCTACTAAAAAACAATTAATTAACTGTTCTGGAATNTGTTCAAATGANGAAAAAACTCTATTTTCTCNAGAATATTCTTCAACNAAAGCNCCGTCAGANGCAAAAATTCTTGATATTATNGGTGGTTCATAATTAGATAATTGATTAAAACTTGGTAAATCTTTNCCAAAATACCAAAANACTGAAATAAAAATAATTANAGAAAGAATAATTATAATTAATAAAAAGTTAAAAACATTTAATAAATATTTCATTTAGTTACGCATATTATTATTTAAAGAATTTTCATNAACCCAATTAAAATAATTTTTTANNCCATTAACAATACTATTAATTATTTTTTCATGATACTTATTATTCAANAGTAAATTTGAATCTTTCTTNTTTGATAAATAACCCATTTCAATTAAAACTGAAGGAANATCTGGAGCTTTTAAAACAGCAAAACCAGCAAATCTNTGTGTTCTTTGCAAAAGCCTAGTACGAGTTTTAAATTCCTTTATCAAAAAATCAACAAAATAGCTTGATTGATTCATTGTTTCTCTTTGTGTTAAATCGATTAAAATATTTCTTACTTCTTTTGATTCTGTAGATAAATCTAAACCTTCTATCAAATCTTCTTTGTTTTCCCTTCTCGCCAGAGCCTCAGCCTCTTTATCAGAAGCTTTTTCAGATAAAGTATAAATTGAAACTCCACTTACATTTTTATTTCTATGATAATCAGCGTGAAGAGAAATAAATAAATCTGCTTTCAAATTTCTAGCTATTTTAACTCTATTCCGAAGTTTAAGATAGACATCTGTATTTCTAGTCAGGATAGCTTTATAATTAGTAGTATTTTCNATTTTATTTTTTAACTTTTTAGCAACAATAAGAGTAATATCTTTTTCAAGAATTTTTTTCAAACCTACTGCTCCCGAATCTTTACCTCCATGACCTGCATCAATAACAATAATTCTTCTTTCTTTTTTAATTTGTTCTGGAACCTTGATATCTATTACAATTCTTGGAGATTTAGTCTTATCCTTTTTAATAAAAAAAGTTTTATGTAAAGTAATTTTTTTCTTAAAACTAAAATTTATCTGATTTTTTTCTTTATTAAAAGAAACACTCTTTATTAATTCTTTATCTTCAATTTTCGGTAATACACCTTTAACTAACTTTTTCCCTAAAATAATAGTTAATTGTTCATCAAGAATTTTATAATTAAAAGTAGTATTTTCAGATACATCAATTACTATACGTTGTATATTCTTATCTAAACCAAATCTGATGTTAACAATTTCAAAAGCAAATAAATTGTTAAATGCGTTTAAAAAGAACAAAAATAATGTAAATTTATATATTTTATGCAATTTAAATAAAAAACCTTCTACTACTATATATAGTAGGATTATTAAAAAAAAAACAATATGTTTGATATTTTTTTAAAATTTTCTCTAATATTGTTGTATAGTTATAACTATAAAAATTAGTGTTATTTACAAAAACACTTGAAATTTAAAAAATGAATTTAAACCGTGAAATGAAATTAAGAAAGAAAAGTAAAAAATGGTAAAAAAAATGTTAATTGATGCNAGTCAAGNTGAAGAAACTAGAATGGCAATTATNGAGGATGATAAATTACTAGAATATGANTCAGAAGTATTAAANTTNAAACCAACNAAAGGAAANATTTATCTNGCGAAGATANTTAGAGTTGAGCCTTCTCTCCAAGCTGCATTTGTTGATTACGGTGCTCAAAGACATGGATTTCTNGCNTATAATGAAATTCATCCNGATTACTTCAAAATACCCACATCAGATAAAGAAAAAATTTTAGCTGAGGAACATGAAACTTCATCTAATTTAAATATAGACGATGTATCAGAAAATGAATTTATTAATGATTCTAAGGAAGAACAAGTTGATAACATTAACAATCGTCAATCTAAAGGTTTTTTAGGAAAAGTTTTTGACTTTTTTAATTATAAACCACTTGAAGATGATCATTTTAAGAAAGAGGAAACAAAAAGGTCTAGAAATAAAAAAATAAGAAATTTTAAACCAAAAGTTTTTTCAATACATAAGAAATATTCAATTCAAGAAGTTATTAAAAGGAACCAGGTTATTCTTATTCAAGTTGTAAAAGAAGAAAGAGGAAATAAAGGAGCGGCAGTAACTACTAGATTATCTCTTGCAGGAAAATATTGCGTTTTGATGCCTAACACAAATAAAGGTGGAGGAGTTTCAAGAAAAATTTATGATGTAAATTTACGAAAAAAATTAAAAGATATTTTATTATCCTTAAACATTAATAAAGGTATGGGAGTTATTATTCGCACTGCGGGTCAGAATATGAAAAAAACCGATATTTCAAGAGATTATAAAGCATTATTAAAGCTTTGGAATGACATAACAGCTAAAACTGTTAAATCTACAGCACCAAGTTTGATAAATGAAGAAGGCAATCTTCTAAAAAGATCTGTAAGAGATTATTTTTCAACTGATATAAGTGAAGTTCTTGTTAATAACAAAGAAACACAAAAAAATGCAAAGGAAATAATGAGATTTTTTATGCCTGGATATACTAAGTTTATTAAATTAGAAGACAAAAATTCACTTTTTGCAAATTTTGGAATAGAAAAACAAATAAATGAGGTTCATAAATCTATTGTTCACTTAAAATCGGGGGGGTATCTAGTTATTAATCAAACTGAAGCTCTTGTTGCAATTGATATTAATTCAGGAAAATATACCAAACAGAGAAATATTGAAGATACAGCACTAAAAACTAACTTAGAAGCTGCAGAGGAGATTGGTTTACAAGTTAAATTAAGAGATTTAGCTGGCCTAATAGTTATAGATTTTATTGATATGTTAGAAAGATCTAATAATTCAAAAGTTGAAAGAAAAATNAGAGAATCAATTAAAGGTGACAGAGCAAGAATTCAATGTGGCAGAATAAGTAATTTTGGTTTGCTAGAAATGTCAAGACAACGATTAAAACAGGTAATTAATACTTCAACATCGCACAAATGTGAAAAGTGTAATGGAAATGGTGTTGTAAGCTCTATTGAATTTTCTGCAATTCAAATTTTAAGAGTCTCTGAAGAAATATTGATAAATTCATCATTTGAAACTATTGATTTACTGGTAAATGAAGAAATTTTTCAATACATAAATAAAGACAAGAAAAAATATTTTCAATATATACAATCTAAAAATTCTAAAAAGATCATTCTGAGATTTTTTAATGATTTTAATACTTCAGATTCAATCATACTTAGCAATAAAGAAGTAATTTACAGAAATTGCGATGACGAAANAAAAGTTTCTAATGCGATTTCTTTTATTGAAAAAGAACCAATTATAAAAAATAATAATATAAAGAAAAATCATCAAATTATGTCACCTAAAAAAAATGATAAGAGGAAAGAAAAAAATAAAACAGGTGAAAAAATATTAATTTCAAAAAAAGTTATTGAACAAAAACAAACAAAAGAATCTAGATCTAGTTTTCGTGCTAAAGCAGAAGATTTTAATAAAACGACTAAAAATGGAGAAGTATTAAAATTATCTAAAGCAAAAAAAAGAACAAGAAAAACAAAAGATTCTGAACCTAAAATAAAAGATTTAATAGAAAATGAAGAAAATAATAAAAAACATGGATGGTGGAATCAATAATTTTTATTTATCCATTTTTTTAATAGTAACATTGCACTTTGAATAATTTTATAATCTGCAGAAAAAGATAATCTTATTGCATTTTTTCCATTCTTTTGATCAAAATCAANCCCAGGAGTTAATGCAACACCAGTATCAGATAAAATTCTATCAACTAATTGCATTGAATTTTTTGCAAATTTAGAAGTNTCNATNTAAGTATAAAATGAACCATCTGTTTTTGAAAAATTTTGCCATGGAGTTTCNTTTAAAGTCTTAAAAACAAAATCTCTATTTTTCATATATAATTTAGTATTTTTACTATACTCATCTATACAATTAAATGCTTTAATAGCACTATATTGCGCAATATTTCCACTTGATATAAATAAATTTTGAGAAAGTCTTAAAAAATTATCAATTAAAGTTTTTGGTATTACAACCCAGCCTAATCTCCAACCAGGCATACAAAAATATTTAGAGAAACTATTTATAATAATGACATCTTTTCCAAAATTATACATTGAATAGGATTTTTTTTCAAATTCAATGCCATGATAAATTTCATCAGAAATAAGAATAATATTATTTTTTTTACAAAAATCATAAATAAACTTTAATTCATTATAACTAAANATTTGTCCTGTGGGATTGTTAGGATTAGANATAATAAGACCATTTAATTTTTTATATTTTTCAATTTCATTCAAATTAATTTTGAAATCNTCTTTTCCATANGACTCTATTTCTANGACATTAACACTNAATGATNTTAAGATATTTTTATATGCAGGNTAAGANGGNTTNAANACACCTACAGTATNTTTAGGATNAAAACATGATAAAAAAGANAGAAGAAAAGCTCCTGATGAACCAACCGTTATAAAAATGTTATCAGAGCTAATTTTTAGATTATTTTTTTTTAAGTAAAATTTTGAAATTTCATTTCTTAACTCGAAAATTCCATTAGATGGTGTATATCCAGGTAAATTTAGATTTATTAATTTTTTAGCTTCATTTATTATTTTCTTGGGTGTCTTGGAAAATGGTTCACCTAATTCTAGATGAAAAATATCTTTACCTTTTTTCTCTAATTTTTTGGACTTTGCCAAAACATTCATTACAAAAAACTGCTCAACAAAAGATCTTTTTGATGGAAGATAAAAATTTTTTATGGTCATATGTGAGTATATTTTGATTTTACTTAAACAATCAATGACATATTCTATAAAATTTTTAATAATCTTATTTTTCTTAAATGCTTCTTTAGCGTTTGGTAAAGGAATAAATCTTATCAGAGATGCTGAAATTGAAAACTTTTTGGCAGAGATAGCTGCACCAATAATAGAAGAAGCAAACCTTAAAAATAGTAAAATTACATTTTATTTAGATAAACAAAATTATATAAATGCTTTAGTTACAAAAGGTCCAACAATTTTCATTACCAGTGAACTACTAATTAAAACAAAGACAATAGATGAAATTGCAGGCGTTATAGGTCATGAAATTGGTCACATTACTGGAGGACATTTAAGCAAAAGGATGAACGCAGGAAAGGACTCTCTTGCGACATCTATAATTTCATCAATTTTAGCTGCAGGAGCCTTTATTTCTGGAGCACCTGAAGCAGGAAGCGCAATACTTTTAGGTGGCCAACAAATTGGCACACAACAAATGTTACAGTTTTCGAGAAATCAAGAATCTTTTGCAGATCAAGCTGCTATAAAATTTTTAAAGCCTACTGGTTATTCTATCAAAGGAATATATGATTTATTTAGACTACTTGAACAAAAAGAAAGATTAGCCAAATTTAACCCTTATTCATTGACACATCCACTTTCAAGTGAAAGAAAAAAAATAATTCTTTATCATCTTGAAAATAATAAAGAAATTAATAATAAAAAAAAAAAAGAATTACGTGAATTAGAAAAAAAATTTGCTTTAGTGCAGGCTAAATTAATTGGTTTTATTTCAACAAGCGAAACTTCTCAAACCTACTATCCAGTTGAAAAAAATACAGTTGAAAGTTGGTACGCGAATTCTATTCAGTTTTTTAAAGCTGGTAAAATTAATATGGCTTTAAAATTCATCAGCAAATGCATTGAATATGATCCTTTAAACCCTTATTTTCATGAACTTAAGGCTCAAATTTATTATGAAAATGGTCAGTCTGAATTATCAATAAAAAGTATAGAAAGAGCATTATCAATAAATAAAAATGAAAAACATTTTTTTCTAGCACTTGCTAAAGCATTATATTTATCAAACAAAAAAGAAAATTACTCTAGATCAATAGCTTTACTTAGAAAATTTATAAAATTAGAAGATTTTCCAGTTGAGGCATATCACTTCCTGGGTCTAAGTTATGGTAAATTGGAAGAGTATTCATTATCATCAATTGCTTTAGCAGAAAAATTTTTGCTACTAAATGATATAAAAAATGCTAAATTACAATTAAAAAAAGCTAAAAGATTTAACAAAAAAGACAAAGCAATTTCTTCAAAGATCAATGATTTAAAATTCATATTAGAGCAAAAAGAAAAAAAATGAAAAAAATTATAGTTATCAATGGTCCTAATTTAAATAAACTTGGTGAACGAGAGCCAGATATTTATGGACAAAAAAGATTAATTGATATACAAAAAGATTGTCAAAAACTATCACTAAAACTTGATATTCAAGTAAAATTCTTTCAAAGTAACTCAGAATCTGAAATAGTAGAGTATATTCAAAATTCTGTTAAAAAATATGATGGTATGATAATTAACGCTGCAGCTCTGACACATACATCTATTTCTATTCATGATAGTTTAAAATTATTGAAAATNCCNATTATTGAAGNTCATCTTTCAAATCCATTCCAAAGGGAAGAATTTAGAAGAAAATCTTATATTAGNCCNGTNGCAACGGCAATTCTTTCTGGATTNGGANCTNATGTATATAAAATAGCAATCCAAGNATTAGTATCATTACTGGAGGAAAAAAAATGAAAAAGATTGATAAAAAAATAGTAAATGAAATCTCTGATTTGATGGATAAGNNTAGTATTTCAGAGTTTGAATATTTTGANGGAAATGAGAAAATAAAATTAAAAAAAGAAAATTATNTANAAAGTTTACCTNCAAAAATTNTTGAAAATGAAATAACAAAANCTGAAAATAAAAAGAATGATAAAGATTCAGATAATTCTATTAAAGCACCATTAGTTGGTACTGTATATTTATCTCCTGAACCTCAAGCAAAATCATTTATAGAAGTTGGACAAAATGTTAAAATTGGACAAGTATTATTAATTATTGAAGCAATGAAGACTATGAATGAAGTTGTGTCCCATAGATCCGGTAAAGTCAAAAAGATTTTTGTTAAAAATGCTGAACCTGTTGAGTTTGGTGAACCACTAGTTCTTATAGAATAATTTAATGTTTAAAAAGATTTTAATTGCCAACAGAGGAGAGATTGCATTGCGAATCCATAGAGCATGCAAAGACATGGGTATTAAAACTGTTGCTATTCATTCAACAGCTGACGAAAAAGCTATGCACGTTAAACTTGCAGATGAGAGTGTTTGTATTGGACCTGCTAATATTAAAGATTCCTATTTAAATATACCTTCCATAATTTCAGCTGCAACAATTGCGAATGTTGATGCAATACATCCAGGTGTTGGTCTGTTATCAGAGAATTCTAATTTTGCTAAAATAATTAAAGATCATGGTTTTACATTTATTGGACCTAAGTATGAACATTTAGCTCTGATGGGTAATAAAATCATGGCAAAAAAAAAAGCGAAAGAGATAGGACTACCAATATTACCCGGGAGTGATGGAGCTGTTGAAAGTTTTTCTGAAGCTTTAAAAATTTCTGAAAAAATAGGTTTTCCGCTTCTCATTAAGGCTTCAAGTGGTGGTGGTGGAAGAGGTATAAAAAAAGTACACTCCACTAAAGAGCTAAAACAACAATATTCTCTAGCAAAATTAGAGGCAAAGCGAAGTTTTGGTGACGATTCTGTATATATGGAAAAGTATTTAACTAATCCTAGACATATTGAAATTCAGATAATTGGTGATAAATATGGAAATATACTTCATATTGGTGAACGAGATTGTTCTATTCAAAGAAGGAATCAAAAACTCATAGAAGAATGTCCATCTCCTATTTTATCTGAAAAACAAAGAGAAAAAATTTGTAAAATTTGTAAAGATTCAATGANAAAACTAAATTATCNAAATGTTGGNACAATTGAATTTCTCTATGAGAATAATGAATTTTATTTTATTGAAATGAACACACGTTTACAAGTTGAGCACCCCATAACTGAGAATGTTTATGGTGTTGATATTGTTAAAGAACAAATAAANATCTCATNTGGAAANAAAATAACNCTTAAACAGAATGATTTAAATAATATTGGTCATTCAATAGAATGTAGGATAAATGCAGAAAATTCTAAAAACTTTTATCCATCTTCTGGAATAATTAAAACTTACCACGTNCCTGGTGGNCCTGGNGTNAGAGTTGATTCNGCATTATANAGTGGATTAAATGTCTCTAATCATTACGATGGGTTGATTGCCAAATTAATAATACATGGTAGAGATAGGAAAGAATGTTTAATGCGCTTAAATAGAGCATTAATGGAATTTGTAATTGAGGGTGTAGATACAACGATACCGCTTTTTAAAAAATTAATGCACAACAATGATTTTAGAGAAGCAAATTATGATATAAATTGGTTAGAACAGAAAATTCTATAAAAATGTTTCTTACCCCTTTTTTGATTATAGATGGTTATAAAAAGGGTATTTTTCCAATGGCAGAATCGATTGATGATCCATTTATTTTTTGGGTGAGTCCTGAAATAAGAGGATTAATTGATTTAAAAAGCTTTAAAATTCCTAGAAGTTTAAAAAAGTTTATAAAAAAGAATCCATTTAAAATAAAAATAAATAAAAATTTTACTAAAGTAATAAAAAAATGTGGTTCATTAAGTAAAAAAAGAAAAGATACCTGGATAAATGAACAAATAATTCAGGGATATACTCGGTTATTTGAAGATGGTCTTGCAACATCGATTGAATGTTATGATGGGCTAGATTTAGTTGGAGGATTATATGGAGTTCAACTAGGAAAATTTTTTTTTGGTGAAAGTATGTTTTCTTGTAAGCCTAATGCTAGTAAGATTTCTTTAGTTTACCTTGCAGCTTACCTGAAGCAGGGTGGATTTAGTTTTATAGATACTCAATTTCAAACAAATCATTTAAAACAGTTTGGTGCAATAGAAATTAAAAAAGACATTTATATGAAACTATTGAAAAAAAATATCACCAAAAATGCAAATATGCCTAAAACTTTNAATAANAATGTTTTNGACTATTTTAATTAATTTCAATTAACTCAGGAAAAAGAGGATCTTTGATTAGACANTTTTCTAANTTAACCTCAAAAACTGGATCTTCAAGACTGTTTAATGAAGGGGAAGACTTAATAATCCATCCAATAAAATTCTTATCTTCATTAGCTTTAGAATTAAATTTGATTAATGCAATTGAGTCATTTCTTTTTTTTCTATCAATAAAAAGACATTGATAAATAACCATTTCACTATCACCAAGGTTAAATGTTTGACCTAAAGGTAGAGTTAGATTAAATATTTTTGTTGATACTTTATCGATAATCTTTAGATATGCTCCCTGAGCTTTAATGTTTTCTGCANATGAATTCGTAGAAAAAAAAAGAAAAATAAAAAAAATTACAAAATTTTTCATTANTTTTTAAAGGAAGAATTAATACTTTTTACTAATTTAAATATTTTAAGTTTTAAGTCAAACTCATCACATTCCATTAAGACTGCATCATCAAGTGTATTTTGAATTTGTAATTCTAAATCTTTAAAATTTTCGTTTAATACTTTTATCTTTTCATCGCAACTAATAATTTCGTTGGTTTTTGTTTTCCACATATTTTTTTTATAGCCATTCATTATAGTTTATTGTGTAGCTAAAAATATTATTTTACTTACTTGATCTTCAATAGATTCAAAATCTACAACATTCTCAATCAATCCACCTGAATTTAATCTTCCATTATCTATATTTCCAGGAACAATTGATAAATATTTGTTTCCTAAAATACCATCACTATGAATACTAACNAAACTATCTTTAGGTACAAAAACTTTATCATCAACAATGAAATCCACAACAGCAAAATATTCCGAATCTAATTTTATACCTGAAACAGTACCAACCTTAACTCCTCTTAACTTCACATCATTACCAATAACCAAGCCACCAATTTTCAAAAATTTAGCTGATAAAATATAATCCTCATCATTAAGNTTTGATTTATTGGTATTTAAAAAATTAAATAAAAAGGTTATAGCTATTAACAGAATAACCGATCCTAAAATTGTCTCAAAATAGTTTATTTTCATAATATTTCTCTCTCCTTTGTTTCTCCTATTTCAATAATTTTTCTTAATAAGTCTTCTATTAACATTGAATCTTCAGTAAATATTATTTCATCATTATTTTTCAAATATTCTTCAGACCCTCCGGGCTCAACAGTAAAAAACTTATTTCCAAAAAGACCATCTGTTTGGATAGATATTGATGAATCATTTGGTATCATCGTATTTTTATTCAATCCAAAATATACTAAAGGCTTGTTAGAATTTATTTTAATTTCGAAAACTTCTCCAATTTTTATTCCTGACATACGAACATCTGTACCAATATTAACACCATCAATTTTATTAAAATAAGCTCTAGTTAATAAAAAATTATTTTTGTTTATATTATTTTTTATAAATATTAAATTTATAATTGGTAAAATAATTAAAATTCCTAAAAAAAATTTTAAATGTTTTTTAATCATTTGGATCCCAGATTGAATATGTATTATTTATTTTTTCTTTTTGCTTGATATTTTTAGGTTTTATAGCATTTTTTGTTCCAGTTGGATTCGGTAAATGTTCCTTTAACCAATGCGGTTTTCTTTTATGAGTTCTAGGAATTTGATTAGTTACATGATGAAGCCAGGCATTCCATTGCGGTGGTACTTTACTTGCCTCTACATTACCATTATAAATAACCCATCGTTTTTCTCTGTAATTGTTTGAAGGTGTAACTTTATTATTTGAATAATATGAATTACCATATTGATCTTCACCTGCTTTATTAGAAAATAAACTACTAAAAATTTTTAAAAAAGTTTGATTGTATGATAAGTTCATAATATTTATAAATAATACCTATATTATCATAATAAATATAAAAAATGATTAAAAATAATGATATTAAAAAAATAATTCAAAATTTTATAATTCAGCAAAAGGAAAGCTTAACTGCTGCTAATATTAAAGATCCAGTTATAAAAAATAATATAGTTGAAGATTTAGAAAAACTTATATTAGAAGTCAAAGATAAATTTTTAACTACTGATAATGAATCAAATAAAGATGTTTCAAGAAGAAAACTTCCTCATAGACGAAAAGGATATACTCAGAAAGCATCAATTAACTCTCATAAAGTTTATCTAAGAACTGGGGAATATATGGATGGAACATTAGGAGAGATATTTATTGATATGCACAAAGAAGGTGCAGCATTTAGAAGTTTAATGAATAATTTTGCTATATCAATTTCAATTGGTCTTCAATATGGTGTGCCTTTGGAAGAGTTTGTTGAAGCATTTACGTTCACGAAGTTTGAACCGAGTGGTGTTGTTGAAGGAAATGAAGAAATAAAGTTCTCTACATCTATCTTAGATTATATTTTTAAAGAACTAGCTATTTCATATTTAGGAAGAGATGATTTTAGCAATCAAGAATCATCTAATCAAACTACGGAAATCTATCCTAATGAAAAACAAAAAGAAAATAGTAAACATGAAGCAGAAAAAGTTTTATTATCTTTTACAAGTAAAGGATATGTCAGAAAAAAAATTTTTGATAATAATCTTACTCTTATAACAAATAAAAATATAAAAAATGTTACATCAAAAGATAAAGAAGGTTCTTATTCTTTTGAAGGAGATCCATGTATTAAATGTGGTAATTTTACAATATATAGAAAAAATAACCAGTTAATTTGTTTATCTTGTAACCATAAACAAAAGGTATAAAATCATTATAAAAGAAAAATTAATTAGCTTAGGTTATAGTGTAAGTGATGACCTAATACCATTAGCTAAATATAAATCCTACTCTTTGACTGAAAAATTAGTATTTGTATCTGGACAATTGCCAATAACCAAAGGAGAAATTTTATCTACTGGTAAAATTGGTAGAGAAATAAATATGGAAAAAGCCAAAGAATCTATTAAGCTGGCAACTGTAAATTTACTATTAGTATTAAATAAAATAACAATTGAGAATAATATAAATCCAAACCAAATAAAATGTATAAATATTAAAGGATATTTGAACTGCATTGATAGTTTTTCTGAACATTCAAAGTTATTCAATGCTTCTTCAGAACTCATAATTGAAGTTTTGGGTGATATACATGGATCTCACTCTAGAAGTGTAATCGGAGTTCACAGCTTACCTTTGGATTCTCCAATTGAAATTGATGGAACTTTTTCAATATTAAAATAATGTCAATTAAAAAATTTGTAATCAGATGATATACAAAATATTATCTAAAAGCTCAGTGAGTTCAGTAAATAAAAAGGAATGGGATAATCTAATTAATAGCGAAAATCCTTTTTTAAAACATGATTTTTTTCGTGCACTTGAAGAAAGTAAATGTACATCAAAAGACACAGGCTGGGAGGCTAATCATTTTTTAATATTAAAAGATAAGAAGATATGTGGGATAATTCCCACATTTAAAAAATTTAATTCTAATGGAGAATACGTTTTTGATCACAGTTGGGCCGATGCATATTCAAGATTGGGATTAAACTATTATCCTAAATTACTTTCAGGCATACCATTTACACCAATAAATTCTGAAAAAATTTTTATAGATAAAAGTATTATTAATAGTTTTGAGGTTTTCTTTCCAGAGCTTATGAATGAAATTAAAAAAAAAAAAATATCTTCTTTTCATCTCAATTTTTCAGAAAAATTTCAATCTGAAGCATTAAAAAAATTTGGTTTTCATCAAAGGATTGGAATTCAATACCACTGGAAGAATAATAATTATAATTCGTTTGATGATTTCTTATCTAAATTTAAATCAAAAAAAAGAAAGAATGTTTTAAAAGAGAGAAAAGCAATTCAGGATGCAAAAAT
>PALK01000022.1 GCA_002710765.1 Rickettsiales bacterium | reverse complement strand
CAGTTCCTTTATCATTAACAGGATGTTTATTTGGTTTATGGATTGTTGGAAGTTCGCTTAATATTTTTAGTCAGATTGGTATTATAATTTTGATGGGCATTTCAGCCAAAAATGGAATTTTAATAGTTGAATTTGCCAATCAACTTAAAAGAAAGGGTTCAAATCTTAGTGCTTCAATACAGAAAGCATGTAATAAAAGATTTAGGCCAGTTATTATGACCGGAATATCAACCATGGTAGGTTCAATCCCCTTGATTCTTAGTTCAGGTGCAGGGAGTGAATCTAGACTAACAATTGGAATAGTTATTTTTTTTGGTTTACTTTTTTCTATAATACTTACTTTGTTCGCAACACCATACTTTTATAAACTTATTGCTCCCTACGCAAAAACATAATTTTGACTAGAGAGCTTTGTGAGTTTGGAAGTTTTTTTCACCAAAAAATTTTTTATCTATTTCAAACGTGTCTAAATCAAGGGAATAAAATTTATCAAACCATTTTTGCAAATCTCTTCGTATTGATTTATTAGATGTAATATTTAAAGTTTGAGTTCTTCCTTGTTTGAACTTTATTATTTTACCATTTCTAACAATATTCTCACCATTCTTAAAAACAAAAACTGCACTCTCAAACATTTTATCAATTTTTTTTTTGGGGTTATAGACTGAAATATCTGCAATACATCCTTCTTTCAATGATCCTCTATCTTTAAGACCTAACAATTTTGCTGGAGCGGCTCTTGTCATGATTGCTATTTCATACATAGAGTAAATNCTTTTTATATCTTTNAGGTATGANATTTTATTCGANCTTTTATTTANTNTGTCAATTTCCATNNGTCTATANTCAAGATCCATTAATAACCTAAACAACTTTGGATATGAAGTAAAAGGTGCACCGTTAGGATGATCNGTTGTCAAAAAAACTCNCCATGGATCTTCAATCATNAGNAAAAGTTCCANACCAATAATCCATTGNAAAGAATTAACATAATTTTTTTCTTTATANTGNTATGGAATAATACCCCCTCCTCCATCTTCNACTTCAGAAATTATCCACTTTTTAGGATTTGAAAATTCTCTGGCATTANATTGTCTTAGGATATCTGANGAAATAGTTACTGTCGGATTAAACATTACTTGTCCNATATCAACAGTNATATTTTTATTTTTATTTATTGAATTNGCTAACTCCAATGATCCNGATGAAAATCCTNTAGANCCCTTGNTTCCATAACTATANAANTGNACATGAGCTAAATGCATTCTTCTTCCTTCAGCTCCATCAATTGTATCTAAGGCTGTATTNATATTACCNGCCATNCCAAGATTNTTGCAGTGNACATGNAGAGGATGGGGTATTTTTAAATTTTCATTTGCTAGATTTAAAGTTTTNAGAATTTGTCTGGATGAAATGCCATANGATGGAACTATATCATCTAAATTAAAAGATTTTCCNCCTCGTTTAAAAACTTCAGATCCTCCTGCATTGATTACTTTTAAACCTANACATTTACTAGAATTAATTGTCCAAGANACATAATCATCAATATATGATTGACCTTTTTTANAATGTAAACTTTCCAATAAAAAATTNTCATTTCCTAAAATTGCCAAACCAGCTTTATCTATCATTGGTATTTTTTCTAATTCTAAATGTGTAAGAAAGGAATTGATCGGTAAAACTGCTGGCTCTACAACTGTCGTAAATCCCATTTCTGCATATTTGTATCCAGTTCCGTTTGTTGTCCATCTNGTTCCTTTACCAGGAAGATGATTTCTATTAGAAAGAAAATTTTCAACGAATCTTCTATGAATTTCTGGCATTAATAATCTTGCATTATTGACATTACCTCCTGCTATATGAGAATGAATATCTATACCTCCTGCCATCACTATCATATCTTTAGCATCAAATGTATGCTTATAATCTTTTATTTCATTGCTCTTAGGTTCAACAATCTTATCATCCTTAACATAAATATTTTTTTTTTCTCTGTTCAAGTTTTGGGTTGGATCATATACAAAACCATTAATTATTTTAAATTTCATAGAACTNAGTATATTTGAATATTATTGAATGTTAACATTATTTTTGTTAGGAATAAGAATCTAACAAAAAATAACTTTATTTTTATTTTTTAATAACAATTTAGACTGTATAATACAATTACAATAATTAATCGATAAAAGGAATTCAAAAATGGATGCGATAAGTCCAAAGAAAGAAACAAGTAATAAAATAAATAAAAAAGTAACACAAGAAGAAGCTGAAAAAGCTGTAAAAGTGCTTATTAAATGGGCTGGAGACAACCCTAATCGAGAAGGATTAAAAGATACACCAAAAAGAGTAGTNAATGCTTACAATGAATTTTTTTCAGGTTATGAGGCTTCACCCGCAGAAATTCTTTCAAAAACATTCGATGATGTGAAAGGTTATGATGATATTGTTATGTTAAAAAATATTTCCCTTCANTCTCATTGNGAACATCACATGGTTCCAATANTTGGTAAAGTCCATCTCGCATATTTACCAATTAANAGAGTNGTAGGTATATCAAAATTAGCAAGANTAGTNGATATATTTGCAAAAAGACTTCAAACTCAAGAGACAATGACTCAGCAAATAGGTGAAACTATTCAAAATGCCTTNAACCCAAAGGGNGTTGCAGTTTATATTGAAGCTTATCATCAATGNATGACAACTAGAGGTGTTTCAAAACCTGATGTNTCTACAGTTACAAGTTGTTTTCTTGGTGAATTTAAAAATAACGAAAAAATGGAACAAAAATTTCTAAATCTTATTAAAAACTAATGTCATTCACTTTTAAAAAAAGAAATTCTGTGGAGGAAGTAGAAGAAGGAACTGAACTTCAACCCAAATTTGATAATTTTGGTTTAATTCCAGTTATAACAACTAATGAATTCAATCATCAGATTTTAATGCATGGCTACATGAATGAAGAAGCTTTAAAGAAATCTATACAAACTGGCTATGCTCATTACTGGTCAAGAAGTAGAAAGTGTATTTGGAAAAAAGGTGAAACAAGTGGTTTAAAACAAAAGATAATAGAAATGAAAATCGATGATGACCAAGACTGTATCTGGATTGAAGTTAGAGTTTCTGGAAACGGAGCTAGTTGTCATGTTGGTTACAAATCATGTTTTTATAGAAAAGTTGAATTTAAAGATAAAAAAAAAATTAAGTTAAAATTTACTGAGCNTAAAAAAATTTTTAATCCTAAAGATGTATATGGTAATGCACCAAACCCTACGAAACTATAAACTTTTTGTAATTTTTTTTTTTTTTCCAAATTTACTTCTTTCTGAATCTTTTAACTTAACTGAGGTTGCAGATGGAATTTTTGTTCACTNTGGNGTNCATGAAGATTCAAATCCATCGAACNATGGTGATATTAGTAATTTAGGTTTTATAATAGGTAAAAAGTCAGTATTAGTTATTGATGCAGGAGGAACTGAACAAATAGCGGAAAAACTAATATTAAAAATAAAAGAAAAAACAAATTTACCAATTTCACACTTAGTAATCACACATGGACATCCAGATCATTTTATTGGTAGTTCTGCATTTATTAAATTTAATCCAATTGTTGTTGGTCACGAAAATCTAGAAAGATCATTATCAATGAATTTTAATTTTTATAGATTATTACAAGCAACAGATATTGAACAAAAAATAGTCTTAGATACAAAGCCTGTTTTGCCAAATCTTAAAATAAAAAAAAATGAATCTATAGAAATTGATTTAGGTGAAAGAAAATTAACTATTAAGGCTTGGCCAAGTGCTCATACTGATAATGATTTATCAATTTTTGATTTAAAAACCAATATAATCTGGTCTGAGCTTTTTTTTGAAAAAAGAATACCATCTATCGGTGCAAGTATTTTAGGTTGGAAAAAAAATCTAGAAGCTATAAAAAAAGATTCAGTTAAAATGATAATACCTGGTCATGGTACTTTTGGTGAAAAAAATAAAATTATTGATCCTATGCTCAACTACTTTAATAGAATAATTGACCATGTTAGAAATGCTCATAAAACAGGGAAAACAATTGAAGAAACTACCCAAAATAAAAAAGCAAATAATATAGAAAATTGGTTATTGTTTAATGAATATCACATCAGAAATGTTACAAAAGCCTACTCAGAACTCGAATGGGAGTAATATTTTTTTTTAAAATAAAATATTCCAAAGTTATTTAATTTATTACTTTAAATTTAAAATAACTTATACTAGATTTAGAGAAGAATATTTATTTTAACGGAGGAAAAAAAAATGGATGCATCTATATTAAATTATAGCGTGAATGATAATGTTGCAAAATTTTTATCATCANAGAAAAAACTNTTTATAAANGGAAATTGGGTTGATTCCAAATCNGGAAAAACTTTTGATGTTGAAGANCCTGCAACTGGNAAAAAAATAGCTACTTGCTCCGCAGGCGGAGAAGAAGATATAAATTTAGCNGTTAAAGCTGCGAGAACNGCTTTCGACTCAGGAAAATGGGGTAGTGTNCCTCCAAATGAAAAAGGTAANATTATNTGGAAAATTGCAGATTTAATTGATGAACATACNGAAGAATTATCTCAANTAGAATCTTTAGATAACGGAAAGCCAGTTGGTATAGCAGCAGCAGCAGATGTTGCATTATCTTCAGATATATTTAGATANATGGCTGGTTGGGCAACAAAGATAGAAGGAGAAACTATTCCNATNTCTGTACCTTACACACCTGGTGCTCAGTATCATAGTTATACATTAAGAGAACCTGTTGGAGTNGTNGGACAAATTATACCTTGGAATTTTCCACTTTTGATGGCAGCNTGGAAACTNTCAGTTGCNCTAGCNGCCGGTTGTACCATANTTCTTAAACCTGCTGAACAAACACCACTCTCTGCATTAAGGTTNACAGAAATTATTAATGATTCAGGAATNTTACCTGAAGGTGTANTAAATGTTGTAACTGGATTNGGTGAAGANGCAGGNGCTCCTTTAGCTGCTCACCCTGAAGTAGATAAAGTTGCATTTACTGGNTCAACNGNAGTTGGAAAAATTATAACAAGAGCAGCAACAGGAAATCTAAAAAAAGTATCTCTTGANTTAGGTGGAAAATCACCAACTATAGTATTTCCTGACGCAGATGTTGATGCTGCTATTGCCGGTGCAGCAAGTGCAATATTCTTTAATCATGGCCAATGCTGTTGTGCTGGTTCTAGATTATTAGCTCATGAAAAAATATTTGATCAAGTAACTGAAGGTATTGCAAAAATAGCTTCAAATATTAAGGTAGGTCCTGGAATGAATGCTGATACCGAAATGGGACCTTTAGTTTCAAATGAGCAGTTTGAAAAAGTTTCAGGTTATATTGATTCAGGTAAAAGCGACGGTGGTGAAATTGTTGCTGGAGGCAAATATGATAATTCAAGTGGAGGACATTTTGTTCATCCAACTGTTTTTGCTAAAACAAATTCTGATATGTCAATTGTCAAGGAAGAAATTTTTGGACCTGTTCTTTGTGCGCAACCTTTTTCAGATCAAGATTTAGATAAAATTGCAACTGCAGCAAACAATACAACTTTTGGTCTTGCAGCAAGTGTATGGACAAAAAACATAAGTACAGCTCATAAGTTAGCTGCAAAAATTAGATCAGGAACTGTTTGGATTAATTGTCATAATATTTTTGATGCATCACTCCCTTTTGGTGGTTATAAAGAATCTGGATGGGGCAGAGAGATGGGTCATGAGGTACTAAAAAACTATACTGAATTAAAAGCAGTAACTGTTAACCTTTAATAATATAATATAAAAAGTCAGGAAATATTTATTCCCTGACTTTTTATAACTTAAAAAATTGACAGAAAAAAAAATACAATTAGAAAAGGATTTTGTAAAATTAGTAAAATTACAAAACTCTCTAAGTATTATATTATCTTTANTNNTTTTAATAATTTACTTTTCTTTTATTGNAATAATTGGTTTNAAACCTGNATTATTCTCATTCACANTGAATCAAACTTCNTTAACTTNTGGAATAATATCAGGACTTNGTATTATCATTACTTCTATNATGTTAACTNTATTCTATGTATTAGTTTCNAATNACAAACTTGATAAAATTAGAAATAAAATNTTGAAAAATGANTAGTAATTATTTTGCAGCAGGTATTTTTACATTATTTGTATTNNTCACTTTAGTAATAACTTATTTTGCATCAAGAGAAACAAAAAATAAGAAAAGCTTTTATGCAGCAGGTGGAAAAATTACTGGTTTACAGAATGGCTTAGCTATTGCTGGAGACTATATGTCGGCAGCTTCTTTTCTTGGTATTTCTGGTTTAGTCTTTTTTTCAGGTTTTGATGGTTTAATATATTCGATTGGTTTTTTAGTTGGTTGGCCAATTATCCTTTTTCTATTAGCTGAAAAATTAAAAAATCTTGGTAAATATACATTTGCGGATGCTACTTCAATAAGGTTAGATCAAAAATANATCAGGATTTTAGCNTCATTTGGAACTCTTACTACAGTNCTNCTATACCTNATTGCTCAAATGGTAGGAGCAGGGGGATTAATTCAAACATTATTTGATTTACCATATAATTATGCAGTATGGATAGTTGGTTTATTAATGATAACTTATGTAAGTTTTGGAGGTATGATTGCGACTACATGGGTACAAATTATTAAAGCTATTTTATTAATTTTTGGAGCAACCGTTTTAGCCTTGTTAGTTTTAATTGATAATGGATTTAATTTGAATACTTTATTTACCAAAGCTACTGTTATTCATCAAAATGGAAAAAATATATTATTCCCTGGCCAATTAATTTCTGATCCTATTTCTGCAGTTTCATTAGGAGTTGCATTAATATTTGGTACTGCTGGTTTGCCACATATTTTAATGAGGTTTTTCACTGTTCCGGATGCTAAAAGTGCAAGAATTTCTGCTGCGTATGCAACAACTTTTATTGGTTATTTTTATATTTTAACATTTATTATTGGATTCGGAGCAATAATTGCACTCTCAAATAATACTCTTTATCAAGATATTTCAGGAAATCTTATTGGTTCAAATAATATGGCAGCTATTCATTTATCTCATGCAATTGGAGGTGATTTATTTCTTGGTTTTATTTCAGCAGTTGCATTTGCGACAATACTGGCAGTAGTTTCTGGATTGACTTTATCAGGCGCTTCAGCCATTGGTCATGATTTGTACGCTTACGTTATTTGTAAAGGAAAAAGTAGTGAAAAAAAAGAAATCTTTGTTTCTAAAGTTTCAACAATTTTTCTAGGAATATTAGCTATATTTTTAGGTATTTCATTTGAAGGTCAAAATGTTGCATTCATGGTTGGATTAGCTTTTGCAATTGCAGCCAGCGTAAATTTCCCAGTTCTTTTCTTATCTATAACATGGAAAGGATTAACAACTAAAGGAGCAGTTTTAGGAGGATTTATTGGACTTTTTAGTGCAGTTATTTTAGTTATTACAGGTCCGGTTGTGTGGGTTGATATTTTAGGGAATGAAAATCCAATATTTCCATATAAATATCCTGGGTTATTTTCGGTTTCTTTATCGTTTATTTCAATTTATTTAATCTCAAAAAATGATCCATTTAGTAAAACATTAAAGCATAAAAAATTATTTGAAAGACAATATATTCAATCCTATTTAAATAAAAGTTGATAATGTTTGAAGATATTAATTCTCCAAATCCAAAAGAAATTAAACTATGGATGATAGAAGTTAAGCTAACAATCACTGATGCCTCTTATGCACTTGGTATCAGTAAAAGACAATTCTCAAGATTTCTATCTGGAGAAACTAAAGCAAAAAAAGTCCATGGCCTAGCAATGCAAATGCTTTGGTTAGTTGAAGAAAATAGAAAAGATATTGAAAAAAGTTCAGAATTAAAAAAAAATAAAAACAAAAAAAGGATTAAGATTAATATAAAATAATTACTTATTCAGCATATAATTTAATCTTTTAATTTCATGTCTTGTTTTTTTTATAACATCAAGAATTAGCCCAGAAAAAAAACAAAGAAAAGATATAACCATATTAATTGAAGCTAAAATAGCTGAAGGTATTTTTTCAACATAACCAGTTTCAAAAAACTCATATAATACAGGAGTTCCAAAAGATAGTGAAAGTAAAAAGAATAGTATACTCAAAACTGTAAAAAAGAATAAAGGTCTTTCATCTTTTATTAAAATTAGTATTACGTTTAATATCCTTACCCCATCTTTTAAAGTGTTCAACTTACTTACTGAACCCTGAGGTCTAGATCTATAATTACAATCAACTTCATCTATTGGCAATCTTTGTTCAAGAGCATGAATAGTTAATTCAGTTTCAATTTCAAAACCTTTTGAATTACCAGGAAATGATTTTATAAACCGTCTTGAAAAAATTCTAAAACCTGAAAACAAATCATCAATCTGATTTCCAAAGATTAATTTAACTAAACTTGAAAATATTTTATTTCCTAGTTTATGNCCTANCCNATATGCTTGTTTTTCTGAAGCAACTCTTCTTGCAACTAACATGTCAAGATTTTTATCATTAAATATTCTTATCATNTCTTTTATTTTNGAAACATCATATGTATTATCAGCATCAATTAGTATGAATAAATCTCCATCAACATCAGAAAACATTCGTCTTACCACATTACCTTTGCCTGGAAATTTAACTTCATGAATATTAGCTCCACATCTTAATCCTTCTTTTATTGAATTATCGGAAGAATTATTATCAAAAAGATGAAAGGTTGCATTTGGTAATTGATGTTTAATATCATCTATAACATTTTTGATGGTTTTTTCTTCATTAAGACATGGAATAAGAACAGAAATATTTTGTGAACCTGACATTAATCTTTGACAAAAGTAATCGTATTTTTATCTTTCTTATAAAAAGAATATCCATAATCATTAAAATCCTTAATATCCTTGTAATTTGTTATTTTATTTTTTAAAACAAACCGTGCCATTGCACCCCTACATTTTTTTGAAAGCATACCTATTTGCCTCAAGTCACCATCTTTATTAATTAGAAATTTAACTGATATAATATCTACATTAATATCTTTTGAATTAATACATTTAAAATATTCATTAGATGAAAGATTTAGTAAAAAATTAGATTTATTTATTTCTAGTTCACTATTTAAAGACTTAGTTATCTCTTGTTCCCAAAAATCATATAATGAATTGTCTAAAATTTTTTGGACATTTGTTCCCATCTCTAATCTATAAGGTTGGATTATATCAAGAGGTTTTAATAAACCATATAAACCAGAGAGGATTCTGAGTTTTTTTTGAGCATATTCAATTTCTGAAATACTAAAAGAATTTATGTCAAGTCCTACAAATGTGTCTCCGGAGAAAGTAAAAGCGGCTGGCTTTGAATTTTCAGAATCTTGGATATTTGAAAACTTTTGAAATCTATTATAATTTAATTCTGAAAGATCATCACTTATATTCATTAAATACTTAATATCTTTTTTTGACAATTTTTTCAGTTTTTCGACTAACTTTAAAGTATTTTTAAAAAAAATAGGTTTCGAAACCTGAAATTTAAAATTTTCAGAAATTAGATTAAGTTTTTTTGCAGGTGAAATTATAATCATTTAAATAAAATAATAATGTATCTTTCATAAAAGATAAACTTAAATTTTATCTAATAATCTTCCAAGATCCGCTATTTTCTCTACAAGCCGTATCAAAATAACTTGACGGTTTGCCTTTTACTAAATAAATGTGTTCTATCAGTCTACATTCTGGATGTTTATAATAATTTTTAACAATTACAACTCCTTCATTTCCAGATTTCTTATTTTTCCAATATCCATTTAAACCAATTTGATTTCTTTCTAATGTATTAATTAAAGTAGATTTATAGTAATAATAATCATTCTTTTCTAAATAATCTCCAAGATAGCTTCCAATTAAGTAACCTGTTGCTGAACCTATTAAAGTTGTAAAAATATCTCCATCTGAAAATTTATATGCAGCATAACTTGCTCCAGATGAAGTTATTATTTCTGCAATACTTTTTTTATTAATGTCAGAATAGGTACATCCGTTAATAAAAAGTAAAAAAATATAAAAANATAACTTTAACTTACTAATCATAATATTTNNTAATTAAATAATCTCTTTTTTCTTTCTTNATCATAAAGTCATTAATTAGAGATCTTTTTTGATTNTTAATCCCTTTAAANGNTGGACTNNTTTTAAATTTAATTTNTTTNATTGTTGAAAAGTCATTAAGACTGTAAATCTCATTTTTAGTATTTTCTAAATTAGAATANTTNGANAANTNTTTAGACTTATCATANGCTAANGGTGATAAATCTTTNAAAGTATCAGGAATAATACCTAANGGTTCAAAAAANCCAGTTTCAAATAATTGTTTTACAACAAATCCTGTAGCTCCNGAAAAAGCTAAATATTGCAAAGANTAACTTAATGATCTAGTTTGAGGATTTGATACAGCAGAAGAACCTTCAGAACCAAAAACCTCAGAGAATGAACCTGCTTTGGCAGAATTGAACAAAAAGATAGTTAATACAGCTAAAATTAGTTTTTTCATTATATAATATATATTTTTATATTTAACGACTCAGCTATTTATTATTTAGAAATAAAACTAATAATATTTGGCTTTTATATTTAATTCGTCAACTACATCTAGATAATATATTAAATCAGAATTTGTTAATATTTTAGGACTTTCAATAGATTTTGTTTTTTGTCTTGAATGTTTAAGCAAAACTTCATTTTTCTTTTGATAAACATTCTTTTCCGAAAGTGAATTATCAACATATTGATCGAAAATAATAGGTAAAGAGGTAACAATTGCAATTTCAGCAAGAGTAAACGCATCCGCTTTCTCGTTAAGAAAAAAACATACTAAAAGTAAATATAAAATTCTCATACTTACTTATAAAAACACTATAAATTTAAAAAGTAAACAAGTTATTTAAAGAAAAGACTAATAAGATATTTAAAATACAACAACAATTTCACAAATCTTAACTCTACTTGAAGATTTAATTGTAATATTTCTTTGAACTTTTAGTTCAAATATTTTAAATTTTCCGCTCGCCCATTTTAGAAATGCCTTCAAATTAGCTTCCTCAAAATTAAGTAAAGATTTAAAATCATAAAAAGTTAATTTTTAATCTAAACCTAATTCATAAAAAGGAATAAATCCTATAAAAAATTTGCATTCTACTTCTTTAATATATTTAAATACATCTTTATAAACTGGTTTATCAAACCAGTCATTTAGTAAATAATAGTATTCCATTTTTAAACCAATTGGATTTACTAATTTCATATATATTTTTTTTTTGAAATCACATGTTTGTAGTTTTTCATCCACCGAACCCGTTCCTTCCTGATATTTTTTTTCAATTATATAAACTGTTTTATTTGAAGTATTATAAAAAGCGGAGTCAGGTAAGTATTTCTTTGAATTAATGATTTTCCAATCCACATTTTTTTTTCTAAAAATGAATTATAAAAATCATGTTTTTCAAAATATTCTCCAACTACTTTATTATTTTTAAACACTTTATTATTTTTCACTTCAAAATTAGGATTTTGGTTTAAAGACTCTAATAAATCCGTTATTCCTTCAAAAGATAATCCATTAAGATTTGTATTAGAACCGCCACCCACTCTATTAGGTCTTCTTCTCATTTAGTATCAACTACTTTCATAGATTTAGTATAAAAAGAAATTGCTTCTATCTTCAATTTCTTATTTAATTTTTTAGTGTCTAACTGTGTATAACACAATATTTAATTTATTTTATTTTGATAGCTCTTTACCCCCCCTGCTCTCTTTAGTTTTTATGATAGCAGAGGAGGGACTTGAACCCCCGACACACGGATTATGATTCCACAGTTATTCATTCAAACACCATACTCATAAAGGGTTTTAGAAAAAGTGTCAAACAAAGGTGTCTAACATTCATTTTAACAAATATATTTGCAATTAAGTTTTGATGAAATAAGATATTTTAATGCAAGTCGTTATTATTATTTTGTTTTTAGTATGTTTTCAATTTTCATTTAATTTTTCCTATTCTCAGGAAAATCAAAGTCATTGTTCAGAGTTATACGGTTGTCAGGATGAGAATGCTCCTGGATTCGAGTATAATGAAAAAGATAAAAAAAAATTAAAAGTCGATCAAGATTTACAAGGTATTGAATTATTATGTATACAAAAAAGTGGCAGTGGCGATAGTTCAATTCAATGGGGTCTAAAAGTTATTGGTATATCCTTCTTGCCAAATTTTAAAGTCATAGTTTATGATATGTTTGGTGAAAGAGTAAAAAAGGGTAAATACCATAGGTATGAAAAACATAAAACGAGTACTGGAACTTATTCAAAAGATCTGAGAGTAATTGATATAAACTTTGAATTTTATAGTCATATATTAAAAAAAAAAATTAAAAGTGGATATGACATAAATAGAAAGAATTTTCAAATTGAGAGTCTTACTGTTTATAAGTGCGAAATCTATGATGATTATAGTCATTTTGGTTATCTTGAGGAAGATAGTTTTTATGATATTAATAAGCGCAAGATTAGCGAAAGTATAGAGCAATCTCAATGGGTTGAAACTCAAATGAAGGACGCTATTAACTTACTTAATAAAAAAAATTCTAAAAAAATCAGTTATTGGTTTGATATGCAAACTAAATTAAAAGAATATAGAGTAGAGCAAATGATAAAGTTTGAAAAATCTCAACAAAAGTTTTAAAACTTGTTTTAATTTCCTCTCTTTTACTGTCTAACTCTGTCTAACAATCTATTTTACTGTGTGTTTGTTATGAGAACTGTGGAAACCCCTACTCACTCTGGGTTTTATGGTAGCGGAGGAGGGA
>PALK01000021.1 GCA_002710765.1 Rickettsiales bacterium | reverse complement strand
AGTTAAAAAGTATTTCCAATTCATTGTTTCAAAAAATCCATCACCATATGATAGGCCTCTATCTAGAACAGAAATTTTATCAGTAAATTGGCCATTTATTAAAGAAATATGTTTCATTAATTGTTTATATTTTGAAGTGCTTTTAACATTGCATTAACTTTAGCTTCTGTTTCTAATGTCTCCTTTTCAGGTATTGAATCCGCAACAATTCCACCGCCTGCTCTTAAAGAAATCTTTTTTTCTTCTCTCACCATTGATCTAATAATTATATTTAAATCTAAATCACCTGAATGAGTTATATATCCAAAAGAACCAGTATATGGACCTCTACCGATTTTTTCTAATTCACCCAATATTTCCATGCATCTTACTTTTGGACAACCAGTTATTGTTCCTCCAGGAAAAACTGCTGAAATTATTTCACCAGGATTTATGTTGTCTTTTAATTTTCCTTTAATATTTGAAACTATATGATGAACATGAGAATAGGACTCAATAACCATCATTTCGTCAACTTCCACAGTTCCAGATTTACATACTCTTGAAATATCATTTCTTTCTAAGTCAACAAGCATTAAATGTTCAGCTCTTTCTTTTTCAGAATCTATTAATTCTTTTATTAGCTCAACATCCGTTATTCCAGAAGATCCTCTTGGTCTTGTTCCAGCAATTGGTCTTGTTTCAAGAACTTTATTTTTAACGCTGACCAATCTTTCAGGAGATGAACTAATTATACATCCTTCATCAAATTGGATCAAACCGGCAAATGGGGATGGATTAATTCTCCTTAATTCTTTGTAAATTTGAGAATTAGTAACGTCTGAATCTAAATTAAATTCCCATAGTCTTGATAAGTTTGCCTGAAATATTTCTCCTTGAAAGATATATTCTATACATGTTTTAATATCTTTTTGATGTTGTTCATCAGTTCCTTTTTTTAAAACCTTTATTTTTTTCTTTATAGCCTTTTCATTTTTTTTCTTTTCTTCAGTGATTATTTTAAAATCAGAGAATATTTCTTCTAATTTTGATTCTGAAGATTCAGAAAAAAAATATAAATTGTTTTTTAATTGGTCATAAATAATTGCTGACTTTACTCTTGCAGCTAAAGCAGTTGGAATTTTATAAGGAGATTCAGGAATGCTCAGTTTCTTTTCAATTTCCATTGCAAGCTCATAACCTAAATANATAAACCATCCCCCCAAAAAAGGTAGGTTGAAATTATTATCTTTAAGCGAATATGGTTCTTGAAAAACTTTTTCTCTTTTCCACTCTGTGTCTAGTTCAGATAAAAAATTTAGAGAATCATCCTGTTTATTTTTAATAATTATTTTTTCTGGTTCACAAAATAAAATTGAAAACCTAGCTCTATTATTTCCTCTAGCAGAACTTTCCAATAAAAAAGGATATTTATTAGTGTTAAAATCATGAAAATCTAATAGGTCAAAATTTTTCATACCATCTAAATTAAATGATTTTAAGAAAACTCCTTTTATTTTATNATTTAAATCTTCTAATTTCATATTTCAAATCTTGTAATTTTTTATATTATATACCATAATTATTAATCAGGGGAGGATCAATGTATCATACTATAGTTATAGGTGGAGGTTGTTTAGGGGCTGCAACAGCAATTTCTTTACAACATAAGCTAAATAAAAAAAGTAAAAAAGAAAAAGTTTGTTTAATTGATAAATCAGTTTTATGTGCTGCTGAATCCTCAAGGCACTCAGGAATTGTAAGATCGGCTAATGCTGATCAAGATGCATCTTTAATGGCGTCAACAAGTACTAAACTTTGGAAAAATCTCAAGTCCATTTGGGGAATAGATATGGAATTAGAACAGTTCGGTGCTATTTGGATTGCAAAAAAAAATCAAGATGGAGAAAATAAGNCTTGGCAAGANCTATCAAAAAGAATGAATTCTATNGATNTTGTTTTTAAAGAAATTGATCATNNNATTGCNGCNGANCTTTGCGGNGAGAGTCTAATAGTNGATAAAGAGGAATCATATTATTTTGANCCTGATGCTTTGCAAATTGATCCTAGTATCTTGAGGTCAACTATCTATGAGGCTCTTGATTATAATGGTGTTGATGTTTTTGAAAAAACAAAGGTTGATACTATTCTTAATGATTCAAATAAAATTACTTCTTGTATAACTAATAATGGGAAACTAACCGCTAAGAACTTTGTCAATGCCGTTGGTGCATGGAGTCCTCAGCTGTTTCTAAAAATTGGAATTAAAATTCCTGTTACTATTGAGCCAGTTTCTGTTGTTAATTGGATGGAAAGTCCAAAACAGATTAGGCATGAATACCCGATAATTGCAGACTATGTAAATCTTTGTTATTTTAGATCATGGAGAGGAAATAAACTTCATGCTCATCGACCAAGAAAACGTTCTGTTTTTGAAATAGCTAAAAACTTTATCAATGATTTGTGTGCTGTAAATGGTGGAGAATATTTAAATGAACCCATGAATCAAAGTCTAGCCTACAATCAAATAAAAACATATGAAGATATTGCTGAAAAAAGATTTTCAAATATTGATAATACAGTTTATTCAAATGGATATCGTTCATTTTTTGATATCACACCAGATCTTCGTTTTATTCTNGGTAAAGATTCAAAATATTCAAACTTATTTCATAATCTTGGCTCTGGGCAAGCTATGAAATATTCACCTGTTCTAGGTGAGTCTCTTGCAGAGGAAATTTTAGGAGAACCAGATATGATTAATAAATATAATTATTCAAAATTCAATATAAATAGATTTGACGANNATTATATGGACCAATTTTGGAATCTTGTAAATGGGGANGAAAATAGTNTNCAAAGACAAGGTAAAAATACACTTTAGTTTTTTTTNTAGAAACTAATCNTTATCTTTTCCTGATAAAGATGTCATCACATTAAGATTTCTCCAAAAATCTTCACTTTTTACATTAATNTCATTTAATCTAATTAAAAGGCTTCTCAACATTGCTCTAATTACTGGGTCAGCTTTAGTTATTTTTTCTTTAATAGTTTTCTCACTAATTGGAAAAAGTATACAATTAGTAGCAGCTTCAGCGGTAACAGAACGAGACTCTTCTAATGATGGTCCTCTTTCACCAAAAATTTCTCCTTCACCGATTTGCCCCAAAAGAAGACCTCCAGGACTATATATATTAACTTTTCCTGAATTAACGTAATAAGCAAAAAATGCTTTTTCTCCTTTAGAATATATTTTCGTACCCTTAGAAAATTTCTTTTGTTCAAGTCCAGATTTTGAATACATAATTNTTTCAATATNGAATNTTAAATAACGANTTGTTATTTNCTTTTNATGAATNTTATCAAAATTTTTTTTATTTTCCAGAAATCTTTTTGAATAATTAAGTTTNTTAGTCCTNAATTTATCAAAAAAACCTGTATTATTATAAGAAAANCAGTTTTGACNNTTTAATTGAAATTTTTCNGAACTTAAGTCTTTAGAAANAAAGTTTGATAAAAAATCAANTANATTCTTTTCAAACTTTGACTGAAAAAATATCCTGTCTTTAACTTTAATTATTGGAATATTTGCNGTTCCAANATTTTTAATTAATTGATANAAAATATTTGAAANNATTGANTCCCAGTTAAATTCATTTTTTTTAAAAAAAAGANTATAAAGCTTTTTTNTTCGCTTAANAANNCTCAAAAGNTNTTGAAANTCTGTNNTTTTTATTTTTTCCTCAATTCCCAACTTTCTTTTATCATTNCAAAAAGAACGAAATAANCCATTNATATTTTGCGAACNAACGGCCTTNATTATTAAATGGTTAAGATGATCTATATTTCTAATTAAATTTGAATTTTTNNAGATTAAATCAANTTCAATTTCATTTTGNTCAATATAGAAATATTTAGAAAAATATAATGAAAANAANNNTGATAAATTTACAAAACTAGTTTTTTGATCATTTATTAACATATGTTGAGAAAACTCATTTATTGACTTCANATCTAGCNTATGCCACCAGCTNCCAAAAAAATGACCNCCATCTNNCCAATTATTAGTAAAAATTCTTGAATCAAAATTAGANAAAAATGAAATTANAATCTTTGTTNNATCACCCCTCAAGATAAAATTATTCTNAACACAAGNNATATCAAAAAAAGTTTTTGTCATAAGTATATTATGATGGTTAAGAACTTCTCGCATTTCATGTGTAGAAAAGTTGTCTTCATATTCTATCAAATTCTTATGAGAATCTGACAACAATATAGTTTCTCTATTTTTTAAATTTAAAAATTCAATATGATTAAAATTATATTTAGTAAATTTACTTACTAAATCTTCTGAGGCTCTAATCCTGGTTAGTCGACTAATATTTCTTTTTAAATCAAAAAAACCTGGAAAAAGTTCTAAAAGTTTTTTATCTTTTATTTTCTTTACAGCTTGAATTAAACATGAAGAAATCATATTTGGGTTGTATCTTGATTTTGCTCTATAACCTCTTTTAGACATTGATACAGTTAAAAACTGATCTTTTGATTCAAACCAGCAAAAAATTAATTCTATTATTATTAATTTTAAATGTTTTTCTAATAATTTATCACTTGATGATATAAGTAAAGATTTATAAAACTTGTTAAATTCAATTGAATCAATATTTTTTTGAAAGTCTATAGGTCTGCTAAAATTAAAATCTATTTGAATATTTTTGTCATTCATAATAAAAAGATAATTGTTTTACCGTATTTCAATGAAATATCATGTCAGTATTTGGTTTTTTAGCATACAATTTATTAAGTTTATACTGGTTTTGCATATTTATCTATGTATTAATAAGTATGCTAATTTCATTTGAAATAATTAATAATAATAACAGTTTTGTAATTATGATTATGGAATCTTTGTATAAAATAGTTGAGCCAGCTTTAAAAATAATTAGAAGATTTTTACCTTCATTTGGTAGTCTTGATATTTCACCTGTAATACTTCTAATAATCATAAGTACACTTCAATATGCAATAGAAAGATATCAAATATAATTATGAAAAATGAAAAGATAATTGATGGCAAAAAGCTAGCTGAAGAAGTAAGATTGAAAGTTAAAAATTTTGGATTTAAATTTAAAGAAAAAACAGGTATTACACCTGGTTTGGCTGTTGTGATAGTTGGTGAGAATCCTGCTAGTAAAGTTTATGTGAGGAATAAAATTAAACAAACTGAAGATGTAGGCTTTGAATCTTATGAATATAAATTAACTGAAGATACTTCAGAGAAAAAGCTTCTAGATATAGTTGAAGATCTTAATCGTGATAAAAAGATCAATGGTATTCTGGTTCAACTTCCACTACCAGATCATATTAACTCCGATAAAGTCCTTGATAGAATTAATCCAGAAAAAGATGTAGATGGTTTCCATGCGGTAAATGTAGGAAAACTTTGGACAGGTCTAGAAACATTTGTTCCTTGCACTCCTTTAGGTTGTAGTATTATGATTAGAAGAATTTCTAACGATTTATCTGGTAAAAAAGCAGTTATCATTGGTCGATCCAACATTGTTGGAAAACCAATGGCTGCTTTATTGCTACAATTAAATGCTACAGTAAGTATAGTTCATTCAAGAACAAAAAATATTGAAAAAATTTGTCAAGAAGCGGATATTTTGNTAGCNGCTGTGGGTGTTCCAAAAATGGTAAAAAAATCCTGGGTAAAAGATGNTAGNATTGTAATTGATGTTGGNATAAACAGAATTGANGTAGATGGAAAAATGAAACTAGTNGGAGATGTAGACTTTGACAATATTCATGAAAAAGNTTCTCTTATTACACCAGTTCCTGGAGGCGTNGGACCAATGACAATTGCTTGCTTATTATTAAATACAATGAATGCAGCATATAAACANAANAATNTAAANCCANTNGANTTAAGTTCTTTTCTTGATTAATTTCANTCTTANNGCATTAAGTTTTATAAANCCNAGTGCATCTTTTTGGTCATAAACTTGATCTGACTCAAATGTAGCAATCTCATTAGAATACAANGAGTTTGATGATTTNCGGCCTAAAACTTCTANNTTTCCTTTATAAATCCTTAAATAAACNGTTCCTGAAACAAATTCCTGACTTNTATCAATAAGAGATTGGAGCATTTCTCTCTCTGGAGAAAACCAAAAACCATTATAAATTAATTCAGCATATTTNGGCATNATTTCATCNTTCAGATGACANGCCCCTTTGTCCAANGTCAGGCTCTCGATTGCTCTTCTTGCNATCANTAATATTGTTCCGCCNGGAGTCTCATAAACTCCTCTTGANTTCATNCCAATAAATCTATTTTCAACTATATCTAATCGTCCAACTCCATTTGCNCCTCCTATATCATTAAGCTTTCTCAATAATTTCCCTGGTGCAATTTTTTTTCCATTNATAGATATTGGATCTCCTTTTAAAAAATCTATTGAAATTTCGATAGGAATATTAGGTGCATTAATTGGTGAAACTGTTCTTTCAAACATTTTTTCATCTGGTTCAACCGACGGATCTTCTAAAATTTTTCCTTCATATGAAGTATGTAAAATATTTGCATCCATAGAATATGGAGGTTCGTCAAATTTATCTTTTGGCACAGTGATTTTATGTTTTTTAGCATACTCTATTAGGTCATTCCTAGATTTTAAATTCCATTCCCTCCAAGGAGCTATTACATTGATATTTGGATTATTAGCATAATAACCCAGCTCAAATCTTATCTGGTCATTTCCTTTCCCAGTTGCACCGTGGGCCACTGAGTCAGCTCCAACAGAATTAGCAATCTCTATCTGTCTTTTAGCTATCAGTGGTCTAGCAATTGAGGTTCCCAGCAAATACTGCCCTTCGTACAATGTATTTGCTCTAAACATTGGAAAAACGTATTCTTTTACAAATTCGTCAGTTAGATCCTCTACAAATATTTCTTTCACACCAAGATTTTTGGCTTTTTCCCTAGCTTCTTCAACTTCTAGTCCTTGTCCAATATCAGCAGTAAAGGTAGCAACATCACAATTATAAGTTTCTTGAAGCCATTTTAAAATTATTGATGTATCTAAACCTCCTGAAAAAGCTAATACTATCTTTCTAANTTTATNTTNAANCATNAGTTTTTATTTTATTTTTTCTGGCATGCTTCATTAATTTTTTGATAAGCNTTTGTAAATNCTTGAAGTGANTANCTATCAGTAGTAATTGTACCCCTTGATGAAGTTCCAACAACTTTCATTTTTAATGCTGTTTTCATTGAATTAATTATTTTTAAATCTTCTCTCACACTAAAACTCCATGCTCTAGAACCAGAGGTAAAAAGTTGCAGTTTTAAATCACCTATTTGAATATCTGGNTTACTNCCATCCTTATAATTATAACCCGCNACTATACTAAATTCATCCCACTTTTCTTGTCCAGGCATATGAGTAACAATTGCAAATATTTCACCTCTTTTTTTNTAATNTCCCTCATGNTTGATAGGTTTAGAAACAGCCATNCANGCCTTATTTTTTGCTTCNCCTTCAGAATAAGCTGTCCAATCCTTAAATTTTGCAAGTTTTTTTCCAAAANCATTAANTTGCATAAAAAATAAAGTTAGTAAAAAAATAAAAAAAAACTTCGAAAAACTTAATAATTTAAAACTCATGTTTTTTATTGACATAATTATCATAAAAATGCAAGACCTGATAAGCTTAGATGAATATTTATGTCACAANAAAAAAATAATTTCTTNCCNATATTCTTAATTATNATATCCTGCTTATTTTTTTCTATTNTAGGAGGANTAATAAAATATTTAGGTTTAATGTTTCANCCTTTTGAACAAGCATTTTTTAGAAATTTTTTAAGTTTACTTTTTTTTCTTCCTCTAATGCTAATTTTTAAATCCAATCCGTTTAATAGTCTAAGAAAAAAATTTCTTTTTTGGAGAAGTTTATTTGGTGGAGTAACAATGCTACTTTTATTTTGGTCTTATACTCTCATACCATTATCTCAGGCCATGACTATAAGCTTTACAACTCCATTATTTATGTTTATTGGAAGTATTATTTTATTTAAGGAAAAAGCAAGTAGTCTAAGTATTTTGACTTTAATTTTTGGATTTATATTAACAATAATTGTACTTAGGCCTGACCTTACTATACAGTTTGGAACCTGGGTAGCGCTCTTAGCTGCTATAACGCANGCCATTGCNGGATTGATGGTAAAAGACCTTACTAANACAGAACCAGTTTTTACAATAATGTTTTTTATGGTTTTTTTTATGACACCTTTTACTCTGATACCAGCAATCCCAGTTTGGAAAACACCAGTAGAAATNCATCATTGGATTTTATTATTAAGTCTAGCTGTATTTGGAACTCTAGGAAATTTCTTTTGGACAAAAGCAATAAGTCTTTCAAAAATGACTAATATTATTCCTTTTGATTTTTCNAAATTAATTTTTGCTACTTTAATAGGATTNNTNTTTTTTAATGAAAAAATAGATTTAATAACTTTTTTTTGTGGGTCAGGATTAATNATTTGTAATTTGTATCTGAGAAAAATAAATAATGANCATTGATAAANTAAAAAGTTTATTTTATCAGACTTTAAGCTCCCTATTTTTTTCTATTTTAGGAATGCAGGTAAAATTACTAAGTCAAAAAATCAATATTGAAGTCATAGTGTTTTATAGATGTTTAATTGGATTATTTTTAATTATAATCTTTTTTGCTTTTCAATATAAAAAAAAAAAATTTAATTACTTAAAAACACCTAATATTTTTTTACAAATAATACGTTCTATTTTTGGTGTATTTGCTATGTATTTTGGTTACTCAGCTTTATCATTTATACCATTAGCACAGGCAAGTACAATTGGTTTTACAAAAGTATTTTTCGTTAGCATTCTTGCAATTATTTTTTTTAGTGAAAAATTGACTAAAGAAGTTTTGTTTTTTTCAATCTTAGGATTCGTTGGAACTTATCTTATACTTAATCCTGAAGAATTAATTTCATCAAATGGAACAATCTTATCATTAATATCCTCATTTTTTGTTGCAGCAGGAATAATTTCTTCAGTCAAGCTTTTAAATTCAAACAAAACAATAACTATTATTTTTTACCATTCATTTTTTTCTACAATTCTCAGTGGAATAATTTTTTTTTCAGAAATAAGTTACTTAAATTTATATGATCTTTTTCAATTAACTTTGTTAACAATTACAGCTTTGATTGGACAATTTTTAAATATGGAAAGCTATAAATATGAAAAAACAAGTGTTGTTATCTTATTCAGCTACTCAAGAGTTATTTTTTCTTTTTTACTAGGTTATTTTTTTCTTCAAGAAAATATAGAGTCGATTAATATTATAGGTATCTTAATAATAATAGTTTCTACTTATCTAGTATCCAAAATAAGAAATTCACAGAAATCTATAATTATGGACAAGGGTAATGGTTAGTGTCATGTATTTCCTCAATTTCAGAAATTATTTCTTCGCTTAATTCAATTTTTGNAGAATCAATATTCTCTTTCAGCTGTTCCATTGTTGTTGCACCTATAATATTACTGGTAATAAAGTCTCTACTATTAACATAAGCTAGTGCCATAGATGAAGGAGTCAAATTAAATTTTTTTGCTACTGAGTTATATTTTTCAGCAAACTTTATACCTTTGGGCTTTGTATATCTTGTGAACATTTCTCCAAAAAGTGTTAGTCTAGCTCCATCAGGCTTAGAACCATTATCGTATTTACCTGTCAACATTCCAAAGGCCAGGGGTGAATATGCTAAAAGTCCACATTTCTCTCTAATGGAAATTTCTGCCATTCCAACTTCATAACTTCTATTTAATAATGAATATGGATTTTGTACTGAAACAATTCTTGCCCAGTTGTTTTTTTCAGCTAAATTTAAAAATTTTGTCAAGCCCCATGGCGTTTCGTTAGAAAGTCCAATATATTTAATTTTTCCTGCCTTAACTAAATCATTTAAAACGTCTAACTGTTCTTCGATTGGAATTGCATCAACATCATCTTCGTACTTATATCCAAGTTTTCCAAAAAAATTTGCCTTTCTATCAGGCCAATGAATTTGATAAAGATCAATATAATCTGTCTTTAATCTTTGTAAACTACCGTTAATTGCTTCCGAAATCTGTTGTTTACTGAGTCTCGTTTCTTTATTTCTAAACCAATTCATACCTGATCGACCCGTTACTTTGGTAGCTAAAACAATCTTTTCTCTACACTTTCTAGTTTCTAACCAATTGCCAATAATCTTTTCTGTTGATCCCCATGTTTCCTTTTTAGGTGGAACGGAATATAGTTCAGCTGTATCAAAAAAATTCACACCTTCTTTAATAGCATAGTCCATTTGTTCGAATGCTTCTAACTCATTATTTTGTTCTCCCCAGGTCATTGTTCCAAGGCAAATTATACTAACTTTAGTTTGTGAATTACCTAAATAATTATATTTCATTTCAAACCCTATAAAAAAATCTTGTATTTACAAAAAAGTAACATATTTATTGTGGTAAAGTTAAGCTAATTATAGTAAAATTAATTAATTATTAAAATCAGGAGTTTACATAATGGCATATGATTACGACAAAAAAATACAATCTAGATCATCAGTTGATTCAGAAATTGATCTTGGTCTTAAAGCATACATGAATAAAGTATATTCATTTATGGCTGTTGGTTTAGCACTAACTGGAACTATTGCGCATTTATTTTCTCAGATGGCCTTTGATTTTAGCACAAATCAGTTAACTTCATTTGGCGCAACTGTTTATGCATCTCCATTAGCTTTCATAATAATGCTTGCACCATTAGGATTTATGTTGGCAATAAGTTTTGGAATTTCTAAAATGAAAGAGTCAACGGTCCAAATTTTATATTGGTCTTTTGCTTCGGTTATGGGAGTTTCTCTTGGTAGCATCTTTATACAGTATACCGGTGAATCTGTTGCAAGAGTATTCTTTATTACCGCCGGAGCTTTTGGAGCTCTTAGTTTATATGGTTACACGACTAAAAAAGATCTATCAGGTTGGGGTTCATTTTTATTTATGGGCTTAATCGGAATACTTATAGCATCAATAGTAAATATTTTTATGGCAAGTTCTATTTTGCAGTTTGCTATTTCAGTAATTGGTGTATTAGTTTTTGCAGGGTTAACCGCATATGATACCCAACAAATCAAAAATATGTATTTTGATGGATCTGGGAATGAAGGAAAAAAAGCAATAATGGGGTCTTTAAGATTATACTTAGACTTTATAAATCTATTTATAATGCTTCTCCAATTATTTGGAAACAGAAGATAGTATATTTGGGTTGGTTAGGCAAAAAATCTAACCAACCTTAATTTCGTGAAAGTACTCTTATTATTTTTCTTAAATTTCATATTTTTTTCAACTCTAGGTACAAATTCTTATGGTTCAGAGATTTTTTTTCATGTTTACAGGAATGGACAAAAAATCGGGTATCATAAGCTTAAACTCTTAAAAAAAGAGAATATTGTTCAATCAGAAATTGAAATAAAATTTGAAGTTAAATTTTTAGGATTCAATATTTACGATTATTTTCATGAAAATAAAGAAGTTTGGGTTGATAATAAATTTAAGAGTTTAGAATCAGAAACAAATAAAAATGGAGAAATATTAAATTGCAGTATTTTAACCAAAGATGGTTTTTTATATAGGGACGGAACTCATGGAGATGAAAGTAAATTAATGCCAATGATTCCAACCACTTATTGGAATTATAAACTTGTTGAAAACGCCGAAGAGAGGAAAGTTATTAATTCACAAGACTGTAGCTTGATAAACCTTAAAATTAAAAAAATTGGTAGGGAAAATATTTATGATAAAAGTATTTGGTCTACTCATTTTAAGTTAAGAGGGAAAGAAATTACTGGCAAAGACTTAGATATTGACATCTGGTATGATGATAATAAAAATTGGATAAAAATGATATTTATTAAAGATAGTAGTAAAATAGAATATTTTTTAGATAAATTCTATGAGCCAAAATAATGAAAAAATTGTATGGATAACCGGAGGTGGAACTGGAATTGGAGCCGAGCTAACAAAAGTCCTAGTTGATAATGAATATCATGTAATCATCAGTGGTAGAAGAGTCAAAGAATTAAATAAGGTTAAACTATATTCCAAAAACAGAATAACGGTTTTTAAACTTGATGTAAGCTCTGAATTAGAATGTAAAAATGTAATTAAAAAGATAATTCAAAGATTTAAAAAAATAGATATAGCTGTTCTAAATGCAGCTGCCTATAACCCTGGAAATCTTGAATCTGTAGAACTTTCAAGAATTAAGGAAGTAATGAATGTAAATCTTATGGGACAGATAAATTGTTTAAATAATATCTTACCCNATATGAGAAAAAGAAATAATGGACAAATAGTGTTTGTTTCATCACCCGCAGGATTCAGAGGTTTGCCAAATTCGGGAATTTATGGCATTACTAAGTCAGGTCTAACCTTTCTTGCTGAAACACTTAGGCTTGAATTATCAAAATTAAAAATAAAAATTCAAGTTATTCACCCAGGCTTTATAAAAACACCGATGACTGATAAAAATAAATTTCCAATGCCTTTCTTGATGACTGCTAAGAATGCAGCTCTAAGAATTTATAAAGGGCTATTAAGCTCAAAATTTGAAATTTATTTTCCAAAAAGATTAATCATACCAATGAAATTTATGTCAATTTTACCTTATAGTTTATATTTTTTTCTCATGAATAAATTACTTAAAGATGTTGTCAAAATTCCAGAAAAAATTACTTATGAATAAACTAGTAAAAGATTATGCCAACGCATACGAAAACCTTAATAAGGATACTCTTGAAGAAGTTTTAAACTGCGTAGATGAAGAATTATTATTTATTGATCCTTTTAATGAAATTAAAGGTAAAGAAAATTTCAAAAATTTATTCATAGAAATGTTTAAAAAAATTGAAGGTCCAAAATTTAAAATTCTAAATTTGTCAAATAATAATGAAATTTTTTTTATAAAATGGTCATTTTCAGGAATTTATAAAAAAAAATTTTGGATAGAGGGTATAAGCGAAATTACTGTAAAAAATAATTTAATTATTAAACATGTNGATTATTGGGATAGTGGTAAGAATTTTTATTGTAATTTACCATTAATTGGTGGTTTGTTTAAAAAATTTCACAGTTAAACTATTCAATCTTTAAAAAAGTTATTACGACGACACCTAAATTAATACCAAACTTTTTTATTTCTGCCCTATTAATAAGTACACCCCTTTCTTGAAGAAACATCCAATCGTCAAAACTAACTTTAATTTTGCTATTCTGAACTTTTAATAATAATTCATATTTCCAGTTCAAAGCATTACCATTAGCCTTTCCCTCTGCAGAACCGACGACATCATCAGCACGCCCAATATATTTTTTATTACCGAGTATATCAATTTTCCAAACTCGACGATCTTTTTCCCCATCATCATATATAAATCTTTCATCCAATATAATTTGATTACCCTTTCTTACTCCATCAATGCTTACTTTAAACTGACGCTTTAGATTGCCAAATCTATCATGGAATAAACCCCAAGCTTCAACTTTTCCATCAAAATACTCTTCAAGAATGAATTCTGGATTACTATTTTTAAATTGGTTTATATTCATATTACTTGAGCAAGCAGAGATAAAAAAAACTAAAAAGTAGAATTTTATATTTCTAATTTCCATTTCACACTTATTTGTTATTATTCTTTAGTTAATTGTAGAGTTTTTTTGTAATTTCACCATGCATTTTTTCTCCTAATGAAAAGTTTTTCATTATATAGGCAGAAAAAAATTTTAATAAAATTGGAATTCCTGCATATGATATTAATAAAAAGTATTTAATTTTTATACTAATCGCAACCTTTGAATCAAAATCTAATAAACCTAAGGATAAGAAAACAAAAAGACTAGCAAAAGCAAATGCTATTTTATTCAAAAAAGTCAAAGAAGAAAAAAGAATACCTGAAATATCAGATTTAAACNTTAATCTGTGATAATCCGTAATATCNGATAAAATTGANGGNGGNATAGCTAAATCTCCTCCTAAACAAAATCCAGTCAAACATGAAATAATTATAAANTACTGAANATCTCNATTTTGAAGAAAAAANACAGAAGAAAAAAANATGGCAGAACTTATAAGAGAAAAATACCANACTNTATTTTTTTCNAAAAACTTACTTAAAAAAACCCAGAATGGCATCCCAANAATAGCTGATATAAAATAATAAAATAATATAATCTCTNGATCAGATTCAGTGCCACCTAAAAANTATGTAATAAAAAAAACAAATAGGATCATNGGNAATATATTNGCTAAACTATTAAAAAACCATGCAANAAGAATTTTCATAAAATANAAATTTTTTCTTAACTCGCTACTTAATTTTTNAACTTTTAGANCTNCANTGTNTTTTTTTNTTCTTGGNTCATTAATNAATATATAAAAAAATAATAANCCAAAAAAACCAGAAANTANTGCTAACTTNACCANTAATGATTCTGTTGAAATAATTTCTTTGTTAAAAAAAAGAGGNAATGAAACTGAAGNCATTAAACCNANTAAAATGAAAAACTCTCTACTGGCACTAATNTTTGTTCTTCCANGATAATCNTTTTCAAGNTCATAGCCTAATGANAGATATGGAATTTGAAAAATTGTCCAGCCCAAATAAAGTAAAGAAATCCAAATAAAAAGATGTATTTTATCAGGAACAATAGTTGGNGAAAAAAGCTGATNTAAAGAAAAACCNCAAATCAAACTTCCAAAAATAATNAAATTTTTTCTTCTAAATANATTTTTATCATTTATCCATCCTAATAATGGATCAGAAACCACATCAAGAAATCTTGCTGTAAATAAAATTATCCCAATACTTGCAATATCAATATTATATTTTTCAGAATATAATGCAGGTAATAATATCATTACTGGAAAAGTAGGAATAGCAAATGCAAATGCTGGAAGACAATATAATAGATTTCTTATTATAAAATTATTCTTTTCCAATTAAAAACTGCCCAACATTGATATTACCTGATCTAAAACCTCCTTCACAATAACTCAAATAATAGTGCCATAACCTTTTAAAAGATAGGTCAAAGCCAATATTTTTTATCTCTTCCCAGGAATCTTCAAATGATTTTTTCCACTCAACAATAGTTTTAGCATAATGATCTCCAAACAGATTTTTTTCCAATATCTTCATCCCAGATAAAGAAACAGTTTTATCTAATTCATTTACAGAAGGTAGCATACCTCCTGGAAAAATATATGTTTGTATAAAATCTGGGAATTTTCGATAACTTCCAAAATAACTATCTTTTATAGTAATAGTTTGAAGTCCAATCTTACCAGAATTTTTCAAATTTTCTCGTAAAACTTTAAAATATGTTGACCAGTATTTTTCGCCAACAGCTTCAAACATTTCTATTGATACAATCTTATCAAACTTTCCTTTTACATCTCTATAATCAACTAAATTAATCCTTATTTTATCATTAAGACCTTGTTCAAAAACATTTTTCCTTACCACCTCATATTGCTTAGGTGAAATAGTTATAGCTGTAACATTGGCACCCTTATTTTTAGCAAGGAATAAAGAGAATGACCCCCAACCACATCCAACTTCAAGAACCTCATCATTTTCTTTTATTGAACATAGTTGAGATAAGTTTTCAAACTTGTTTACCTGAGCATCAAATAATTTTTGAGTTTGGGTTTTAAAAATTGCTGATGAGTATGTCATGGATTTATCTAGCCATTTATCATAAAAATTATTTCCTAAATCATAATGAAACTTAATATTCTTAATTGAACCTGATTTACTATTACTATTCAAAAAATGCTTGATCCTTAAAAATAATATTATATACCATTTTCCTCTGATATAATCTGTAAAGTCGTGAAAATTTTTTGCTCCCCACTCAAGAAATACACTCAATTCATTGGTTTCCCATAAGTTATTAATATAACTTTCAGCCCAACCTAAATCTCCTTTGAGAAAAAAACTATCAACACATTTAAAATCATTTATTGAGATTACAGAAGCTGGCCCGTTATAAATACCAACAAAACTGAAAATTTTTTTCTCTTTATACAGTATCTCTATTGAACCAAATTTAGCTTGGGACAAAACTGAGCAAAACAGAGAAAATTTTTTTTCACAAAATATTTTTTTATTTTCTGTTTCCATAATTTTTTTTTTCATTATTCAAATTAATAAATCTCTCGGGTTTTTTTGGTTTACTAACATAGATTGCACCTTTGAGAAACAATTTCAATGCTTCATAATAAATACCAAGTGTAACTTTAAAGTTTTGCAGTAAATCTCCAAAGAACAATTTTAATAAGTTAATATTACTGAAATCTCTTCTTTCTCCCAAAAAATCTGCATACAAAATCTGTTTTTTTTCTTTTTTATAAAAAATGATAAGTTTTACCATCNTCTTAGAAATAGTAAATTTAATTTTATAATCACCCTCNATTNTCAAAAAAGGTGAAACNTGNAATTCTTTTTTTGTTAAAAAAATACCTTTTTTGACATNAAANAGATANGCATNTCTTTCTTTAAATGTATTTGAAACTTCACAAATAAAAACTTCACATTTTTTTTTTTCATTAAAACATGCAAAAACAGAAATAGGGTTAAAGCTATAGTTAAGAATTCTTGGCAGACAAAGTACTTTAATGGTCTTTATATTTTTATAATTTAAGTTTATAAGTTTTTCTTGATAATAATGAAACAATGATTGAGATATATCGCGATTTTTTTCTCCATGATCACAACCATAAAAACTATACAAAGAAAAACTATCAAATTTAAAAAATTTATTTCTTGGTGCTTTCTCAATATCAAACCAAAANTATGACACTNTATANTTAAAAAAATGCTTAAAAGGCTTCAANCTTTTATGAGTGACATGACCTGTAAAAAAACAGTCNTCTATAAAATTTATTTTTTCCATGGTCTNNTNTACTTTGAAATCTTTTCNGCNATATTNAANCCTGATTTAATTCCATCTTCGTGGAAACCNTTACCTTGATAAGCNCCACAAAACCAAGTATTTTTAATTCCTTGTATATTTTTAATTCCTTTTTGAGCTGTNATTGTTTCTTTATCATAAATAGGATGGCTATAAATTATTTTTTTATAAACATTTTTAATATTAAAAATAGGATGAGTATTTAAAGTCACGAAAATTTGTTCTTTCGTATTTAAATTTTGAAGTTTATTCATCCAATATGTAACACAAAGATTATTTAAATTCTTTGTCCCTCGCTGGATATAGTTCCAACTTGACCAGACTTTTTTTAATTTTGGCATAAAATTTTGGTCAGAATGAAGGTATGCAATATTTTTTTGATACTTTATCATCGATAAATAATATAATTCTTCATCGGATGGTTCTTCTAATATTTTTAAGACTTCATCAGCATGCGATGCAAAAACAACATGATCACAGACTAATTCTCTTTTATTTGTTGTTACAAATATTTTCTTTCTTTCTCTATTAATAGATAAAACCTNCTCAGATTTAAAACTTTTTATTTTAAAATTATTCAAAATTTTTTCTACATATTTTTTACTTCCACCCAAAACAGTTTGCCATTGTGGTCTATCTGCAAGACTCAAGAGACCATGATTTTTAAAAAAATTTATAAAATTTTCAAAAGGGTAGTTTTTAATTTTCTCTAATGGAGCTGACCAAATACTTGCAGCCATAGGATAAAGATGGTTATTTTTAAATGAATTAGAATATAGTTTTAAATTCAAGTACTCTTCAATTGACAAATTCTTAAAAAAACCAATATCCAACTCAGCATTTTTATAAAATTTTAAAATATCTTTAATCATTAACCAAAAATTAATATTTAAAATATTTGATCTCTGTGCAAACATTGAATTAAAGTTATCTCCACCATATTCGAGATTACCACCTTTTAATGAAACACCGAATGACATGTTACTATTATAACTTTTTACTCCTAGTAAGTTAAAAAAAGCGGATAAATTTGGATAGTTCCTATTATTGAAAACTATAAAACCAGTATCAACATCTATATTTTTTTTATCTGTTTTTGTATTGATTAATTGAGTATTTGTATGACCTCCAAAATAATCATTTTTCTCAAATAATGTGACATTATATCCTTTAGACAATAGCCAAGAACATGATAGACCTGAAATTCCACTACCTATAACAACTATCTTCATCTTTTTNTTCATGAGATGTAAGATAATATTGTTTTAATTTTAAACTATTAAAAAAAAAAAAATCTATATATAGTTTGACATATATATTTNATTACTATATGTTGTATATTGGGGATTAGTATGTATATAACTAAAATTTGTGCGTTAAGCTTTAGTTCTATATTTTTAATTTTGCTGATCTTTAGTCTATTTTAATTTCCTCCAATAAAACCTTGTTTTTATAACAAGGTTTTATTGACATCTGTAAATTTTTAGCCAAGTTTGAGAAGGAAGAATGTTTGAATCTTTTTCTTTAGTTAGTTCTAGTTCACTTGTTGAAAAGTTATTTAAATCACTTTTAAAACTATAGTTCTCAAAATTCTTAATTTTGTTTAATCTTAGGTTCGTTATTAAATTTAACATAAAACAATAACGACCTTATAAAAATTTGTTTAGAAAAAATTATTTTTCCCTTAAAATATGTCTTTTAAAGACACATACTGCAGAATTATAGGATTCTTCAGGATCTTTTTCAGTTTTAGATATAACTACTTGCCTATTCAAATCACAAAAGTTTGCAATACTAGCATTCAACAAATGTTGAGAATTTTTATATTTAGAATGGATCGAAATAAATAAATTATCACTATTTTTACAAACCGAAAGCTGTTTTTGAAAGTCTCCATCAAAAGCTTCAGAACTATATGGGTATATTGCTTTACACCACGTAGCTGAGTTTACTATACTTACATAAAAAAAGTTTATAAAAAGAAAAATTACTAAGTTTATAAATTTCATACTAATCTCTTTAAATATATCAATTTAAATAATGAACTAAAGGTAAAAATATTATCTTTATTAAAAGATCTTATTTTTTCAAAGAAATATATTTTAAATATCAAAGTTGGAATAAAAACACCTATATATGCTCCTAATATTAAATCACTAGGAAAATGCATGGACATAAATATTCTTGAAATCGCCATTAAACTTGCAAGTGTTAAAACATAAAAAGTATATTTATTAACGTAAATTAAAAAAAGGATTGCTATAGTGAACGCTGCTTGAGTATGCCCAGATGGCAAAGAATTGACTTTATGTTCAATATTAAAATAATCAAGTCTTTGGTATCCCTCTAGAAAAAAATACTTTGGTCTTGAAACACCTAAAACATATTTCAAAATATGACAAACTATTCCTGCACAAATGATAGATATAATTATATGTTTCATCATCTCAATATAATAATTTAAAGACTCCAAAATTATTTCATATTTATAACCAGTCTTTTGAGATAAAATCTTTAATTTTTTTGGTTCTTTAAGTGAGTTTTTGATATTTAAAATTAATATTAAAATTATCAAACAACATACAGCAATATTAAATGGATCAATAATATCTGAGAGGGGATCGATAAAGTCTTTAAAGAAGCTAAAAATTAAAGAGCTCATTGACCTCGTTGCTTTAAATATAGAAATATCCAAAAAATTAAAAGATAAAACAGTCAATAAAAAGGAAGCTAAAAATAACTTTATTGACAAAATCCTTTTTATTATATTTTCAACTTGAATCATTAATTTTTAAAAACTTTAAATTTAATGTACTGCCCTTTTGAATAGTTAAAACCCTCAAAAGAATGAGTTTGAAGTATATCTGAATTGATAGATATATGATTTAAAAAAATATCTGCTTTTTCTTCTGAAAGAATAAAAAGATTATTTTTTTTAATTAAAGATTCCTTTGCCATAGATTCAGGACTGATTTTTTTAAGTTTATGCCCCGACAGAAAAATCAAACTAGGTTCATTAAAGCCTGATGAATATATTGAATAATTTTCAAAAGACTTATCATCAATAATATTATTAATATTTTTTGCAATCCAAAAAGAACTTAATTTAGGATTTAATACAAAAACAAGACTCAAATAAATAGTAGTTTGAAACAGAATAACTGATAATAGAGAAGATTTGATTTTTCTTTTTTTGAATTGGATAATTATAAAGATAAGTAAGAGTATCAAAAAAATAGTTAAAAAAATTGAAAGTATATCAAAACTTGAGTAAATATAAATTACATATATAAATGCTCCAATAATGCTTATTGGAAAAATTAAAGACAAGAATATGTTGCTAATCTTAAGAAATTCAGAATTCTTGTAGTTTTTATAAATGTATAGTGAAATTAAGATTGATAGAGCAGGGTAAGTTGGTAAAACATAATGTGGAAGTTTAGTAAAAATAAGTTCGTATACAAAAAATCCAGGTAGGAACCAACAAAAAAGAAAAAGCACTTTCATATCCTTTTTCAAAATAATTTTTCTATCTGCAATACATTCTTTAAGTAAATCTATTAAAAATATACATCCTGGCCAAAAAAAAATGAATAAAAGTAACGAATAATAACCAGGTAAAAATCCATGAGACTCTTGGCCAGAAGATACTTTTCTTAATAAATCATTTATAACTGACTCATACCAAAAATGTTCTCCTGCTTTCATTGTTATTAGTATAAACCAGGGTAAAACGATAAAAACATATAAAATATACCCTAAAGTTGAGTGCAAACATTTTAATAAATAACTTGTTTTAGTTATAATAGAAAAAAATATTATTGGTAAACCAACAAATATTAATATTATTGGCCCCTTAATAAGGGTACCAAAACCTAAAAAACACCAAAAAATTAATATTTCATTAAAATTTTTTTCAGAATTTAATTTCTTCTCAAGTTTATTAACAAAATTTAGTAGTGTTAAGTTACAAATATTTATACATAAAAATAAAAGACCATCAGATTTTGCTTGATGTATTTCAGAAATTATTAAAAAAGATGAAATTAAGAAAAAGCNGCTCATAAAAGCAACTTCTTCATTAAAATTTTTTCTNATATTTGTAAAAATAANTAATATNGAGAATAAACAACCAANCAANGANGGAATNCTNTAAACCCAAATTTTATCAAAGGGAGGTTCACCNANNATANAATTAGACAAGCTTTGAGCCCAATAAATTCCTATAGGTTTTTTGTATCTTGGTTCATNGTCTAATCTNATATCAATAAAATCNCTAGTTTCTAACATATTTTTTGTNGCTGANGCNAANCTNGACTCATCTCTNTCTAAAGGTGGAATNTGAAAAACNCCCTGNAAAAAAATTAAAAAGGAAAAAAATAAAAGAACAAAAAATTTTACTTTAAATGATTTAAATAGAGTCATAATTGAACCTTTATATTATTTATGTATATATANCATCATATGAAAATAAAATTTACTTTAATTATTCCAATTTTTAATGAAGCTGAATCAATATTTTCACTTTTAAAAGAAATTGAATCAGAATTTAAAGGTATGATTCCTGAGGTACTAATTGTAGATGATGGAAGTAAAGATTATTTCTTAGAAAAATTCAAAAAAGAAAAATTAAAAACTAATATTAAACTTTGCCGACACAAAACTAATATGGGTAAATGTAAAGCTATGTTATCTGGTGTAAAAAAAGCAAGTAATCAATTAATTGCAATAATCGATGGAGATGGACAGAATCCACCTTCCGAGGTTAAAAAATTAATTCTTTCATGGAAAAAAGAAAGTAAAGTAAGTTCTCAAAATTTAATAATTTGTGGAAATAGAATTAAAAGAGAGGATACATATATAAAAAGATTTTCATCTAAGATTGCGAATAGTTTAAGAAAAAAAATTTTAAATGATGAATGTAATGACACTGCATGTGCACTTAAACTATTTAAAAAAAAAGACTATTTAAAAATTACATACTTTAAAAATATGCATAGATTTTTACCAGCACTTTTTATTATGAATGGCGGAAAAGTAATAAATGTTCCAGTTCTTGATAGACCTAGAACTAAAGGTAAATCAAAATATAATTTTAATAATAGATTTTGGGTAGGAATTATTGATTTATTAAAAGTTTGGTTTTTAATTAAAAAAAAGGAAGGGTAATATGATTTTAAGTTCGCAAATATGGATGATTATNGGTTTTGTTGGGCAAACAATATTTGCCTCGAGGTTTNTAATTCAATGGATAGTGAGTGAAAGGGCATCCAAAAGTATCATTCCAAATATTTTTTGGTGGATAAGTATTNTAGGAAGCTTTGTATTACTGAGTTATGCGATCCACAGAGAAGATCCTGTATTTATTGTTGGTCAGTCAGTTGGTTTTTTAATTTATTCTAGAAATTTATATTTAATAAAAAAAGAAAAGACAAGAAAGAATAAGAATGATCCATCAAAAATAATGAAATTAAAATAGTGANTAATTTTAGTAAAATTCATCATATTATGATAGAAAAATCAAAAAATTATTCTTTTTTAAAAGAATGTATCCAAAAAACTGGAATAAAAAAATTGGAAAAAACTNGTCTGGATCTCTTTTCTTTCATAACTAGAACAGTAATAGGTCAACAAATATCAAATTCTGCTGCAGAAAGTATTTGGTTAAAAGTTGAAACTCATATAAATCTAAAAAAAACTTCTTTTTATGATTTTTATACTGAAAGGAAAAATAGATCTTTTTTGACTAAGTTGGGTGTTTCAAAAAGAAAAAACTCCTACATAAATAATATTTTTGAAGAACTCTTCTGTAATAGGTTAATAGAAAAAGAATTAATATTATTAAATTCAAAAAAATTTCACAAAAAAATGATGAAGTATAAAGGAATTGGAAATTGGACATGTAATATGATTGAAATTTTTTATCTAAAAAAAATCAATATCTGGCCTAAAAATGATTTTGTTATAAATAAAATATGTCATTTAATTAATCAAAAAGAAAACACAGTCATTAACTATGAATCAATTTTCTCACCTTATTTAACAATTTTAGCCCTTCACTTTTGGGAATTAAATAAAAAATTCAAGGAACTAGAATAAACTATCTAAAAATTTACTTTCACTTTTTGGTGAAATACTTTTGGACCAAAATATTTTTCCTACTTCTTTGCATTCTTCACAAGATGCTTTCCATTCATCAGTTTCGTGTCCGCAATTATTACAAACCCAACGAGGAGCGCTNNNTAAATNGTNAGGAAAATCTGGAATTTTAATCCTTTTTGTATTTTTTGATAANTCATTCCANAACTNAATGATTCTTGAATCCCANTTTTTTTTACTNATCTTATCTAAATATTTTTTTGTTTCACCCCATANTGATGAGTGAAANGCGGCAATAGCCATACCAAANTTAGTTTCATCNCTTGATAAATTTGATTTCAAAGCTTTTAAAACTAACTTGAATCTTCTTAATNCAATCTTTACGTCATCNNCATCTTTNGTCATAAANAANTCAATCATTTTNACNTATTGTANTTTTTTCCAGGATTTTTTTATAATTTCAAAAGCTTGATTTTCGTCATTATTATTTAGGTGATACTCAATCGCATTTAAAGCCACGGGAATAACATTATTAGAAACATTCCAAACATCAGAAGGACTCGCTCCAGATTTCATCAAAAANACNGCTCTATTGTTCTGCANATCAGAATNTTTAATTCCTCTATTNTCTAATATNTTCGCAGCNTCTTGCCATTTCTCCGATTTTGCTAATAAAATAGAAAGNTTATCTAAAATCCAAAGATTATTTGGCTCTATCGTTNTNGCTTGTTTTAGATATATCTTTGCATCTTCTTTTTTATTTTCTTTAATGGCTATTTTAATNAGACCNCTCAAAGCAATTAATTTCCCCTCAGGTTCTCTNTGNANNAACTTAAGATATTTTTTTGCTNTTTCAAAATCNTTATTAATTANGGCAGATTGCGTNAGAAGAAAACCNGGTAAAATAGTATTTCCATAAAATTTTTTNATTTTTCTAGCATTTTGGTCAATTTCTGTTCTGTCTTCNAAAGCTAGNGCTTTNGTTAAGTTAGTTAAAGCCTTATTACCNAANAAAGANTATCTTTCTTTTTTTTTTNATGAAAAGCTTTTTGGTATATTTTTAATTTTNGTATAAAAAATGTANGATGAAATGATTATCAAAGTAAAAATTAAAATAAANATAGCTAGACTAATTACGTTAGTTTCAATGAAGTAATTTTTCCATAATATTCTTACTTCTCCNGGAAAATTTGAAATCCAAGTTATCGGNAANACAAAGATTAATATAACTAGAAAAAATTTTAAAATTTTAATCATTTACTTCAATATTAGTTAAATCCTTAAATATTTTATCTTCAAGGTTTAAAAGTTTAACTTCTATATTTCTTAGTTCTTTTAGGGATTCAAACCAGTTTTCGAGTTCTTTAGATATCGGTGAATTTATTTCTTGAATCTGTAAAATTGCAGATTCTAGATCTCTAGAAATTATATATTCTTTGGCATTATTTATTTTATTCCTAAAATCAGAAAGTCCATCAAAATCATTATCTCCGTAGTCACTTAATCCTTTTTCATCACTCACTTTTTTTATCTTGAAATTAGTTCTAAATAAATCACGGAAGTAATTTAAAAAATTATCTTTGGAAGAAAAAATATCATAATTTATTTTATTTTCACTAGAAGAAAAATCAGTTTCATAAAATTTTTCTTTATTATTTCTTAATAAACTTAAATTTTCTAGGATTAAATTTATGTCCCTTAAAAGAAAATTATAATTAACAATTTTATAANCTTCTAAAGCACTGAAAAAATTTAATAAAGAATTAATTTCGTCATTATTCTGATAATTTGTTTTTAAAAAAATTAATTCTTNTTTGACAGAAGAGCCATTCAATAAATTTTTCTTAAAATTAAGAAAGACAATATANGGAATGTTATTTTTTTTATTATATGACAGTGATGATTCATTATTTGAATTTTCTTGCAAAGTGCTTTTTTGTAACTTTTGGTTCAATTTCTCAATCTGATTTTTAAGCTCATTAATTTGATTTATATTTTCTTTTATTAATAAAGAATAATTTTTTTCAAATTGATCCAGTCTATAAATTAAACTATCCATATTATTTTGATTTAATTCTTTGTCTGAAAATTCATCTGACAGAGCTAAATTTTCTTCGAGAATTAATTCATTTTTTGATAACTTATTTGATTTTTCACTATCATATACATAATTTTCTTTTTGTTTTTTATTTACTGAAAAATGATTGTTTTGGAAACTTGGTAATTTTATAGTTTTATCATATAAAATAAATAATATAACTAGGACTATTGCAGTAAAAAGTAAAAACCACTTGTTTAAATACCATCTAAATTTTTTAAACTGGGTTTTATCTAATTCNATAAATTCAGCATTTTTTGTATCTGTTTTTTTTTCTTTGCTCAAAGAATATCCTCATTTTTAGTTAGAAGTTTTCTTATAGTATAAAGTAAATTTTCTTCATTTGGTTTGCCAAGGATAATTATTTTTTTAAAACTTAATTTTTCTAACTTTAATTTTATAGCTTCACTAAACACAACTAAAGTTTTATCTGAACAGTAATTGTTTAAATTCATTTGTGAAATATTATCAACAAATGATTCCGCTGTCTTTTGAGAAAGAAGAGTAATCAATCCAGAACCGGATAAAATAAAACTTTTAAATAAATCTGGAGAAAAATTATGTTTTTCAGTTTCATAAACTGGAAGATTTATATAGTTACATCCATTTCTTTCAATAAAATTTTTTAAATCCTGCCTTATCTCAATTGAAGTAGGGTGGAGAACTGAACTTTTAGTATTCCTAAAGTTTTGAGCAAATAGTTCCTTCAATTCTTTAATACTTCCATCNGCACACAATATATTTTTATAACCTTTTTTTTTTGCTTCTTTAAAAGTCCCTTGCCCAATAGTTAAAGTTTTCTTACTTTTAAAAATTTCATTTTGAAAAAATTTTATTCCGTTTTTGCTAGTAAAAATAATTAAGTCATATGAGTTTGGATAAAGATTTTTTGAAATTTTAATTTTCTTTATTTTTATTAATGGATTTTTATAGGTCTTAAATCCCAAGCTTTCCAGTTTTTTTGCTAATTCATCAGAATCAGACTTTGGTCTTGTTAGTAAAACTTTCACTCTTTGTTAATCATCCCTTTAATTTTTCTTTTATTTCTTTTGCAAGTTTTTTACATTCATATAAACAATTCTTAACATCAAAAACCTTCTTTTTTTTTGTATAAAAACTACCATTATTACTAACAAAATAGTTAAAATAAATTTTTTCTGAAGTTTTATTTTTCTTTAAAAAAGCAACTGCACCAATCGGCGTTTCACATGAACCATCTAATGCACCTAAAAATTCCCTTTCACAGCTAGCTTCTAAAAAAGTTTTTTTATGATTAATTTTTTTTAAAAATCTTATACTATTTAGATCATCCTCTCTATGCAGGATTACTATTACACCTTGCCCAGGTGCCGGAATAAACTCATTTATACTTATAGGATAAATATTATTTTTTATTCTTAATCTATTTAATCCTGCCATAGCTAAAAAGGTTGCATCAAAACTACCATTCAAAACTTTCTTTACTCTGGTTTGAATATTACCCCGGATAATTTTTAATTTTATATCTGTTCGTATTTTTTTTAACTGTACTTCTCTTCTTATTGATGAGGTTCCGATTATTGCATTTTTTTTTAAATCTTTAATTGACGAACTCTTAATAGATACAAGAGCATCTCTATGATCTTCTCTTTTCAAAAATGCTCCTATTTTTAAACCTTTTGGTANATTAAAAGGNAGATCTTTTAATGAATGAACTGAAATATCAATTTTTTTATTTANTTGTGCTTCATCAATTTCTTTAGTNAATAGTCCCTTATTTCCNACTTCCGANAAAGTATATTTATATTTGTCTCCNGAAGTCTTTATATATTTATTTAAAAACTCATATTCTTTAATCTCCTTAAATTTTTTCTTAAGTGTATCAATGAAAATTTCTACTTGTTTTTTTGCTAGGGGACTAGCTCTTGATCCAATAATTATTTTTTTTCTATTTAATTTCATTTTTTAAAATATTATTACGATAATAATTTAAATGCTATGTATAAATAAAACATAAATAAACAAGGTTTTCTAATGTTAGTAATGGGTATTGAAACTAGTTGTGACGAAACAGCTGTTTCGATTGTTAGTAAAAATAAAAATTCCTTTAGTGGAAAGGTAATAAAGGAAATTATTTATTCTCAAATTAAAAGCCATATTCCTTTTGGGGGAATTGTACCTGAACTTTCATCAAGGGAACATATTAAAAAACTAGATAAAATAACTCGAAAAGCTCTAAAAGATTCCAAGTTAATTATTAATGATATAGATGCTTTTGCTTGCACAGCTGGACCAGGGCTTCTTGGAGGACTTTTAATTGGTTCAAATTATACAAANGCTATATGCNTAGGGCTTAANAAACCATTTTTTGCAATAAACCATCTTGAAGCTCATATTTTAGTTTCCAGATTATCTCGCAAAATTTCTTTTCCATTTCTTGTATTGCTAATTTCNGGAGGACATACACAACTGTTAATAGTAAAAGGTACNGATAAGTTTATTTTACTTGGAGAAACATTAGATGATGCAATTGGNGAAGCTTTTGATAAAACGGCTAAATTAATGGGAAAAGATTATCCGGGTGGACCTGAAATTGAAAAAATGGCAAAAAAAAGTAATTATAAAGGTGCTTATAAATTACCTCGACCCTTAATAAATAAAAAAAACTTTGATTTTTCATTTTCTGGTTTAAAAACTGCTGTTAGGATAATATTGAAAAAGAAACTTTCTGCATTGGAAAAAAATAATCTAGCTCAAGATTTTCAACAAGCTATTTTAGACTGTTTGCTNGATAAATGCGGTAATGCTATGGATGAATTTAAANAAAATTATGGNANNGGTTNTTTTGTTGTTTCNGGTGGTGTTGCCTCAAATNTTTTTCTTAGAAAAGGTCTAAAANNNCTTTCAAAAAAGAAAAATATGCNTTTCTNCGCNCCTNACCCAAAGTTATGTGTAGATAATGCAACTATGGTAGCATGGGCTGCCATTGAANAAATAATAAGCGGAAAAAAANATGGTGATCCTATAAATTTNGANCCAAGACCTCGATGGCCTCTTAATGAATTTATAAAATGAAAAAAAGAAACTTAAAACTTGGTTTAGTTGGTACTGGTTCATGGGGACTAGCTCTCTCATTGGCACTCAGTAAAACAAAAAATAATGTAATTGTTTTTTTTAAATCAGAAGAACAAATGGAACTAATAAAAACAACTAGAAAATCAAAATACTTACCTGATACCAACATGCCGAGAAAAATAAAACTTACTAATAGTTATAAGGATATTAAATACTGTGATTTTATATTTCTTGTTACACCATCACAAACCATAAGAAAAAATTTAGAAGCTTTGTTAAAAAATAAAGTTGAAACTAGGGACTTTGTCATCTGTTCTAAAGGAATCGAAAGAGAAACAAATAAACTGATGAGTGAAGTCCTCGAAGACGTCATGCCAGCTAATAACTCTATTATATTTTCTGGACCAAATTTTGCTCATGAGGTTGCGGCAAACCTTCCAACTGCTTTTGTTTTATCATCAAAAAAAAAAAAATTAGCCGAAGATCTTGGAAATGAAATTTCTACGAAAAACTTTAGACCTTACTTTAATAGTGATATAATTGGAACACAAATTGGCGGATCAATGAAGAATATTATTGCTATCTCATGTGGAATTGTAATCGGAAAAAAACTTGGGGAAAATGCAAGATCTGCGATTATAACTAGAGGTCTCAAAGAGATTATAGACTTAGGTAAAAGTATGGGTGCTGAAGAAAAAACTTTTAATGGACTTTCTGGATTAGGGGATTTAAACCTTTCTTGTAACTCAAGAAAATCAAGAAATATGAACCTTGGTTATGAATTGGCAAATGGAAGGAATATCAATACAGTTCTTCAAGATAGCAAACTAAGTGAGGGAGTGCATTCATGTGATGCAATATGTGCAATCGGAAAAAAAAATGGTATTGAACTACCAATTTGTAACGCAATACAGAAAATTCTTAATGGAGAATCAATCGATGATGTTATATTTAACTTGCTATCCAGACCATTACAACCCGAGGCATAAATGAGCTATATACTTATTTGTTATGACGCACCAGATTCTCTGGAAGTTAGAAAAGAAACTAGAGCAAAACATATAAAATATATTGAAAATCATTTGATTAAGGTAACTTTTGCTGGGCCAATCTTAGATGAAAAAGAAAACCCTATTGGAAGTATTATTGTTCTTGATTGTAATAAAATTGAAGATGCAAAAAAATTTTCTATAAATGATCCTTATTATTTAAAGAATGTATTTAAAAAAGTTCAAATTCATAAATTTAAGAAGGTTTTTTAATTTTTAATTAAACTTAACAAAAATAGCAAAGTCACGATATACTCAAAAATTAAATAAATATAATTGATTTACTATTATGGATAAAAAATTTGAAGTACCTNNAAATATNAGAAAAGAAGCTTCTTTAAACTTTAATCAGTATCAGGAACTATACAAATATTCTATAGAAAATCCTGAAAAATTTTGGTCTGAAAAAGCTAAAAGTATAGATTGGATCAGGGATTTTGAAGAAGTAAAAAAATCAACTTTCATTAAGAATGTAGAAATTAAGTGGTTTAACAAAGGAACTCTTAATGTGTCATATAACTGTCTGGATAGACATTTAAAATCTAAAGGTTCAAAACCAGCTATAATTTGGGAAGGAGATAATCCAAATGAAAGCAAAGTTTTTACGTATATTGAATTACACAAAGAAGTTTGTAAATTTTCTAATGCTCTCAGAAAATTAGGAGTAAAAAAGGGGGATAGAGTAACAATTTACCTTCCAATGATTCCTGAAGCAGCAATTGCAATGTTAGCATGCTCAAGAATTGGTGCTATACATTCGGTTGTTTTTGGAGGTTTTTCACCGGACTCTCTAAGAAATAGAATTGAAGATTGTGAATCTTCAGTGATTATAACTGCAAATGAAGGAATTAGGGCAAATAAAAAGATTCCATTATTAATGAATGTTAAAGAAAGTATTAGAAATCTTAGTTTTGTCAAAAATGTTATTGTTGTTAAAAGAACAGAAAGCAAAGAATTCTTCGATAGCTCAAAAGATTTTTGGTATAATGAGATAGTTAAAAATGAGTCAGAAGAGTGTTATGTTGAAGTTCAATCTTCTGAGGATCCATTGTTTATTTTATATACTTCAGGTTCAACAGGAGCACCAAAAGGAGTACTTCATTCAACAGCTGGATATTTACTTCATGCCTCTTTATCACACAAATATATTTTTGACATAAAGGATAGTGATATTTATTGGTGTACTGCAGATGTAGGTTGGGTAACAGGTCATTCTTATATTGTATATGGGCCATTATGCAACGGAGCTACTACTTTAATGTTTGAAGGTGTACCAACTTATCCATCTGGTTCAAGATTTTGGGAAGTGGTTGATAAGCATAAAGTTACTATTTTCTATACAGCTCCAACTGCTATAAGATCTCTTATGGGTTTAGGAAATGACCTTGTAAACTCAACAAGTAGAAAAACTCTCAGAATTCTCGGTACAGTTGGTGAACCTATAAATCCTGAAGCCTGGAAATGGTATAATGATATAGTTGGAAAGGGTAAATGTCCTATAGTAGATACTTACTGGCAAACTGAAACAGGAGCTACATTAATATCACCTTTTGCTAGCGCAACTCCTACGAAACCAGGATCTGCAACACTTCCATTTTTTGGTGTTCAACCAGTAATTGTTGATAATGAAGGAAATGAACTTGAAGGAGAATGCGAAGGAAACCTTTGTATAAATGATTCTTGGCCAGGTATGATGAGAACCGTATATAAGGATCACAAAAGATTCATTAATACGTATTTTTCTACTTTTAAAGGAAAATATTTTACAGGTGATGGCTGTAAAAGAGATAAAGACGGATATTATTGGATTACTGGTAGAGTTGATGATGTTATAAATGTCTCTGGTCATAGACTAGGAACTGCTGAAGTTGAGTCTTCTTTAGTCCTGCATAATAAAGTTTCAGAAGCAGCTGTGGTCGGTTTTCCTCACAATATTAAAGGTCAAGGAATATATGCATACATAACTCTGATGAAGGGTGAAGAATATACGGAAGAACTAAAAAAAGAACTTCTTAATTGGGTTCGTAAGATAATTGGACCGATTGCTACCCCAGATAAAATACAATGGGCACCAAGCTTACCCAAAACACGATCTGGAAAGATAATGAGAAGAATTTTGAGAAAATTGGCTTGTAATGAAGAGGATTCTATTGGAGATATAAGTACACTAAATGACCCAAATGTTGTAAATGAACTAATAAAAAATAGAGATTAAAAGATCTTTAAAAATCGTAACATATACCTTTTCTCTCCCAGTCACCGTATCTAGTAGGTTCTAGTCCTTTCGGTCCACCTATTTCCTTTTCTTTTTTTAATTTATTTTTTTTTTTTAGTTTAACTTTTTCTTGTATAACTTTCATGATTATAAGATATATATTTTTAACAAAAATACAATTAAATTGGAGTTTTTTTGTCAATCAATAGTAGGGTAGTAAGTCTTGAAATAATTTGCGATGTTTATAACAAATTAAAATTTGATGAATCTATCAAAAATAATAAAAAATTTCAAAGCCTGGATTCAAGAGATCAATCATTTGTGAAGATGTTAGTCTTAACCTTTTTGAGAAGGAACGGTGAAATTGACAAAATCATTAAGGAGTTCTTAAAAAAACCATTAAATAAAAAGGTTCATGAAATAAAGAATATTATAAGAATAGGAATTACCCAAATCTTATTTTTGGATGTAAAGGACTATTCAGCCGTAGACACATGTGTAGAAATATCAAAAAAAATTATGCCTGGTATGGCTGCACTAGTTAATGCAGTTTTAAGAAAAGTTTCAAAAAATAAAAATAATATAATTAATAATCTAAATACCTTAGATAATTTACCAGAATGGATTAAGATTAAATTAATTCAAAACTTTGGTCTAGAAGNTACAAAAAAAATTGCANATAAGATAATTGAAACACCATANTTAGATATTAAAATAAAAAAAAATGTTTTTAAGAAAAAAGAATGGGATAGCTTATTAAAAGGTTTTAATATTTATGGAGAAACTATAAGGAAAAAATCATATGGAAAAGTTGATTTTTTACCTTTTTATGATGATGGTCATTGGTGGGTTCAAAATCTTGCTGCAAGTCTGCCAGTAGAAATTTTAAATTACTTGTCTAGTATTAATAATTATCTTGATAAACAAATTTTAGAAATTGGATCTGCACCTGGTGGAAAAACATTACAGTTATGTGAAAATAATTTTAACGTCACGGCACTAGATATATCTGAAAAAAGAATTAAATTACTTAATGAGAATCTTAAAAGAACTGGATTTAAAGCTAATATTATCAATAAGGATGTTCTTGAATGGAAATCAAAAAAAAAATTTTGTTTTGCATTAATAGATGCCCCTTGTTCAGCTTCAGGGCTTTTATCTAGAAAGCCTGAAATTTTAATAAATGGAAAAGATAAAAATATAAAAAATTTAGTAATTAAACAAAAAAAAATCTTAAGTAAAACAGCCTCATTCTTGAGTGCAGGTGGATTTATGATTTATAGTGTCTGTTCCTTAATTAAAGAAGAAGCAGAGAATCAAATAAGTAGTTTTTTAATAAAAAACAAAAACTTTAAATTACTTAAAATAAATAAAAATATGTTGGGTGATATAGATTGTTATTATAGAAACGGTATGATTTATTGTACCCCAATTTGTATGAGAGAAAAAGGAGGCTTGGATGGATTTTTTATTGCCTGCCTCAAAAGAGAATTCTAATAGTAATATGCTTATAAAGAAAAAATATTTTAATTTTATAAAAAATACATCAAATTTATTTTTTCAGAAAACACCTATATATGACTATATTCTGATGAAAGATATTTCATCAAAAATATCTATTATATTAAATGATCCGTGGCAAGGTGATAGGAGAAAAGGTCAAGATATAATAGATGGTTATATCAAATTTTATGGAGAAACAGTTTATTATAAAACGAATATTTGGGAAAAAAATAATGCTTCTAAATTGTGGAAGGAAGAGTTACATAGTTTTAGTTGGGCAAGAGATATAAGATCAACAGGGACTAACAATTCAAGACTTTTTTTAAGAAAATCACTTGAACAATGGATAAAGAAATATAATAAATGGTCTGAATTTGAATGGAAAGATAGTATNTTAGCNANAAGAGTTTCTTCCTTGATTGAGAACTTNATGTTTTATTGTTCTAGCGCAGAAGAATCNTTTCANGATACTTTACTTAAAAGTATTTGCAAGCAAGCAAATCACCTTTTTAAGAAAAATATAAGTGAAACTGATGGNTTTGATAGAATTTTAATAATTAAAAGTATAATAATCGTTGCCCTTACATTTAATAATTTTAAAAAAAAGCTTAATTTTGGAATTAATCTTTTATTATTAGAAATTGAAAATCAAATTCTTCAAGATGGTTGTCATTATTTGAAATCTCCGAGTATACATTTAGAGTTTTTAAAAAACTTAATAGATATTAAAAGTTATCTTATAGATGCTAAAAAAAATATTCCTCAAAAATTAGATACCTCTATATCAAAATCAGCTTCAGTATTAAAATTTTTCAAATCAGGGAATGGTCTATTATCAACTTTTAATAGATCTTNTTANAAAAGTAATAATGAACTAAATCAAGTATTAATAAGAGCNAACTCAAAACTAAAAACTCCTCTCTTTCTTGANAAANCAGGTTTTAGAAGATTATCANAAAATAAAATTACATTTATNATGGATTGTGGAAATCCAGTAAAAGAAGATGTNTATGCAGGATCATTATCATTTGANTTTTCTTTNGCAAAATCNCAAATAGTTGTNAATTCTGGNCCTCCTCATATAAATAATAAAAAATGGATGGAGGCAATGAAGTCTACAGCTGCNCATAGTACAGCNTCAATTGATAATACNAACTCNTCTGATATTTTNTTTCAAAAATTAAAAAAGCGNACNGATAGAATTGCAAATGTATGGTCTAAAAANTATCAAAAAGGAAGCTCATATTGGATTGATGCCGCNCATTCAGGATACCAAAATTTCTTTGGTTTAATTCATTCAAGAAAAATTCATATTGATACAAAAAATAAAATTATTAGAGGTCATGATTATCTTTTTAAAACAAAAAATAAATATTTAAGGATTCCTAAGAATCTCCAAATACGCTTTCACCTTCATCCTAAAATAGATATCAATATTACTGGTAGCAAAAAAAAAGCAATACTTAAATTACCGGATGGGAATGGATGGGAGTTTATTTGTTCAGAATCAAATATAGAAATAAATGAAAGTATATATTTAAGTGGAGGTCAAAACCCTATTAGAAGNAATCATATTTTTATCAGTAGTCCAATCATTCCAAACAAAAAAATAAAATGGTTATTTAGATTAATTAATTGAACTAAAGTGACCAGTAACGATCAAATGTATTTCTTTTCCGCCAAAGACCTTTAATATCTGCTACAAGTCCATTTTCATTTAGTAGTGATTTAACTTTTTTCTGAGAAAAAACACTAAACTCTTTATGTGATACTGCAAGTAATATTAAGTCGTATGAATGAGCAAACAAATTATCCATAGAAACAAGTTTAAGTTTTTTNACATCATTACTAGAAACATGTGGGTCACAAACATCAACATCATGTTTTTTTTCCTTAAAAAAATTTACTAAATCAAATATTTTTGAGTTTCTTGTATCAGGAACGTTTTCTTTGAATGTTATTCCTAAGATTAAAATTTTAGATTTAGGTTGTATTTTTTTATTTATTTGTCTAGCAACAAATATACCCATGCTATCATTTGTTTTTCGTCCTGATAATATTACCTTTGGTTCTATTCCTAGTTCTTTTGCTTTTGTAGCTAAATAAAATGGGTCAACTCCTATGCAATGTCCTCCGACAAGTCCTGGATAAAAATTCAGAAAATTCCATTTAGTTAAAGATGCATCTAGAACATCATAAACGCTAATGTTTAACTTTTGTGAAATTTTTGCGACCTCGTTAACAAAGGCTATATTTATATCTCTTTGAGCATTTTCTATAACCTTTGAAGCTTCGGCAACTTTTATATTTTTTGCAAAAAAAATATTCCCAGAGGTTAACTTAGAATAAACCTCTTTTAACACATTCACTGCATATTTACTTTCAGCGGAGACCACTTTAGTGATTTTGTCAATTGTATGAATTTTATCTCCTGGATTAATTCTTTCTGGAGAATATCCAAGAAAAAAATCTTGCTCCATTTGTAATCCTGAATATTTTTCAATTTCTTTTCCACAAATATCTTGAGTAGCACCAGGATAAACAGTACTTTCAAAAACAATAACTGTACCTCCTTTTATTTTTTTTCCTAAAATCCTACAAGCATCTAATAAAGGCTTAAAATCTGGTTTATTAGATTTAGTGACTGGTGTNGGNACTGTTACAATAAAAATGTTATAATTTGATAGATTCTGTTTATTACTAGTTATCTCTAATCCATTTTTTATAGCTTTTTTTAAATTTTTTGAACTAACCTCATTTGTATGATCAATGCCCGAATTAAGTTTTTTAATTCTATTAAAGTTAATATCAAAACCTAAAACTTTATAATGTTTTGATAATTCTACCGCTAATGGAAGGCCAACATATCCTAAACCTATAATGGCAATTTTTTTAATTTTCATGTAGAATCTTTTTTTTTGTTTACGAGCAACTCTAGTTAAGTAAAACTGAACTAAATGTCAATATTACTTTATATAATAATTCCATTAATTTTAACAGGTATTGTTTTAGTATCACTTAGATTTCTAATTCAATATCTAAAAAAATATAAAATTTTAGATAAACCCGTTAAAAGAAGTAATCATTATAAACCCACACCTAAGGGTGGCGGTATTATTATAATTCCTATAATTTTAGGTATGATCATTTTTTTATATAACTTTAATTTTATAAATTCAGTAATATGGATTTTTGTAAGTGTGATTATGTTATTACTTTTTGTGACTTCACTCATAGACGACATTTANAACCTTCCATCAATACCNAGATTAATTATTCAATTNCTTTGTGTTTTGATAACAATTAATTATTTAGATCCTANTATACAAGAATTNATAAAACAAAAAAAATATNTAATTGAAATTGGANTAAATACTAAATTAATAATCATAATTTTCAAAGCTGCTTTAATTNTNCANCTTTTNTGGATNATCAATCTTTTTAATTTTATGGATGGNATGGANGGNATTACTGCTGTTCAAATATGTTCATTCGCAACTGGTATAANAATGATTGCATTATTTGGTTATTTACCATNTGACTACTCNTATTTAGGAATATTNATTTTTTCAACNTTTTTAGGTTTTTTATACTGGAANAAACCACCNTCAAAAATATTTCTTGGNGACGTNGGCTCTATACCTATTGGATACCTTGTTGGCTTTNTTTCAATAGAAGGACTTTTAAAATATGATTGTTTTTTTCCAATCATGATACTAATATTATTTCATTTTTTAGACTCTTCTATAACACTAATAAAAAGAACTATAAAAGGAAAACCAATTTTTAAAGCACATAGTGAACATTTCTATCAAAAAAAAATCAGGAATGGATTTTCACACAGCGTAGTTCTTAAAAAAATTACAATACTTAATTTATGTTTAATAATTCTATCATTAATATATTTTAAAATTAAAATATTTAGTTTAGTTTTAGCGTTTTTATCAGTCTTTATAGTTTTAATTTGGTTGCAAAAAGAAAAATCACATGATTATCAAAAATAAAAAAATTCTGTTAAATATTTTTCATGACTTCATAATTCTAAGCTTTTCATTTGTTTTTGCATTATGGCTTAGGTTGGAAAACGAGGCGTTTATCTTAATAAATTCACTATGGCCATATATAGTCGTATATTCTCCGTTAACAATTTTCTTTCTGAATAGATTTGGTTTTTATCATGGAATATGGAAATATTCATCAATTCATGAAATACTCTCGATTTTTAAAAGCTTAAGTGCTTCTTGTTTAATTATTTTTGCAACGCTTTTTTTAACTATTAGGTTAGAAAATATACCACGTTCATTTTTGGTTTTATTATTTATCGTTTCTTTATTAGGAATTTCAGGACCAAGAATATTTTACAGACTAATAAAGGATAGAACCGAGAATAAAAAGTCTATAGCGAAGAAAAGAAAGGTACCAGTTATAGTAGTCGGAAATAATGATACCACTGAACTCTTCATAAGAGCAAGCAGAGAAAAATCTTCTCCTTTTAATGCAGTTGGAATTATTGGTACATACTCAAAATCAATAGGTAGAACAATACATGGTATACCAATATTAACTACCACAGAAAAAATTGAGAATTTAAAAAAAGTAATTTTAGAAACAAAAATTGTTCCACAAAGATTAATAATTGCTGATCACTCACTTTCAGTTGAAATAATTGAATCTTTGTTTATTTTTGCTAAAAAAAATGGACTTGCTATAGGTGAATTGCCCAAAATTACTGATTTTAAATCTAATTCAGCCGAAAAGTTTAAAGCAAGACCCATAATTATTGAGGATGTTCTTGGAAGGCAACAAAGAATTCATGAAACGGACTCTTTAAAAAATTTATCAAATAAAATAGTTTTGGTAACTGGTGCTGGAGGAAGTATTGGAAGTGAATTATGTAAACAAATTTCAACACTAAATCCCAAAAACTTAATACTTGTTGAACAAAATGAGTTTAGTCTTTATGAAATTTCACAAAAAATAAAGATAAGATCCTTACCAGTTCTCGGCGATATTAGAGATTCATTTAAAATGGAAAAACTTATAAGCTCCCATAAGCCAGATATTATTTTTCATGCTGCAGCTTTAAAACATATTACTTTTGTTGAATCTGATCCAATAGAGGCTCTTAAAACAAATTTTTTTGCGACCGTGAAAATTATAGATCTATGTAAAAAATATAAAGTGCCAGAAATGATTTTTATATCAACTGATAAAGCAGTTAATCCCACTAATATTATGGGAGCAACAAAAAGATTATGTGAAAAATATATCCAAATGGTTGGTAAAAGTTATAAGACTAATTATAAAATAGTAAGATTTGGTAATGTTCTTGGTTCCACGGGTTCTGTTGTTCCATTATTTGAAAAACAAATTAATATGGGAGGCCCTATAACAATAACTCATCCAGAGGTTTCGCGATATTTTATGACCATTAGAGAGGCTGTAGAATTAGTACTACTCTCTTCCCAGCATAAAAATGCTATAAATTCAATTATTAATGTTCTCGAAATGGGTGATCCAGTAAAAATTAAAGAACTTGCATTAAAAATGATAAGTTTATCTGGAAAAAAAATAAATGAGGATGTAAAAATTAAATATACTAAACTTAGAAATGGTGAAAAGCTTAGCGAAGAACTATTTTATAAACAGGAAAAAATGAGAAAATCTCAAACGAAAGGTATTCTTGAAACTAATTCAGTCATTTTCCCTTCAAAAGAATCAGAAATAAAAGAACTCATAACATGTATCAAAAATAATGATGAAAAAAAAAGTATTTTCTTATTAAAAAAAATATTACCCGAATATAAAGAAAAGCAAAAATAATGAAAAAACTTGAAATTAAAAATGCTATTGTCTCAGTATCTGATAAAAATAAACTTGATTTACTAGTACCCTATTTTGAAAAATTTAAAGTTAAAATCTTCTCTTCTGGAGGAACATATAAATATTTAAAAAAATTAAGTTCAAAGATTAAATTATTCGAAATATCTACAATTACAAATTTTCCTGAAATTTTGGGTGGAAGGGTAAAAACTTTGCACCCTGCTGTTCATTCAGGTATTTTGGCAGATAAAAATAACAATGAACATCTAAAACAAATTAGTAAGTTAAATTTACTTACTTTTGATTTAATTATTGTTAATTTATATCCTTTTTCTGAAACTATAAAAAAATCTAATCAAATTTTTAAAGAATGTATTGAAAATATTGACATTGGAGGTTCTACCTTAATAAGAGCTGCTGCAAAAAACCTTTCATCAACAGCAGTATTATCTGATCCTAAAGATTACGAAAATTTCGTAAAGCTTGCAGAAAATAATAGAAACTTTTTTCATTACGATTATAGAAAATCTCTTGCAATTAAGGCTTTCCAAAAAAGTGCTTTTTACGAAAGTCAAATAGCTAAATGGTTTTCAAGTATGAATAAAAAAGATTTATTTGGAGATGAACTTGCGTTACCATTCAAAAAAATTAAAGAACTAAGATATGGTGAAAACCCTCATCAACAGGCAGCACTATATGAGCTTGGAAGAGATAATATTAATCAACTTTCAGGAAAGGAAATGTCTTTAAATAATGTTAATGATATGAATATTGCCATTGAACTTGCCTTAGAATTTAATAAAGATTTTTCTTGTGTAATATTAAAACATGGAAATCCTTGTGGAGTATCTGTATCAAATAAACAAGAAAATGCTTATAAAAATGCTTTAAAATCAGACCCAGTAAGTGCTTTTGGAGGGATTGTTGCTTTTAATAAAAAATTAACATTGAAAACAGCAAAATTAATCAAAGAAAATTTTACTGAAGTTATTATTGCACCAAAAATTCCTAAAGAAGTAACAAAATATCTAAGTTCAAAAAAAAATCTTATAATTATTGAATATAGAAATATTTTAACTAGTAAAGAAAATCTGAGCTTCTCGAGCACTAAAAATCATTTATTAGTTCAAGAGCAAAATTTAAAAAAATTTAAATATAAAGACCTATCTTTTCCAACGCTAAAAAAACCTTCTAAAATCGAAATGGAAGATTTAAAATTCGCTTTTATTGTCGCTAAATATGTGAATTCAAACTCTATAGTAATTTCAAAAAAATTAACAACTGTGGGCATTGGAGTTGGACAAACTAATAGATTAGATTCAGCAAAACAAGCTTTAAAAAAATTACAGAACCTTAAAAGTAGCAAGGAAAAATTTATTTTGGCATCGGATGGTTTTTTCCCTTTTCCAGATATTGTTAAGCTTTGTAAAAAATATCCTATCTCCTCTATTATTCAACCAGGGGGTTCAAAAAATGACAAATTAGTAATTGAAGAATCAAATAAAAGTAAAATTTCTATGGTTTTTACTGGTTATAGAAATTTCAAACACTAGTTTTTTTATATAAAATCATGAGACTTAAAAATAAGTATAGAGGAATTAAGCTTAATCCTACTTTTATTGAATTCGTGAGACCTATCAATATACTAATAAAAAAAGGACCAATTATTGAACAACTATTTCCTAAGACTGAATAAAATGTAAATATACTTAAAACATCTTTTTCACCTATACTTTTTGAAAGATAGGACCGACTTGAGGCTTGTATTGGTCCAATAAAAAAACCTATAAATAATGCTAAAGACCAAAAAAATAGCTTAGTTTTAATGAATAATAGTAGAAATGTGAGGATTGTAAGACTTATAATACAAATACAAATAGTTTTTCTTGATCCAATATTATCTTCAAATTTAGCAAAAAATAAACATCCTATTATACCAGCAAGATTGATAAAAATACCAAGAAGTAAAATTTCATTTTCACTGAAATTAAACAAAATTGAAGCGAATAAACTAGCAAATGCAAAAATACATATTACAGCATTATTGTAAAGAAAATAAGCAAAAATAAAGCTTCGTATCCTTTTAGTTTTAATTATTTTTAATATTGAAAAATTGGCAGGAATTTTAAAATTTATATTTTTAAAACTCAAAAAATGTGGAGTACAAAAAAGTAAAGTCCAAAAACCAACAAAAGGACCAATAAATACAAAAATATTTTCTGAATAAATAATCGAAGACTCATTCTCACTTAACCTGATTAAACACCATACAATGAATAAAGACAGCAAACCGCCTAAATAACCAACTGACCAGCCTATATTAGAAACAAACCCTATATTTTTTCTTGATGTAATTTTAGTTAATGAAATATTATAAAATAGATTCAAAACCTCAAAAGCAACAAAAGAGACTACAACAAATAGTAATGGTAAATAAATAAATCTACTATCGTTAAATAGGTATAAAAATGAAGTGCATGAAATAAGAAGTAAAAATGGTATTAAAAAATTACGTGACTTAACCGTAAGTCCTAATCGCTTTTTTACTTTTAAAAATAAAGTAAATACAATTACACAAATAAAACTCGAAATTGATATAGACAAACCCCAATCCGCGGACCCTGAGACCTCATCTATTGCGATAACCTTTACGTAATAAGCTCCAAAGAAAAATGTGAGTATTAGTGTTGGATAGCTAGATAGTCCAAAATCAAAAAGACACCAGGTCTTAAATTTTTTTAGTTTATTCATAAAATAAAGTTTTTAATATACTAATTATTACTTTCTTTATCATTGGTATCTAAAAAAAAGTCTAATAACTTATTTAGTACTGGAACAAATATTAAGATAAGAATAAAAACTATTGGCCAGGCTCTAAATACTGAAGGAAGCCAAAAAGTATAAAAATCAGATAATTTTTGAGTACTGATTACAACAATTGAAGAAACAATAGAACTTGTAATAAAAGACATTAAAGTTGCAAAAGCTACACTTTTAATCCTCTTAGATGCTTTAATTTTTTTAAATTTCATTCCTGATATTTTAATACAATCTCCAAAAAATTAACAAGTTATATTAAAAAAATTAAGAATATATAGAATATTCAATAATAAAACATATAAAAAACAAATAAATATTTTATTTTTAAGCAATAAAATTATAATTTTACTGTAGAAATAAAGTATATTATTTTTTACTAAATTAATATTTAAATAAATAATATATAACTCTTATTTTTTTTAATACTATTTAAGAAACTCTTTATAAGATATTGATTTTATATATATTTAATCATCAATGCTTTTTAAATCTTTTTCTATCGTTCCAGCTAAATTAGTTAATCTCATACATGTGGCTCGAAGAATTGCCTGAATTAAAAATGAAGAGTTTTTAAACTCTTTAATTAAGCTTATCTTTTGTATTTTGATTGCAGAGGAATCTTTTAATGCGATAGCAGATACTGTTCTTGATGTATTTAATAAGATAGATTGTTCTCCAAAAACTTCATCTTTATTGATAAAACCTACTCTTGTTCCATTCCTAGATTTAATTTCTACTTCTCCATCTTTAAGGAAATAAGCAAAATCTGANTTATCTCCAAAACTGTANATAATTGTTCCAGCTTTCCATTTTATCAATTCCTTGTTCATAAATTTTTTCTTTANTTTTTAAANTATAANNAACAATTTTCNTACTTAAAATGGAGCGGGAAACGAGATTCGAACTCGCGACCCTCACGTTGGCAACGTGATGCTCTACCACTGAGCTATTCCCGCTTAAAAATTATAAAATTAAATATATCTAATATTTGTAAATTTACAACACATACTATTGAATGTAATTATATTAATAAATAATACTTTTTTTAATTAATATAATTAACATATTAATTAAACAATGTAATATAAGAGCAAAAATTGATTGAATATAAATTTAATAATAGTTTAGACACACTTCCAAATGAAATTCCATTATTCCCGTTGAATAATGTTCTTTTACTGCCTAATTGTCGTCTTCCTCTAAATTTATTTGAAAATCGATATCTTCACATGTTTGATCATGCATTAAAGAATCAAAGGCTCATTGGTATGATTCAACCCTCAGAAAAAGTAAAAAACCATACAGAAATTAAATCATCTAGTCTTTATTCAATTGGTTGTGCAGGTAAAATTGTTGCTTTTAACCAAACAAATGATAATAGGTATGAAATTGTTTTAAAGGGAGTTTGCAGATTCCAAGTCGTCGAAGAGATTAAAAGTATAAATGAATTTAGAAATGCTAAAATTTCTTGGACAAATTTTAAGCAAGATATTGAAGATTTAGATAAAAAATTAATAAAAAATAGGAATGATTTTGAAGATAAGTTAAAAGTATATTTAAAAAAAATTGGGGTAAACGCAGATTGGGAAGCTATTGAAGCATCAAGCGATGAAGATTTAGTAAACTCAATTGCTATGGGCTGTCCATTCACTAATGCCGAAAAACAAGCTCTTCTAGAGGCAAATGATTTAAAAGTAAGAGCAGAAGTTTTGATTTCTTTAATAGATATGATCATTAATGAAAATAAATCATTACAGTCCAATACTTTTTCCTAATTTAAATGAATGAATTTAATACCAAACTACTAGATTTAATTGTCTGTCCAAAAACTGGATCAGAACTTACATACGATAAAAAAAGAAACATCTTAGTTTCAAAAAATAAAAAATATACTTACCAAATAAAAGATGGACTGCCAATATTATTAATCAATGAATAAATTTTTTGTATGATTCCAGATTCAGTAAAATTAATTAAAAATAAAAAAGTTCAATTTTATTATGAAAATGGTCAATGTTTAATTCTAAATGCTGAATTCATTAGAGCCTGCAGCCCTTCAGCAGAAAACAAAAATCATGCAAAAAATCCAGACGTAAAAAGATTTAAGGGGGTAGGAATTTCAAAAATTGAAAAAGTTGGAAATTATGCTTTAAGATTTATATTTGATGATGGCCATGACACAGGAATTTATAGTTGGGAATATATAATTGAAATATCTAGGTTATCTTGATATTTCTTAAACCCATCGCAAGTAACATAAATTGTTTTTTTAGAAATTTTGATTTTTGGATTAAACGCAAGCCATTAGATCTTGTAAATCTAATAATTGGGTTATCATTAGAAAAAATAAAATTGAGTCTATGAGTTGATTCAATAAAAATCTTTTTATCAATCCATCTTTTTTTAGAATATTCTCCTAAGGTTTCATCTAAACCAATGTCAANTCCACTTAATTTAGAGTTATTTAGAACTATAGAAAGCTCTNTACAATCTCTTACTCCNAAATTAAAACCCTGACCTGCAATAGGATGAATAGCTTGAGCGGCATCACCAATTAATACCAATCTATGTTTATAACATTCAAATACATAAGATACATTTAATGGATATTTTANAGGTATTGAAATTTGCTTTACTNNGCCAAAANAATTNTGATATCTTNTTTNAAANTCAGTTCTAAAATTAGTCAATGAAAGTTTAGAAAAATCTCCTAAACTGCTGTCTAATGTCCACACTACTGATGATTGAAANAAATTACTTTGTTTTTTTTTCATTGGTAAAATTGCAAGGGGTCCTTCAGGAAAAAACCTTTCCAAAGCAACACCATTGTGATTTTTAACATGATCTATATTAAATATATATGAATTTTGTCTATAATTATAACTATAATATTTCATATTAGACAAGTATCTAATTTTTGAATANCGTCCGTCAGCCCCAATTATTAAATTAGCCTTAATAATTGAATCTTTAGTTTCAATAAATGCTTTGTCAGAGTTTACATAAGAACCTAAATTAATTTTTTTTACTTCCGTTTTATCTTTTATATTTATCATTTTACTATTTAATACTTTTTTTAATAAAATTGATCTTAGATCTTTATTCCTAACGATATAGCCTAAATCCCCTTCATCAAGACTATGCGGATCAAATTCAAGATTCCCGCCATCAATATTTTCAGATACTTCAATTTTATTGATTGCTTGTGAATCTTTTACTAAAAAATCCCAGACTTCTAACTCATCAAGAATTCTTTTTGTGCCTTGAGAAATAGCAGTAGTCCTTTTATCCTCAATATTTCCTGATTTGTTATTACGTTTTAAATCTCTTTTTTCAATTAAACAAACGTTTAAAGATTTTTCACTAAGCATTAAGCAGGCTATAAGACCAATAAATCCTGCTCCAATAACAATAATATCATAATCATAATTTTTTTTTTTCATAAATATGTTAATTTTTAAAATAAAGTTTTAATTATTAGGAATATATNAATGNTTNATAGTAAAAAAAAAGAATTAAGCTTTAGACTTATATTTATAATATTTTTTTTATTTTCCATAAGTATATTAATTTTTTTAAGTTTAGTAACTTATAACATAAATGATAATTCCTTTTTTAAATATGACTCATCTTTAGAAAAAACAAGTAATATTCTTGGTTATTTTGGATCATATCTTTCTGATGCTTTTTTTCTAGCATTTGGTATAAGCTCTTTTGTTATTCCATTAGTTACAGCCGTATGGTCTTTAAATATTTTTAGAAGAAGATTACTTATGAGTTGGTTATCAATTTGTTTGTTTCCATTATTAGTTCTTTCTTCATGTTTGTTCTTTTCATTTTTTAAAATTGAATTACTTTCATTCACTCCTCATGAAATTGAGGGATTTGTAGGCAATGGTTTAAATCAAATATTTGTTCATTTTTTTACAGACATTCCAAAAAAAATTATTAATTTAACGAGCCTGTTCACAACAATTCTTTTCTTTCTCTTAACTCTAGATTTGAAAATTCATGAATGGGGAAGCTTTTTTAGATTACTTAAGTTAATAATTAAAGCTCCTTTTCTTTTCTTTTTTTATATGTTTAATATGAAGAATAATGCCAGTGGTTCTGGAAAAAAAATCCTCAAAAAAGTAAAATCAAGAAAGAAAATAAGATTAATAAATGAAAATTATAAATTTCCAATACTTGACTACTTAGAAAAACCTGTAAACCAAAATAATTTTGAATCAGAAAATTCTAAAAACACTAAAAAAAATACCGTTATGTTAGCAGGTGTTTTAAGTGATTTTAATATTCACGGAAATATAACTTCAGTTAAGCAAGGTCCAATAGTGACTTTATACGAATTAAATCCTGCACCAGGAACTAAAACTTCTGCAGTTATTGGTTTATCAGATGATATAGCACGTTCTATGAGCGCAATATCAACTAGAATTTCAGCCATACCTGGAAGAGACGCCATTGGTATAGAAATTCCTAATAAACAAAGAGAAACAGTTTTTTTGAGAGAACTTTTAGATAATGAAATTTTTGGTAATACTGGTCATGCACTCCCTTTAGTTCTTGGTAAAGATATTCTTGGAAAACCTGTGATAGTGGATCTTTCTAAAATGCCCCATTTACTTGTTGCAGGGACAACCGGTTCAGGAAAATCTGTGGGAATAAATGCAATGATCTTATCACTTTTATATAACTCTACTCCTGAGGATTGTAGGTTAATTTTGATTGATCCAAAGATGTTAGAACTTTCAATTTATCAAGATATACCTCACTTATTAACGGAAGTTGTAACTGATCCTAAAAAAGCTGTAACGGCTCTAAAATGGACTGTAAAAGAAATGGAAAATAGATATCAACTTATGTCTCAGTTAGGTGTTAGAGAAATTGAAGCTTTTAACGAAAGAGTAAGGAAAATTATAGATAAAGGTGAGGTCATTCAAAAAGAAGTTCAGGTAGGTTTTGATCAAGAAACTGGAAAACCAGTTATAGAAAAAAAATCACTTGATTTAAGAATTTTCCCTAAAATAGTAGTAGTGGTAGATGAATTAGCTGACCTCATGATTACTGCTGGTAGAGAAATTGAAGCTGCCATTCAAAGATTATCCCAAATGGCAAGAGCTGCTGGTATACATCTTATTGTTGCTACCCAAAGACCTTCAGTTGATGTTATAACAGGGACGATTAAATCAAATTTCCCGACTAGAATAAGCTATCAAGTAACTTCAAAAATAGATAGTAGAACAATTTTAGGTGAACAAGGGGGGGAACAACTTCTAGGAAAAGGAGATCTACTTATAACCATGGTTGGAAAAAGACTTCTTAGAGTGCATGGCCCTTTTGTTAAAACACATGAAGTTGAATCAGTAGTGAAGCATTTAAAAGAACAAGGTGAGCCAGAATATTTAGATTCTGTTACCAATGATGAAGAAAATGAAAATCTTTTTGGTTTACAACTAGATAAAAATGATGAACTTTATAATCAAGCTGTGGCNATTGTTTGCAGAGAAAAAAAAGCATCTACAAGCTTTATTCAAAGACATTTACAGATAGGTTATAATCGTGCAGCAAGAATAATAGANCAAATGGAGACAGANGGNATTGTNAGTCCTGCAAATCATGTTGGAAGAAGGGAGGTTCTTGTTGGAAAGGATACGTAANAAAAGTTTACTATTAATATTACCTATTATTTTNTTTTTANTAAGTTTTNAAAGTANTGATAAAAATATTGATAAAATCTCTAATTTTTTAAATAATTTTAAAACTATTTCNGCAAATTTTATTCAATTAGANAATAATGGAAANCCNACNACTGGTAATATTAAAATAAAGCGNCCTGGAAAGATGAGNATAGAATANAATAAACCANTCTCTAATCTTATAATAAGTGATGGNATAAAAGTTGCTCTAATAAATAANAAAAGTTCAAGCATAAATTTATANAGTCTTAATCAAATACCTATNAAAGTTTTACTATCAAATGACTTTTCTTTANAAAATTANCAANTAATTAATTATAAAGAAGNAAATAATATCATTGAANTTGAAATAACNAGCAAAAAAGATAAAGAATTAGGTAGTATNACNTTTATTTTTGAACACCGTCCAATGCAAATTAAAAAATGGATAATAAATGAAATAAATGGTTCNAAAACNGAAATNTTTCTTTCGGATGTTTTTATAAATAAAAAACTAGATAATAATTTTTTTAGAATAATAGATCCNAGAAAAATTCCATTTGGACGAAAAGAATAATTATAAANGGATAAGAAAATTAAGTTATTAACCTGGAATGTAAACTCAATCAGAGCAAGGATTAATCATTTAAAAGATATACTTAAAAATATCAATCCTGAAATTGTATGCCTTCAAGAAACAAAAGTCACTAATTTATCTTTTCCAAAAAAAGAAATTCAGGATNTGGGTTATGAATTTAATTATACAAATGGAATGCCTGGATATAATGGTGTTTGCATACTTTCAAAAAANAAAGCAACTGAAGTCAAATGTATCAACTGGTGTTCTAAAAATGATTCACGGCATATCCAAATTAAAGTTAATGGAATTGATATTCATTCTTTATATATTCCGGCTGGAGGTGATGAACCAGATCAAAAGAAAAATCCTAAATTTAAACATAAAATTGATTTTCTTGACGAATTAACCTTATGGATTAAGAAAAAAAAACATGAAAAAACTATTATTTGTGGAGACTTTAATGTTGCAATGTTTGAAGATGATGTTTGGTCTCACAAGAATCTGTGTAATGTTGTTAGTCATACTGAAATAGAAAGAAAAAAGTTATATAACTTTCTTGAGTCGGGTAATTTCATAGATGTAATTAGAAAATTTAACAATCCCCCAAATAATATATTTACTTGGTGGAGTTATAGATCTCCTAATTTTAAAGTTAATAACAGAGGAAGGAGGCTAGATTATATTTGGACTACAAAAGATCTCTTTAAAAAAACTAGTAATGCTCAAATTTTATCCTACACAAGAGAATGGAAAAAACCCTCTGACCATGTACCATTAACTGTTGATTTAAAAATCTAAACTAACTTGAAATACAGTATTTATTTCCAACAGAAATTAATATAGATGGATTTTTTGGATCCTTTTCTATTTTATTTCTTAATCTGTAAACTAGAGATTCTAGTGTATGTGTTTCTAATATTTTTTGATGTCCCCAAACTTCTTTTAAAATAACTTTTTTTTCTANAGGCTTATTTTGTTTTAATAAAAAGTTCAAAAAATTATTCTCCATATCAGTCAAATCTATAAAGACTTTTTTAGTTCTAGTTGTCAAAGAAGATTCCACATATGAATATAGATAATTACCAATTTTTGGCAATGNGACACTAGTAAAAGTTTTAATACATACCTCTATTCTGGATAAAAGAGTATCAACCTTAAAGGGCACCTCAATAAATACAAAATTTTTCCCAATACTTAATTTCTTTTTCTTTTCAAATAATGCAAAAAAAAATGACTCTTCTATAAAACTTTTTGAAAGATTCTTTAATTCCTTTTCAACTATATTNTTTGATAAATCAACTATAAAAATATTTANATGTTTTTCTTTTATTTTAACNTGTTCAATTGATTGAAAAATATTTATCTTTTCTTTAAGTTTATTTGACACAATATTTTGAAGATCTATAAAATTTATAGATTTTTTTGCTATAATTGAAATTGTGTATAATTTACTCAACTTAATAAATGACTCAAATAATTGTAGTTACAGATAATAACAAATATATAGCAAAATTATTCTATAGTAATAAAAAAACAAAATGTCTAGTTGGTTTTTCTGGGATTGGGATTAAAAAAAGAGAAGGCGATGGTATAACTCCTAGAGGAATTTTCTTGTTTAATTCAATTTATTATAGACATGATAAAGTTAAAAAACCAAAGACATCTTTAAAATGCATTAAATTAAAAAAAAATTACGGTTGGTCTTCTGATTCCAAAGATCCAAATTATAATAAAATAATTAGAACACCATATAAATTTATTCATGAAAAACTATATCGAAAAGATAGTTTATATGACATAATTATTCCAATTAGTTATAATGAAAATGGTATAAAAAAATACAAAGGTAGTGCAATTTTTTTACATTGTAGCGATTCTAAAAAAAAATATACAGAAGGTTGCATTGCATTAGAAAAAGATACACTAATAGATTTAGTAAAATTTCTAAGCCCTAGTAGTAAATTAATAATTAGATAGTTATTTTCTTGGACCAAAAATACCTGAACCTACTCGAATATAATTNGAACCACTTTCTATAGCTTCCCTAAAGTCAGAGCTCATACCCATACTTAAATTTTGTAAATTACATTTCTTGGCTAATTCACTTAAAAGCTTAAAGTATTCTATTGGATTTTCAGAAATTGGCGGAATACACATTAATCCATTTATATCTAAACCAATATCATTTCTGCACCAATCAACAAAACTCTCTGTTATTTCCCTTGGCACACCAGATTTTTGTAATTCGTTTCCAATATTAACTTGAATCATAAACTTATAATTTTTTCTTAGTTTAGTCTCTTTTAAAATATAATCCCTAATCTTCTTTACTATTTTTTCTCTATCTAGAGTTTGTATGCAATCGAATATATCTAGTGCTTGGTGAACTTTGTTAGATTGCAAAGGTCCAATTAAATGTAATTCAACGTTTGGATATTTTTGTTTTAATGGCTTCCATTTCTTTATTGCTTCTTGAACTTTATTCTCNCCAAAAAACTTATGNCCTNACTTTAATATTGGTAAAATATGTGAATCAGAAAAAGTTTTTGAAACAGCAATTAAATTAATTTTTTTTTTGGAAGATAAAAANTTTTTTTCTATTTCGTTTAGCTCATTAACTAATTTGTTATAATTTGAAAGAACTTTACTCATGGGTATTACAGTGACAACTATTACAAAAGAATGGTTTTTTTTTGATCCTTTCAATGAATCATCAATTTCTATTTTTCATAATATAACAAATAAGACAGGAATTATTTTTTTTAATAAAAATTTTTTGAAAAATGAGCAAGAATTATCTAAGATTCAAAAGTACGTTCTAATTTGTAAAAAAAAAAAAATACCTTTTTTGATATATGCTTCTTTTTATTGGGCAATTAAATATAGAGCTTTTGGACTATACCTTCCTATTAATCTTAAAAAAATAAGCCTTAACACAAGGATTTCAATATTCAAGTACAAGAATCAACTAACTCTTTCAACTTCTGTTCATAATCTCAAAGAAATTAAACTTTCAATGTTTCTTAATTTTAGTTTTATATTTATTTCTCCAGTCTTTAAAACAAAATCACATAAAAATATGCGGCCTTTAAATCGAATAAAATTTATCAATCTTTCCAAATACCCAACTTCTTTGATTTTTGCTTTAGGAGGGATAACGAAAAAAAACTATCCATTGATAAAAAATAAGTTTTTAAAAGGATTTGGTGGTATAACTCATTTTAATGAAATGAAAAACCATGACAAAAATTAATTAATAAAATGAGTGTTTACGATCCTCAAAAAGTTGAAAAAAAATGGCAAAGAATTTGGAAAGACCGCCGCACCTTTGTTGCTCAAAANATTACGTGTAGTAAAAAAAAATACTATATACTTGANATGTTCCCGTACCCTTCNGGAAAAATTCACATGGGACATGTTCGAAATTATACCCTTGGTGATGTGTTAGCTAGATTTTATAAGTTAAATGACTATAATGTATTACATCCCATGGGCTGGGATAGTTTCGGNATGCCTGCAGAAAACGCTGCNATTGAAAATAAGCTTAATCCAAAAAGCTGGACNTATCAAAATATANAAAAAATGAGNTCTCAATTAGCAAGTATGGGNTTATCAATTGATTGGAATAGAGANATTTCTACNAGTTCTCCNGATTATTACAAACACCAACAGAAATTCTTTATTGATTTATATAAAAATGGTTTGGCATATAAAAAAGATAGTTTTGTAAATTGGGACCCTGTTGATAATACCGTTTTAGCAAATGAACAGGTTATCGATGGAAAAGGTTGGCGCTCAGGAGTTAACGTTGTTTCCAAAAAATTATCTCAATGGTTTTTTAAAATTTCTAAGTTTTCTAATGAACTTCTTTCAGATTTAGATAGCTTAGATAATTGGCCAAGTAAAGTTAAAGTAATGCAAAAAAATTGGATTGGAGTATCTGAAGGTGTTGAAATTAAATTCTCTTTAACTAATGAAAAATCATTTATAAATGTCTTTACTACAAGACCTGAAACAATATTTGGAGCCTCATTCATAGCCTTGGCAATTAATCATCCCCTATCTAAAAAATATAGTACTATAAAATCATTTAATGAATTTTCTAATAAATGTAANATTTCAAGCTCTTCTGAAGAAAGNTTATCCACTTCGGAAAAAATTGGATATNATTCGATGTTGTTCGCTAACCATCCTTTTGTAAAAGGAATTAAACTTCCAATATATTTTGCTAACTTTGTTCTCATGGATTACGGAACTGGAGCAATATTTGGTTGTCCTGCTCACGATGAAAGAGATTTTGAATTTGCAAAAAGATACAACTTACCAGTAAGAAAGGTTATTAGTAAAAATACTTCTATTGAAAATATTTCAGATCAAGGTTTTATGGTTAACTCAGATTTTCTTGATGGAATTGAAGTTAAATCTGCAAAAGAATTAATAACTAAAAAAATTGAAACTCAGAAAATTGGTAAAAGAAAAACCTCATTTAGGCTCAGAGATTGGGGAGTTTCCAGACAACGTTACTGGGGTTGTCCAATTCCAATTATGTATAGAGAAGATGGTGAAATAATTACGGTACCTGAAAATGAATTACCAGTAATCCTTCCTGATGATGTTGACTTTTCTAAAGGAGGTAATCCTCTTAGTAATCATCCTACTTGGAAATATGCTAANTGCCCTTCAACAGGAATGAAGGCTATTAGAGAAACAGACACACTTGATACTTTCGTTGATTCATCATGGTATTTTTTAAGATTCTGTTCTCCAAAAAATGAAAATTCTGGTTTTGATATTGATGCTGTAAATTATTGGATGCCTGTGGATCAATATGTTGGAGGAATAGAACACGCTATTCTTCATCTACTTTACTCAAGGTTTTTTGTAAGAGCACTTAATGCCTGTAGTTATAAAATACCAAAAGAACCTTTTAAAAGTTTACTTACTCAAGGTATGGTATGCCATGAAACCTTCAAAACTAAGGACTCTCAGTGGGTTGAGCCTAAAGACGTTATTAAAAAAGATAAAAAATACTACAATTTAAATAATATTGAAATTTTTAAAGGTCGCTCTGAAAAGATGAGCAAATCAAAAAAAAATATTATTGATCCTGAAGGTATTATAACGAAGTATGGGGCAGATACTGCAAGACTTTTTATGATGTCTGATTCTCCTCCTGAAAGAGATTTAGAATGGTCAGATGAAGGAGCAAAAGCAATTTTTAGGTATCTAAATAAAATTTATTTATATCTTTATGAAAATGATTTTAAATTTACTGATTCTAATGATTTTAAAATGGAAAAAGAGGATATATATTATGANAATTTAATTTTTTTGCATATGACAATTGAGAAATATACAAATGACATTGTTAATCAACGTTTTAATTCCTCTGTTGCAAGATTACGAGAAATTTCTAATAAATTATTCTCTTTAAAATATTCNAATAACAAGGATTTTAATGATTTCTCATGGTCTATATATTTANGGTTAATTTTTTTATTTACTCCACATTTTTCTGAGGAACTTGCATGTTTTGGAGGATTAAAAACAGGGTTAAGTAACACTTCCTGGCCTCAAATAAATAAAAGCTATCTCAACAAAGAACAGGTGAAACTTGTAGTTCAAGTAAATGGAAAGAAGAAAATCATATTAAATGTTCCTTCTAATAGTGATCAAGATACTGTAATTAAAATTTTAAAAGAAAAAGAAGAAATAAATTCTTTTTTGCTTAAAGAGCCAATTAAAACAATTTATATAAAAAATAAAATTATTAATTTTGTAGTAAAATGAAATTATTTAATAGACTCATATTTATTTTCTTGTTTGTTTTTCTAAATGGCTGTGGTTTTCAACCTTTATACTTGGACATGAAGAAAGTACTTAATTATAAGATTAATATTATTGTTAAAACGAAAGAACCTGCTCCTTCAGATATTCAAATAATGAAAAATCTTTTATCAGAGAGATTACACACACCTAATGCAAAACCTTCGGAATTGAGACTTATTCTTGCAATGACTAAATCTAAGTTTGGTTTAGGGCTTCAAAAAGATTTAACAACTACCAAATATGGTGTCAGATATAATATTGATTTTGCTTTTTATGATGCCAAGGGATTAGTATCAAAAGGTACTGTTGAAAAACAATCAAGTTTTGATTTTGGAGAAAGTGCTTATGCAAATTTAGTCGCTGAAGAAACTGCAAATAAAAATGTTTTAAAACTATTAGCTAATGAAATAGCTACACTAACTCTTACTCTTAGAAGTTTCTCAAGAAAGATTTATCCTTGATAGTAAATTCGAATAAATTTCCTCTAAGCATTAAAAAAAACCAATCTTTTAATTTTTATGTTTTTTATGGACCAAATCAAGGAAAATCAGATGAGTTAATTAGTCAATATATTAAAATACTATCTAATAATAGCTCTATTCCTATTGATAAAATAAATTGTAATATAGAAAATATTAAAACTAGTAATTTTTTCGAGGATTATATGTATTCTGATGATATTTTTGCTAAAAAAAAAGTTTTAATAATTTCTTTGTCTAATCCAGACAAACTATTAAAAACTTTAAATATTGAAAAAATAATTAATTCAAAAAATTGTAAAATAATTATTAAAACTAATGAACTCAAGAAATCAAGCTTTACAAGAAAGTTATTTGAAAAAAACTCTAATCTATGTATCGTAGCATCTTATGAGGATTCTGTTCAAGATAGCAGAAAAATTATTTCTGAAAGTTTAGCACAAGAAAATTTGCACATTGATAATAGCTTAATAAATTATCTAGCCATTAACTTTAAACATAATAGAAATCTTTTATACCAAGAATTAGAAAAAATTAAGTTGTTCCTCTTAAGCAAAGGAAAAATTACTGAAAAGGAATTTGTTTCTATAGTTAGTGAATCAATAAACTTTGAATTGGAAAAACTTGTTTATGCAATTGTATCAGGAAAAATACAAATTTTAGATAAACTATTTAATCAAGTTTCAAAAAATGGAACTTCAAACCTTAGTATAATAAGTGCAGTTTCAAAGCATTTTCATAAAATTCTACTTACAAAGTCCTACTTTAATGAATTTAATTCCTACGAAAAAGCTATTAAGTCTACATACCCACCTATTTTTTTTAAAAATGAAAGAGAATATCTTGAACAGGTTAAAAACTGGCCNTTAAAANGAATTGATCAGATTNTAAAAAAACTTTTGTTATCTGAAATAAAGATTAAGTCAAGTCCTTCTCAATCTGACATTCTTACAAATTATATTCTATTTTCAATAACAAGGTTAGCTAACAAGGTTATTAAATCTACTTAGGTTTCCATCTTAATTTATCAATTATTGGCTCTATTTGATCTAAATTATTATAAAAAATTGACAGGCATCCTCTGTTTTTAGAGCTTTGATTTATTTTTACTTTTAACCCAAGTATACTAGTTAAATCTGTTTCAAGAGAAATTATGTTTGGATCTTCCTCCAAAGAACCTTTTCCATCTTGAGAATTAAAAATATTTGATTTTTTTATTTTTCTAACAATATTTTCTGTTTGTCTAACACTTAAACCTTTTTCTATAATTTCGTTAATCACATCATTAGCGGAATCATTATCAATAGTTAAAACTGCTCTAACATGACCATATGAAATTTTTTTCATTATAAGTTGTTTTTTTATATTTGAAGACAAGGATAAAAGTCTTAAAAGATTTGCAATATGACTTCTACTCTTGCCAATATGTTTGGAAAGTTTTTCCTGAGTGTATTCAAACTTGTTCATCAGCAATCTATATCCCTCAGCTTCTTCAATTATATTTAGGTCAGTTCTTTGAAGGTTTTCAACTAAAGCAACACCTAATGACGTTTCATCATCAAAATTTCTTACTATAACTGGTACTTCATGAAGCTTTGCTATTTGTGCTGCTCTCCACCTTCTTTCTCCAGCTATAATTTCGTATGAACTACCCTTTGTACTATTCATTGGCCTAACTAAAATAGGTTGCAATATACCATTTTGTACAATTGATTCAGATAGCTCTTCTATTTCTTCAGAGTTAAAGCTTTTCCTGGGTTGGAACTTTCCAGGAACAAGTAAATGTGTTCTGATAGATTTTTGTGTNCTTGAATCATTCGGTACAAAAGAGAACTTTTTTATATTTTTCTTATACTCTCCAGGCTCTATTTTTTTTGGCCTTCCTTGTCTTTTAACAATTGAAGCTAATTCTTCATCTTTAACCAATAATGAAGATAGTCCTTTACCCAATTTTTTTACTTTAGGTTTACGTTTTTTTAAGCTCATTTTACATACCTTTAATTAGAGACATTTTTTTTTAATAGACCTCCGAAATTNCCTTTTTGTAAAATTTCAGCTGCTAAATTTAAATAGGCCTCTGAACCTATACATTTATGATCATACAAAAGAACAGGCTTTCCATGTGAAGGAGATTCTGAAATTTTAATATTTCTTGGAATAATAGTTTTATAAACTACTCCACCCATAACTTCTCTTACATCTTCCTCAACCTGAAAACTTAATTTATTTCTTGGATCATACATTGTTAAAAGAATTCCATCTAAATTTAATGAAGGATTTAATTCTTTTTTTACTTTTTTAACAACCCTTAAAATCTGGCTTAATCCTTCAAGGGCATAAAACTCGCATTGTAATGGAACTAGCACTCTATCTGATGCAACGAGTGCATTGGTTGTCAGAATACCTAGCCCTGGAGGACAATCTATTATAATTGCATTATAACGCTCGGGCAATGAATCTATTGCTTCTTTTAATAAATATTCTTTATTTTTCATTCCGTGAACTTCAGTTTCAACTTTTGAAAGTTCAACTCTAGAAGGAACAATTCCTAATCCTGAAACTTCCGTAGATCTAATTGAATCAATTATTGAAGATTTTTGTATTAAAACTTCATATGTTCCAGGATTTCTCTGCTCTGACGTTATTGCGAACCCAGTACTTGCATTCCCTTGTGGGTCAAGGTCGACTACGATACACGCTTTGCCAGTTATTGAAAGAGCCGTTGCTAGGTTAACTGCAGTTGTAGTTTTTCCTACTCCACCTTTTTGATTTACTACTGAAAATACTGTTCTCATTAACTAAGCGCTTTTTTTGTGAATTGGCGATTTAATTATCAAAATTACACCGCCAGAATTTTCAACATCAAGATTATTCTTAACAACAATTTTGCCAAACTTCCACTTTTTTTTTATTATTTTAACCTCATTTTCCCAGGTTTTTCCTTTTAAAAAAAACATCATAGACTTACTCTGACAAAAAGGTTTTGAAATTTGCATTAACTTATCCAGTGATGTAACTGCCCTAGAAGTTATCACATCAAACTTTCTTCCTAGAACTTTCTCCACTCTTGAATGAATAATCTCAACATTTAAATTAAGTGTNAAAACTAGTTCTCTNAGGAAATTTATTTTTTTTAAGTTAGAGTCAACCAAACTAACTTTAAATCGTNTTTTTTTTTCCATTAATAAAATTGCAAGAACCAAACCTGGGAAACCTGCTCCTGAACCAATATCAAGAACAGTAGTTTTTTTTAAAGATTTAAGATCATTTAATATTGGCTTTAATAACATTGCCGAGTCACAAAAGTGTCTTATCCATATTTTTTTTAAAGTACCTTTTCCTATTAGATTAAATTTTTCTTGATAGTTAACTAATATTTTTAAATATTTATCAAAATTAATCATTGTTTCATGTGAAACATTAAATGATTTTCTAAAAAAATCTCGTTGTTCAGCTTCATTCATTCTTCAGCTTTTCTTTAAGTACCTTAATAATAAGCTTGCAGCTGCNGGGGTCATTCCAGGCAACATTGAAGCTTCCCCTATGCTCTTTGGTTGATTTATATTTAAAACGTCTTTTATTTCAGTTGAAAGTCCAGGACAACTTGAAAAATCTAAATTTTCTTTAATTAAAAGTCTTGAATCATTTTTTAAGGATTCAATTTCTAAATTTTGCCTTGATATATACTTTTGATAAAAGGCATTAACCCTCAATTGTTCTTTTTCTTTTTTATTTAACTTTATAGCTGAAATTTTAGGCCACAACTTCATAATTATATTCCAAGATGAATTATTGCAACCTAGAACTTCATAGCCATTCCTTAATCTGCCGTCGTGATTGGTTTTCAAGCCTGCGGCTGTTATTTTTTGAGGAGAAGCTTTATTTTTTAAAAGCACTGATTTTGCTTTTGCTAGCCTATCTTTTTTCTTTAACCACTCAATTTTCCTCTTGTTACATGCCAGGCCAATTTTTATAGATTTATCTGTTAATCTTTCATCTGCATTATCAGACCTCAACTGAATTCTATATTCAGCTCTTGACGTAAACATTCTATATGGCTCACTAAAACCTCCTCTTATAAGATCATCTGTTAAAACGCCCAGATAAGCCTCTGACCTTGTCAAAACAAAGGGAGTTCTATCCATAATCTTATTTGCAGCATTAACGCCAGCTAGCAATCCTTGNGCTGCAGCTTCTTCGTAGCCAGTTGTTCCGTTTATTTGTCCTGCTAGGAACAAACCATTTATTTTTTTTGTCTCAAATGATGGCTCTATTTCGTTGCTATTAATTGAATCATACTCGATAGCATAACCATAATTATCAATAATAGCGTTCTCAAGGCCAGGTATAGTTTTTAAAAATTTTTCCTGAACCTCTTTAGGCAAAGCTGTTGAAATGCCATTGGGATATATTATTTTATTTTCTCTTGTCTCAGGCTCAAGAAAAATTTGATGATTNTTTTTTTCACTAAACCTTATAATTTTATCCTCGATAGAAGGACAGTACCTGGGCCCTTTGCTTTTTATTGCGCCACTGTAAATCGGTGAGAAGAGTATATTTTCTTTGATTATTTTGTGACCTTCTGAACTTGTATGAGTTATGTAACAATCTATTTGTTTTGTTTGAATTTTTTTTGTTAAAAAAGAGAATGGTTCTGGTATTTTATCTCCAGGTTGAACTATACATTTTTTAAAGTTAATGCTTTCAGATAATATTCTCGGTGGCGTTCCAGTCTTTAGTCTCTTTATACAGAATTTTTCATTTTTAAAAAAATTTGCAAGTTTTATAGATGGCCTAGATCCTAATCTACCAGCCGCCCAACTGTTTTTGCCACAATGAATTTTTCCTTTTAAAAAAGTTCCTGTAGTTATAATCAGACATTTGCATAATATTTTCCCTAAAGAAGAAAGCTCAATTGATTGTATTTCTTTTTTTCCAAAATTTTGTTTTTTTTCATTAAGATTAATATTTACAAGCTCATCTTCAATTATTTTTATTTTTTCTAATTTAAGAATTTTTTTTATCTTTTTTTTATATAAATCTCTGTCCATCTGNGCTCGTGGGCCTCTGACCGCCTCCCCTCTTGTTCTATTTAAAAGTCTAAACTGTATTCCTGCTGCATCTGATGCTAGCCCTATGACGCCTCCCAGCGCATCTATTTCTTTGATTAAATGCCCCTTGCCTAAACCTCCCATTGCAGGATTACAAGACATGGCCCCTAAATCAGACTTACTGAATGTGACAATTGCTGTTTTAGCCCCCAAACGATTAGAAGCAATGGCAGCCTCTACACCTGCATGTCCTCCTCCAATGACAATTACATCAAAATTTTCAATATTTTGTTTCACATGAAACATTTTATTTTCCTATGCAAAATTTTTTAAAAATTATATCAAGCTTATTTTCATAATCGATATTACCACTAATTTTTTCTAATTCTTTAGAGGCTAATCGCAACTCTTCAGAACAAAGCTCAATCTCATATGAAACATTAAGAGCAGATTTTAAAAAAGTTATTGTTTTTTTTAAATGCTCTATTTGCCTAATCTCGCTAAAAAAGTAGTTCTCATTTAGTTCATTGTCAACTTTAATTATATGCTTAACAATAAATGAGATAAATTTTTCATATATTTTGTGGTCATTTTTAAAAAAAAGACAAGATATAGTATATGAAGGATAATCAATCAATTTAGGAACTTTTTTCTGCCAGCTATTTTTTTGTTTTTTTTCAAAATCTAGATCAGTTTTATTATAAATAATAAAAATATTTTTATTATCTAATTTGCTTAAAGTTTTATTCAATAAGTTTGCATTTCTCTGGTTCAAAGAATCAGGTGATAATACAAGCATTAATTGACCTGTATTTTTCATTTTTTCCATGGTTTTAAAAACTCCAATTTTTTCCACCGGATCCTTTGGTTCCCTTAATCCAGCAGAATCTATAAAAGTCGTTTTGAAGCCTCTTATATCAATTGAAGAATAAATCAAATCCCTGGTTGTGCCCTCTATTTTAGTAGTTATTGACTTTTCTTCCTGATTTATTAAGTTGAACAAACTTGATTTCCCTGCATTTGGTGGTCCGAAAATCAGCACATTTATTCCATCTATTATTTGTTTTGAACTCCTTGATATGTTGTAGGCATTTGTTAATTCTTTAATTAAATTTTTAATCGATTTTTTTGTAGATGAATTAATTATATTTTCATCTTCATCAGTAAATTCTATCTGAGCATCTAAAATTGCTGATATTTCAAGTAGTTTTTTTTTCCACTCTAAAAAAACTGCTGATAACTTACCAAAGCTTTGATCCACGGCTGCTTTTCTTTGTTGTTCCGTTTCTGAAAGGATTAGTTTGTTAATTCCTTGAGCCTCAATTAGTCCTATTTTTCTATTGAAAAAAGCTTTTTTACTAAATTCTCCCGGTTCTGCAGATCTTAAGTCACTAATTTTTTCAAGAGTGTCCAAGATTTTTGATATAACAGCTTTACCTCCATGAACATGAAGCTCAATCATATCTTCACCTGTAAAGGATTTTGGTCCTTTAAAAAAGATTACAACAGATTTGTCTATAACATGTTCATTTTCATCATAAATATTAGAATAATATAACAATCTTGGTTTAAATTTTGACTTTTTACAAAGCTTCAATAAAACATTTAATGACTTTTGGCCAGAAATTCTAATAACTGAAATAGCAGACATACCCCAAGGTGAGGAGAGCGCAAAAATTGTATCTTTTGATTTATGACTCATGGTTTTTATATTATATTAAATGAAAAAAATCCAATAAATGAAAAGTTAAATTTTGAAAAATAATCTCAAAAATCAAACAAGCCCTTATTTAGAGCAACATAAAAATAATCCTGTTTTTTGGAATGCATGGTCTGAAGATGTTTTTAAAACTGCAAAACGATTAAAAAAACCTATTTTTCTATCAATTGGCTATGCTTCTTGTCATTGGTGTCATGTTATGGCTCATGAAAGCTTCGANGACAAAGAAACAGCAAAAATAATTAATGAAAATTTTATATCTGTAAAAGTAGATAGAGAAGAAAGGCCTGATATTGATTTAATATATCNAAATGCTCTAGCACTTATGGGAGAACAGGGTGGATGGCCATTATCAATATTTTTAACTCCCGAAAAAAAGCCATTTTGGGGAGGAACATACTTTCCTAAAACATCAATGTATGGACGACCAAGTTTTAAAAGTGTGCTAATGGCCATATCTAATTTATGGTACAATGAGATTGACAAAATTGAAGCAAATATAACAAAATTAATACCAGTCTTAAAAAAAATTTCTACAATCAAGGCTAATAATTCATCTGACAAAAAAAAAATATATCAAGAATCTTATGATACAATATTAAATTTTATAGATTTTATAAATGGAGGATTAAAAGGGGCGCCAAAATTTCCACATTTTTCTATAATTAATTCTCTTATTCGAAAAAATGATTCTAAATCATCACAAGCTTGGGAAAAAACATTAGATAAAATATCATTAGGAGGGATCTATGATCANATNGGTGGAGGCCTTTCTAGATATTCTGTAGACGAAACCTGGTTAGTGCCTCACTTTGAAAAAATGCTATATGATAATGCCTTATTTATAGAGTCACTGGCTTATGGATTTAGAAAAAAAAGGAAATTACTATATGAAAATCGTGTGAAGGAAACAATACAGTGGATAAAACGAGATATGGTTGGAGAAATAAAATGTTTTTGTTCCAGTTATGATGCAGATACTCCAGGTGGTAGTGAGGGTGATTTTTATGTTTGGTCAGAAAATGAGATAAATAATATACTTAAAAATGATTCGTTATTTTTTAAAAAAAATTATAATGTTTCTGCTCATGGAAATTGGGAGAAAAAAAATATTTTAAATATTAGTGATTATTCTGATGATATTTTTTACTCATCAAGAATGATTAAATTAAGATTACAATTGTTTGATTCTAGAGAAAAAAGATTAAAACCAAAAAGAGATGATAAAATACTGACTGACTGGAACAGTTTNCTTATAACTTCTTTATGTGAAGCCAGTGATGTTTTCAAAATAAATTCTTGGTTAAATTTAGCTGAAGAAACATTTAATAATTTATTAAAAAATATGCTTGATGGCAAAAACTTATACCACTCATATAATAAAGGAAAAAGACAGCACAAAGGCACTTTAGATGATTATGGTTTTCTTTTATATTCGTCTTCAGTATTATATGAAAAAACCTTAGATGTACATTATAAAGAACAGTTCGATATTATTTTGTCAACTTTATTATCAGAGTTTTGGGATAAAAATGACGGTGGATTTTTTTTTACATCTTCAACAGAATCAAACCTCTTATTGAGACCAAAGGTTATTAATGATGGAGCAATTGTAAATAGCAACACATTAATAGCAAAGGCTCTAAATAAGATGTCTTCATTTGACAATAGCAATGAATACTTTCTTAAAGCCAAAACAATTGCTAATTCATTTTTTGAAGAAGTTCAAAAAGGGCCAATTTCTCANGCAAGCTTATTAAGTCTATATGAAGATGTTAAGAGCAATGCCTTTATTTATATTATTAAAGGGGAAAAAAATCTAAAATTATATAATGATTTCATATTATTTTTTGAAACAACTAAATCTTTTAATCTTACAAAATTTAAGATTGATTCAATTGAGAAGATAAAACTATTTCCATCGCTTCAGAGCATGAAAAAATTTGAGACTTCAGTAATTGTGTGTAAAAATTTTAATTGCTCTTTNCCTTTACAATCAATAACTGATTTGGAATCCTATCTTAAAAAGCTTAAGGTTATAATTTAACTATTCATTGAATTGAAAAAATCAGAGTTTGTTTTAGAACTTTTAATTTTGTCAATCAAAAACTCCATTGAATCTGTAACTCCCATAGGCATTAAAATCTTTCTCAATACCCACATTTTTGATAAATCATCTTTGTTAACTAAAAGCTCTTCTTTTCTTGTGCCNGATTTAGTTACATCAATTGAAGGAAAAACTCTTTTATCAGAAAGCTTTCTATCTAAAATAATTTCAGAATTTCCAGTTCCTTTAAACTCTTCAAAAATAACTTCATCCATCCTTGAACCAGTATCAACTAATGCAGTTCCAATTATAGTTAATGAACCACCTTCTTCAATGTTTCTGGCTGCTCCAAAAAATCTTTTTGGTCTTTGTAAGGCATTAGCATCCACACCACCAGTTAAAACCTTCCCTGAACTTGGTACTTGAGTATTATAAGCTCTAGCAAGTCTTGTTATTGAATCTAAAAGAATAATAACATCCCTTTTGTGTTCAACTAATCTTTTGGCCTTTGATATAACCATTTCTGCAACCGCGACATGCCTTACCGCTGGTTCATCAAATGTAGATGATACAACTTCACCTTTAACAGATCTTATCATGTCAGTAACTTCTTCAGGTCTTTCATCAATTAATAGAACGATTAGATAGGCTTCTGGATGATTTGTTGTTATTGAATGAGCAATATTCTGAAGCATTACAGTTTTTCCGGTTCTAGGAGGTGCAACTATTAATGCTCTTTGACCCTTACCTAAGGGAGCAATTAAATCCATAATTCTATTAGTAATATCCTTCTTTGTTGGATCTTCTATCTCCATGTTAATTTTTTCATCAGGATAAAGAGGAGTTAAATTGTCAAAATTTATTCTTTGCTTTGTTTTTTCTACAGAGTCAAAATTTATCTTATCTATTTTAGTAATAGCAAAGTATCTTTCTGATTCTCTGGGCGCCCTCATTTCTCCTTCAACTGTATCTCCTGTTCTTAAGCTATGAGATTTNATTTGTGCTGGCGACAAATAAATATCGTCAGGACCAGGAAGATAATTTGCTTCTGGCGATCTTAAGAAACCAAATCCATCTTGTAAAATTTCTAGAACTCCTTCACCAAAAATAGCAGATCCATTAAGAGCCATCTGTTTTAGTATTGCAAATATAACCTCTTGTTTTCTTAAAGTACTTGCATTTTCAACTTTTAAATCTTCAGCGATTTGTAGAAGCTCTGATGGGTTTTTCTTTTTTAATTCTTTTAAATGCATTTGAATTCCGTTTTGATTTTTAAATAGAAGTAGAAAAGTTAGATGATTCTATATTTATTCTATGAATATGTATTTGTCAAATAAATGGTTTAAAAACAACCAACCAGATTATAAAAATAAAGATTGTTGTAGGTATTTCATTAAATAACCTAAAAAATTTTTCTGTTTTATAATTTTTTCCTATTTTAAATGTTTTAATTATTCGAATACAATAAATATGAAAGATCGTAATAAATAACACTAAGATTATCTTTAATTTTAACCAAATTTGAATGTTTTCAAGATTAATAGAAACTAATCCTAAACCAAATAACCATGTGCCTATTAATGAAGGATTCATTATAAACATCAATAATTTTTCTTCCATGATTTGAAAGGTTTTATCTTTCTCTGAATTTTTCTTTGACATTGAATGATATACGAAAAGTCTTGGTAAATAGAATAAACCTGCCATCCAAGTGGTCATAAATATTATNTGAAAAGTTTTAAAAATATTATAAAGAAATTCTATATCCATCCTTTTAGTTCTTTTTTTATAATTTCGTCTAGCATGTTTATTGATATATCTGTCGAATTTAAACAAGGAATATATGAAAATTTTTCTCCTCCACATTCAAAAAACTCTTCTTCGCTTTGAATTTTTATTTCTTCCAAAGTTTCTAAACAATCGGATGCAAAACCAGGAGTTATAATACAAATTTTTTTTTGATTATTTTTAATTAATTCTTTAAATTTATCTATCATATATGGTTGTAACCATTCTTGAGGTCCAAATCTAGATTGGAAACAGTAATCTACGTTGCTAAATTCCTTTTTTAATTGTTCTTTAATTAACCTTTGTGTTTTTACACATTGACAATGATACGGATCTCCCTTCATGAAGTATTTTTTGGGAATTCCATGAAATGAACAAATTAAAGTATCTGGTATCCAAGTTAATTTTTTTATATGCTTTTTTATACTTTTTATTAAAGAATTTATATATATTGGACTATCATAATATGGAGGAACAGTTCTAATTGTAGGTTGCCANCTCTTTTTATACATAAAATCATTTACTTTATCCATAACTGANGCAGTGGTTGATGCTGAATATTGAGGATATAANGGAAAAATTAATATTTTGTTACATCCTTGGTTTGTTAGNATATTCATNTTTTCAAAAATACTNGGTTTTCCATATCTCATCGCCCATTCAATTTTTACATTTTCTTCTTTATATACAAGTTTTAACTTTTCCTTCTGTTCTCTTGTTGTTGTTTTTAATGGAGATTCATTTTTGTTTTTGTCCCAGATTTTATCATATAATTTTCCAGATTTTTTCGGTCTAAATGTTAATATAAAAAAGTTTAGAATTGGTTGCCATAACACTGATGGAATTTCTATTACTCTTTTGTCAGATAAAAATTCATTTAAGTACTTTCTCATAGAAAAGTAATCTGTTGCCTCTGGTGTACCTAGATTTATAATTANNACACCTATTTTTGGTTTTGGTAAAATTGGATGATTATCTGGTAAATTCTTCATAATTTCTTACAATTTCTATTGTTTGCTCGACATTTCTNATCGGTGTNTCAGGATAAATACCATGTGATAAATTAAAAATATGATCATTTTTATTAAATTTTTTCATTATTTCAATTATTTTTTTTTCTAATTGATGGCCTCCAGCCAAAAGTCGAATTGGATCTAAGTTTCCTTGAACAATAATTTTTTTTTTTTTACATAATAATAGAACTTTATCTGAAACATCTTTATCTANTGAGATTACATCGCATGGTACTTTGNTCAAAAAACTTTCAATTTTTTCTCCTGANCCTTTTGGAAACACTATTACTGGTACTTTTGGATAGGCTTTCTTTACCTTTTTTATAATTTTTTTATTTGGTTCTATAACATATTTTTCATAAAAATNTTGATCTAATGTTCCAGCCCAAGAATCAAACAATTTTACAACTTCAGCTCCTGCTTTTATTTGATTTATTAAATATAGTGATGAAATTTCAATTAGTAATTCAATTATCTGATTAATTTGAGTTGAATTATTAATTAAATTCAGCTTTGTTTTTTTATGATCTTTGGAAGAACCTCCTTCTAACATATAAGTCAATACGGTAAATGGAGAACCACAAAAACCAATTAATTTTTTTTCTGACTTTGATTTTATTAAATCAATTGTTTCAAATACTGGTGACAAATCATTAATCCAATTACTTGGATTTACATTAGTTAAATTAGAAATTTTTCTAATAGGCTTTAAAAGNGGTCCTATATTTTCTTTAAATGTTACTTTTTGACCAAGAATATGAGGAATTACTAAAATATCTGAAAAAAGAATTATAAAATCTAGATCAAATCTTTTAATAGGTTGTAAAGAAATTTCACAAGCTAATTTAGGAGAAAAACACAAATCAATAAAGTNTTTTTTNTTTTTTCGAATTTTTTGATANTCAGGTAAATATCTTCCGGCTTGTCNCATAAACCATATTGGTGTTTTGTTATTGATTATATTTAACAAATTTGTTTTCATCTACTATATATATATATAAGGTTGTTGTTGTTGTTGTGCTCGTTATAAATGGATTAATTTAATATTAACAAATAATAAACAAGTTTATAAATTAAATATATGTTGAAAAGATCTTAATTAAACGTTGTAAAGCTTATAATATAAGATTTAATATGTTTGAAACNTTATTAACAAAAAAACCCAGAAGANAAAAAAGAAAAAATCCTCACAATTAACATGTTAATAAAAAAAGTATAATTTTATAAAAAGTAGAATAATTCTTGAATCAAAAGGAAAAAATAAATTTGTTAACAAATAATTCAGAGGTTATTCTTGCTTCAAATAGTGAAACACGACAAAATATTCTCAACGCATATAAAATTAAATTTAAATCAGTAAAACATTTAATAAATGAAACTTATATAAAAAACATTTTACTAAAGGAAAAGAAGACCCCTGCTTTTATTTCTTTGGAATTGGCAAAAAACAAAGCAGAATCATTAAAACATAAATATATTAATTCAATTATAATCGGCTCAGATCAAGTTTTAGTCTGTAAGAAGAAAATTTATGATAAAGCTAACTCTTCTGAAGAAGCAATAAATAAAATNATAGAGCTTCAGGGAAAAAAACATACTCTAATTAGTTCAACTTATATTATAAAAAAAGATTCCTTGTTATGGTCGTGTACAAAAAAAGCTACTTTATTTTTTTATCCCTTGGAAAAAGAAANAATAAAACAGTATGTGTCAAAAAACCAAAAAGCAGTCTTATCATCAGTAGGTTGTTATAAAATAGAAGAAAATAAGAAATATAATTTTATTAAAATTATAAATGGAGAAGATGAAACTATTAAAGGATTTCCAATAAAAAATTTTATCAAAAAATTTAAATATTAGGATGAAACTTTTAGTTATAGGGAATCCAATAAAACATTCTAAGTCACCATTAATTCATAATTTCTGGTTAAAAGAAAAAAAGATCAATTGTTCTTATAAACCATTATTAGTAAATTCTCAGGATTTAAAAGGAATAATACAAAANGTAAAAAANGGTGAAATTTTAGGAATAAATATTACNTTACCTTTTAAAGAAGAAATTCAACAATACCTTGACTTAACTGATAATAACGCACTATATACAGGCGCAATTAATACCGTTTATAAAAAAAACAATAAAGTCATTGGAACAAATACAGATGGAATAGGTTTAGTTAATTCTTTAAAATATGATTCTAGAATAAGTTTAAAAGGTAAAAATATATTTTTAATTGGTGCGGGTGGAGCCGCAAGAGGCATAATTTTTTCTCTGATTAAACAAAAAATTCAACGGCTTATTCTTACTAACAGAACCATAGAAAAAGCAAAAAAACTCTTGTTTGATATAAAAAAACAAACAAACTTTAATAATATAATTATTCAAGAATGGTCAAACAAAAATGTTGGATTTCAAACGGATGTAATTATTAATACGACCTCTTACGGTATGAGAACAAACGAAAATTTAAGTATTAATTTTAGTAGAAAACGAAAAAATTTAGTTGTNTATGATATTATATATAATCCCAACCAAACATATTTTTTAAAGAAAGCAAAAGACTATGGAATAAAAACTTATAATGGTTCTGGTATGTTAGTAAGACAAGCAGCAGAATCTTTTCAAAGATGGTTTGAAATACAAGTTTCTGAAAAAGAAATAAAAAAAGCTATTAAATTAATAAGTTTATAAAAATATGATTTTAGTAGGAATTACAGGAAAAATAGGATGTGGTAAGACAACAGTTTCAAATATTTTAAAACAAATGGGATATAAAGTATTTGATTCGGATAATTGCTCAAAAAACTTAATCCAAAAAAAAATAGTTATAAAAAAGATTGAAAAATATTTTAAATTTAAAGTGTCAAATTTAGTAATGCAAAATGGAAAAATTAATACCGATAAACTTGGCAATTATGTTTTTGAAAATGAAAATGAATTAAAAGTGCTTGAATCAATTTTACANCCCTTAATAAAACTTAAAGAAAGAAAATTTGTATTTCACAATGCAATTAATAAAGAAAAAATAGTTTTTCTTGATATACCTTTGTTATTTCAAAGCAAAGCTTATAAAAGATGTGACTATATAATTTGTACTTCAGTTAGCAAATTAGTTCAAAAACAAAGGGTTTTATCACGAAATCAGATGACAAATGCTAAATATAACAATATTGTCGCAAAACAAAATCTTAGAGATATTTTCATAAAAAATAAAATTTCATTATCTGTTAANACTGGAAATAATCTTATAAATTTAAGGAGAAAGCTTTTAAAATTTTTATCATCAATAAAAAAGAAAAAAAAAAAATNTGCTTGGCCATTAATGTATAATTTCTATAATAAAACATTATGAGAAAAATTGTTTTAGATACTGAAACAAGTGGGCTAAATCCAAAAGAAGATAGAATCATAGAAATCGCATGTTTAGAGTTAATAAATGATATTCCGACTGGTAATGTCTATCATAAATTTTTTAGCCCAGGAAATATAAGAATTTCTCCTGAAGCTGAAAAAGTGCATGGTTTATCAAATAATTTTTTATCCAAGTATGATTTATTTGATAATCAAGTAGATGAAGTATTAGATTTCTTGGAAGATTCGCCAATTATTATTCATAATGTTTCATTTGATTTGTCTATGATAAATAGTTCGTTAGAAAGATTAAGGTTGCCAAAACTATTAGAAAAACGTTGTATTTGCACGCTTATAATGGCGAGGAAACTATTTCCTGGTAGCAAGGTAAATCTAAATGCTTTGTGTAGAAGGTATAAAATAAGTATAGAAAGTAGAGAAAAACATGATGCGGTAACTGATTGTTTTTTGCTAGCACAAGTTTACTTAGAATTAACTGGTGGTAAACAGCATAAGTTTAATTTTTTTGAAAAAAAAAAAAAAACTCTCTAAATTACGGACAAAAAAAATGAATATTAAACTAACTCCTGAAATAATTGTTGATAAGCGTGAGCTAGATTGTCACGAGCAAATGTTAAGTGAAATTTCAAACTCTATTTGGCAAAAAAACAAAAATTAATTTTTAGCTTTTTTACTTTCATAAAGACCAGCGAAATCAATTGGCGTAATCATTAATGGAGGGAAACCGCCATCACGAGTATTAGTTGCTATAATTGAGCGTAAAAAAGGAAAAAGAAACTTTGGACACTCAATTAAAAGAATTTTTTCGAGCAAATTGTCAGGAGCATTTGTAATAGTAAAAATACCTGAATAAACCCCTTCTATTAAAAATATTGTTTCCTTTTTAATTGAAGTAGTTCCTTTTATAATCAAGTCAACTTCGTAAATATTTTCACCGTGATCCTTTAATGGGCGAGAATTTATATCAACATCAATTTTAATTTCTGGCTTTGAATCAAAACTTTTAAGAGAATTTGGTGCTTTTGGATTTTCAAAAGATAAATCTTTTAAATACTGAGCATTGATAATAAACTGAAAGTTTTTATCATTCTCTGAGGAGTTATTTTGAATCTTTTCTATCATAATATCTTTCTTAGAAATAATAATATATTATAAAATAAAAGATTTGTATTCATTATTATCTTAAAAAAATATATGTTATTGTTTATTTTATAACACGGAGATTATAAATGGGAAATATTCCATACATTGATATTTTAATTTTAGCTATGATAGCTGTTTTTATTTTAAATAGACTAAGAAATGTTCTTGGGAAGAAAACAGGAAATGAAGAGGATATTATTAAGAAGTTTAAACTAAAAAAAGATGGATTTAAAGAATCGACACCAGACATGGAGTCGAATTTAAAAAGCAATGGATTAAAAGAAGAAACAATTAATTTGCACAAAGATAAAAATATAAATAAAGTTTTAAATGAAATTAAAAAAATTGAAACTTCATTTGGTGTAAATGAATTTATAGATAATTCTAAAAAAGCTTTTGAATATATACTGGGCTCTTACTCCAAAAACAATTTAAAAGCATTAGAGCCTCTTCTTGAAAAAAAGATTTTTCAGATCTATAAAAAGGAGATTGATCACAGACTTAAGAAAAAAGAAATATTTGAGATTACAATTATTGGGATAAAGGATCCCAAAATAGTGGGTGCAAAAGTTGTTAATAATATTGCAGAGATTATTGTAGAATATAATAGTGAACAAGTTCAGGTTTTGAAAGATGCAAATAACAAAATCATTGAAGGAGATACGAATCAAATTCTTAATATTGAAGAAAACTGGACTTTTTCTCGTAAACTTAAATCTAAAAGTCCGAATTGGAGTCTAATAAAAATATCTGAGAAGTCATAAGAACTAAGTGAAGAAAGTATTATATTTTTTCCCCATTTTTTTCGTGCTTTTCTTTTTTTCCTATTTCGAATCTTTAAAAGCTAANTTAATATCAATTCCATTTAATAAAGTTAATATTGATGAAAATTCTGCAAGAACGTTACTTAAAAATTTAAATTTTTTATGTTTATCTGAAAATTTTTTTTTAAATTTAAAAAAACATAAAACATATCCAAAATTTGGTTCAATAAAAAATTGGAAAAATATTTGTAATAAATTAAAGAAAAGTTCTAAAAAAAATGAAGCGACAAAATTTATTCAAAAAAATTTTTTATTTAAAATAGCCCAAACAAGCAATAAAGGATTATTAACTGGGTATTATGAACCAGAAATTATGATCTCTAAAACAAAGAGAGATGATTATATTTTTCCAATTTTAAAAAAGAATAAAACTCTTTTTAAGGAAAGAAAGGTTATTTTAAGAGAATACTCTGATAACGATGTTCTTTATTGGACAAACAGTAATATAGATCTTTTCTTTCTGCAAATTCAAGGCTCAGGAATTGGTGTTATAAATAAAAATAAAAAAGTTAAGTTAATTTATAATGGCAACAATGGTTATAAATATACGTCCATAGGAAAAATTCTAATTAAGAGAAAATATTTAAAAAGAAACGAAGTTTCTTTGTTCACAATTAAAAATTGGTTAAAAAAAAACCCCAAATTACGTGAAGAAATTTTTAATTTAAACAAAAGGTATATTTTTTTTAAAACTCAAAAATACACAAGTAAATTTCCTAAAGGTGCAATGGGAATNAATTTGGTGCCAAATCTTAGCCTGGCAATTGATAAGTCCTTAGTTCCTTTTGGAATTCCAATTTATCTGAGTACAGAAAAAGAAATTTATAATAAACTTGTTATAAGTCATGATACGGGCTCAGCAATTAAAGGATATAATCGAGGAGATTTATTCACAGGAAGAGGTAAAAAAGCCGAGACTTTGGCAGGAAATTTGAAAATAGATCTTCAACTAATTTTTTTACTACCATATAATAAACCAAATGAATGAAGATGATGATATTGACTGGAATAATTTTTTAAAATCAGTTAATCCAATTGAAAATAAAACTAATTATATTAAAGCTAAGAAAATCCTAAAAGTAAAAACTTCTAGAACTAGTTTTTTTAGTTCAAAAGAAAATGAATTTTCTTTAATGGATGAGTTGAATGAAGAATCAATCTTTTATGGAAACAAAAGCGTTGATAAAAACCTTATAAAAAAAATTAAAAAGGGACAAATCGAAATTAATGCTAAATTAGATCTTCATGGATTTAAAATTTCAGAAGCAAAAAATGAGGTCTTTCAATTTATAAATAAGTGTTTTAAGAGAAATAAAAGATTANTTTTAATAATAACAGGAAAAGGAAAGCGTTTAGGGGTTGAGTCTGGTTGGAAAGGCAAAGGTGTTTTAAAAGATACTTTGCCAAAATGGTTAANTTCGCATGCCCTTTCAAAATATATAATCTGGTATGGGACCGCNCCAGCNAACAGAGGAGGAGAGGGAGCTCTTAATGTTTATTTAAAAAAAAGACTATAAAATAAACTTACTTACATCACTATCTTTATAAATGTCGCCTAATTGTTTTTTAATATATTTTTCATCAATTTTAATTTCTAAAACTTTTTTGTCAGAGGCTGAAAAACTAATTTCTTCGAGTACTTTTTCTAGTATTGTGTGAAGTCTTCGAGCTCCAATATTCTCAATTTCAATNTTTACTTTTGTTGCTATTTCTGCAACCTCAGAAATGGCATCATCTGTAAAAGATAGTNTTACTCCCTCAGTAGCAATCAATTCAATATATTGACGAATAAGATTATTTTCTGGCTCTTTNAAAATTGATATAAAATCTTTTTTGGATAAAGCAGTCAATTCTACTCTGTTGGGAAGCCTACCTTGAAGCTCTGGAAGAAGGTCAGATGGTTTTGAAACATGAAAAGCTCCGGAAGCTATAAATAATATATGATCTGTTTTAACACTTCCATATTTTGTGGATACTGTTGTGCCCTCAATAAGTGGAAGTAAGTCTCTTTGTACTCCTTCTCTACTGACCTCCCCAGTCCCCTTAGCATTTTTTCCACAAATTTTATCTATTTCATCAAGAAACACTATTCCATTATCTTCAACAGAAACCAACGATCGTTTAATTAGACTTTCATTATCAATAAGTTTATCAGACTCTTCTTCAATTAGAAATGCGTAAGAGTCTTTAACAGATAATTTTCTTTTTTCTTTTTTTTGTCCAAATCCTTTACCAAGAACATCACCAAGATTCAACATTCCCATCATACCTCCAGGCATTCCAGGAATCTCCATTGATTTAATCGGCATTCCAGACTTTGCTTCTAGTTCTATTTCAATTTCTTGATTATCAAGCTTACCATTTCTAAGCATTTTTTTAAACTTTTCTCTTGTTTGATTTGTTGCAGAAGAACCAACTAAGGCATCAACAACTCTTTTTTCAGCATTTATTTCTGCTTTAGCTTGAACCTCATTTTTAAAAGAATCTTTATTCATTGATATAGAGGTTTCAATTAAATCTCGAATTATCTGTTCTACATCTCTACCAACATAACCTACTTCTGTGAACTTTGTCGCCTCAACTTTTATAAATGGAGCTTGAGCAAGTTTGGCAAGACGTCTGGCAATTTCAGTTTTTCCAACACCAGTTGGACCAATCATTAATATATTCTTAGGTAATACTTCGTCACGTAAACCTTCATCAATTTGCTGTCTCCGCCATCTATTTCGCAAAGCTATTGCCACAGACCTTTTTGCATCTTCTTGACCAACAATAAATCTATCTAATTCAGAAACAATTTCTCTTGGGGTAAATGAAGTCATAATTAGTATTTAATTTTTTCTATAATAATGTTTCTATTAGTGTAAATACATAAATCTGCTGCAATTTCAAGACTTTTTGTAGCAACTTGCTCTGCAGTAAGTTTTGATGAGTCTAGTGCTTGAGCCGCTGCTAAGGCAAAATTTCCACCAGAGCCAATTGCCATTAAACCATTTTTTGGTTCTAAAACATCGCCATTTCCACTTAATATAAGACTAACTTCTTTATCTGCAACAAGCATCATGGCCTCAAGTCTTCTCAAGTATCTATCTGTTCTCCAATCTTTAGCAAGTTCTACACATGCTCTCATTAAATTATTTGATGTTTTTTCTAGTTTACCTTCTAATCTTTCAAATAATGTGAACGCATCTGCAGTTGCTCCAGCAAACCCAGTCAAAACCTTACCAGAACAAAGCGTTTTGACTTTTTTTGCGTTAGCTTTCATTACAGTTTCTCCAAGTGTAACCTGTCCATCAGCAGCAATTACAACTTCATTTTTTCTTCTTACAGAAACAACTGTTGTGCTTCTCCAAATTGGCTTGTTATTTTTACCCATAATATAAAGTATACTACTAATAATTTTAAAAATTGAATAGAATAGAATTTTTATATGATTTTGTGTTAATAATGTATATAAAATAAATTATTTACTTATAAAATAAAAATGAGATCATATTCAATAGTTCGTAAAACCAAAGAAACAGATATTGAAACTACAATACTTATCGATGGTTCTGGAAAATCAACAAACAATACAGGTATTGGCTTCTTGGATCATATGATTGATCAGCTATCAAAACACAGCATGATTGATATAAAATTAGTCGTAAAAGGAGATTTACATGTAGACTATCATCATACGACAGAAGACTCAGCTATTGCACTTGGTGAAGCGTTTAATAAAGCGCTTGGCGACAGAGTAGGAATTACTAGATTTGGGCAAGCCTTATCCGCAATGGATGAAACATTATCTCGTGTTGTCGTAGATTGTTCAAATCGTCCATATCTTGTATGGAAAGTCAATTTTCCTACTCCTAAAGTTGGTCAGATGGACACAGAGTTATTCAAAGAGTGGTTTCAGGCTTTTGCACAAAATGCTGGAATTACACTTCATGTAGAAAACTTGTATGGTGAAAATTCTCATCATATCATTGAGTCTTGTTTTAAAGGACTTGCTAGGGCTCTAAGACAAGCTGTCTCATTCGATCCAAAGCGTGCTGGAGAAATCCCTTCAACTAAAGGTACACTTGGAGGTTCTCTTTAGCATTATGTCTGGAATGTTTTGTTTTTTAGTAAAAAATAGTTTTGAAAACAAAAAAAAGTTTGAAGTTGTAAAAGTTGGTTTTTCTTGGAAGGCTTTTTTTTTCAGTTATATTTGGGGATTGTCCCACCAAATATGGTTATTTTCCTTATTATGGTTTGTTTTTTCAACTATATCAGTAACTTTATATTTTTTGTCGTTTATTAATGTTCTGGATCTTTTTTTTCTTTTATTTCTAATTTCTTTATACTGGGGATTGTTTGGAAATAATTTATTGATTAATGAATTAATACAAAAACAATATTTACCAAAAAAATTTTTAGCTGCGTCAAATGCTTTGGAAGCTTTATTAATTTGTATTTCAGAAAAAAAATGAAATGAGTTTAGTATCAATTATTGACTATGGTTCAGGAAATTTAAGATCTGTCTTTAATGCTGTTAAAAATGTAATTAGTAAAAAAACAAATTGCAGAAAAGTATTAGTTACTAATAAGCCTTCAGAAATTTTAAAGTCGTCTCATATTATTCTCCCTGGAGTTGGTTCATTTAAAAGTTGTTTAAATGGTGTATATAATTCTCCTGGGCTTTATGAAGCAATTCAAGAAAACACTATAGTTAAATTGAAGCCTTTTTTGGGTATATGTGTTGGAATGCAGATGATGGCTAATAAAGGTTTTGAAGAAGGTGAAAGGAATGGTTTTGGATGGATTGAAGGTAATGTAAAATTAATAAGACCTGGACTTAAGTCATTAAAAATTCCTCACATTGGTTGGAATAATTTAAAAATTGAAAAAAAACATAAGTTTATAGACTTGATTTTAAAAAATAAAAAATTTTATAATAAAGAAATTAACGCTTACTTTGTTCATAGTTATGCATTTGAGTTAAAAAATAAAGAAAACGAGATTTTATCAACTGATTATGGACAAAATATTACGGCAATGATAGGAAAAAGCAATATTTTAGGTACTCAGTTTCATCCTGAGAAGAGCCAAATGTTTGGACTCAGTTTTTTAAAAGCTTTCTTAATGTGGGAAGGTCAAGAGTGATTTTTTTCCCTGCAATAGATATAAAAAATGGAAAATGTATAAGACTTGAAAAAGGTAGTTTAGAAAAGCTTAAGGTTTATAATCATAATCCAATAGATCAAGCACTTGAATTTGAAAAAATGGGCTGTGAATGGATTCATATAGTCGATATCGACGGTGCATTTAATGGCACACCTTTTAATCACGACGTTATATTTGAAATTAAAAAAAAATGCAGGTGTAAAATACAAGTTGGTGGAGGCATAAGAAACATTGAAACTGTCGAGAAGTTTTTTAAAAACTCTATTGATAGAATTATTATTGGAACAGCAGCAATTAAAGATCCTGATTTTGTTAAAATTGCATGCGAGAATTTCCAAAAGAAAATTGCTATAGGGATTGATACAAAAAAAAAAATGGTGGCCTCTGAAGGTTGGTCTGAGACAAGTTCTTTATCAAGTAAAGATTTAATTAAGAGAATGCAACATTTTGGTGTGTCAGTATTTATTTTTACTGATATTGACAGAGATGGTCTTTTAAAAGGAATGAACTTTGAGGAGATAATCGATGTACTTAAATCAACAAACACCAAGATAATTGCATCTGGAGGAGTTACAACTTTGCAAGATTTAAAAAATTTAAAAAAATTAAATTATAAAAATCTAGAAGGAGTCATATCTGGTAAAGCTATATATGAAAGAAAATTTAAAGTTAAAGATGCAATTAGAATATTAAAGTAATTTTTTTATGTTAAAAGTTAGAATAATTCCTTGTTTAGATGTTAAAAACGGTAGAATCGTTAAAGGGGTAAATTTTATTGATTTAATAGATGCAGGAGATCCTGTTGAACAAGCTAAAATTTATAGTCAATGTGGAGCAGATGAAATTACTTTTTTAGATATAACTGCAACCTCAGACCAGAGGGAAACCATGCTAGACGTAATCGAAAAAACAGCTAAAAAATGTTTTGTTCCTCTGACTGTTGGTGGAGGAATAAGAAGCCTCGAAGATATGAATAACCTTTTATTGGTAGGTGCTGATAAAATTTCAGTTAATAGCTCAGCAGTTAAAAACCCTCAAATTGTATCTCAAGGAGCAGAAAAGTTTGGTAAACAATGTATAGTAGTTGCAATTGATGCAAAAAAAAACAATCAAAAAACATGGAATGTTTTTACTCATGGTGGCAGAAAAGATACAGGGATAGATGCCGTTAGTTGGGCAAAATTAATGGAATCAAAAGGCGCGGGTGAAATTTTACTTACTTCAATGGATAAAGATGGAACTAAAAGTGGATTTGATTTAGATTTATTAAAAATTATAACCAGTGAAGTCTCAATACCAGTAGTTGCATCAGGTGGAGTCGGCACATTAAGGCATTTAGAAGAAGGTGTTGTTATAGGCTCTGCATCAGCTTTATTAGCAGCCTCTATTTTTCATTTTGGTGAATTTTCTATTACAGAAGTAAAAAAGCATTTGTTTTCATTAGGAATTCCAGTAAGAATGGATTATTAAAAGGAAAATATGGAAACAAAAGTTAAAGTACTTAATCAGTTAATAAAAATAATCAAAGAAAAGAAAAATTATTCATCTGATTTATCCTACACTGCAAAACTCTTTTCTAAAGGTAAGGTTAAAATTGCAAATAAAGTTGGAGAAGAAGCCATAGAAGTTATATCTGCATTTTTAAGTCAAGAAAAGAAAGATGTTGCTGAAGAAACAGCGGACTTAATTTTTCATCTATTTGTTTTGTTGGAATATGCTGGAATTTCTCCAGAAGAAGTATGGAAAGTTTTACAAAAAAGAATGAAGGTTAGAAATACCATTCAATGATAGATATAAAAAAGTACGACCAATCTAACGTTTTTGCCAAAATTTTATCTGGGGAAATACCGTGTGATATCGTATATGAAGATGATAAAGTAATAGCTTTTAAAGATATTAAACCACTAGCTCCAATTCATGTAGTCGTTATTCCAAAAGATGAATTTTGTAGTCTTGATGACTTTTCAAAGAAGGCTAGTTCTGAGACAATAATTTATTTAATAAGAAGTATAAATATTATTGCTGAAAAATTATCTTTACATGATGGTTATAGAGTTATCTCGAATGTTGGAACTATAGGAGGGCAGGAGGTTCCTCATACCCATATACATATTTTATCAGGAAAAAAATTAGGTAGAATTATCCCTTAAAACTTTTTTTGTTAATTTCTCCCAAAGAATTAACTCAATTTTTACTTTATTTAGTTTATTAATTTGCTGTATTCCTGTTGGTGAAGTAACATTAATTTCAGTTAATTTTCCGTCAATTACGTCAATTCCAACAAAAAATAATCCATTAGAAACAAGAAAAGGTTTGATTTTTTTACATATTGCTAGTTCTTTCTTTGTTAGATTAGTTCTATTTGCAGAACCACCAAGATGAAGATTTGCCTTGAAGTTTCCATCAGAAGGAATTCTATTTACTGCTCCAACAGGCTCTCCGTCAATTATAATTATCCTTTTATCTCCATTCTTAACATTTGGAAGAAACTCTTGAAGAATAATTGGGTTTTTAAAATCTTCTGATGAAATTTGGATTAGACTTTTAGTATTAGGATCATTTTGCTTCAAAAGGAAAATTCCATCTCCACCTTTTTCAAATAACGGTTTTAATATAAATGTTTTATGTCTTTTTATAAATTCTTCCAAAATTTCTTTATCGCATGAAATTGTTGTTTCTGGAATAATGTCTTTAAACAATAAAGGGAAGATTTTTTCCGAGAAATTCCTTATTCCTGTAGGGCTATTAACAAAAAAAGGTTTTTTATGATCAATAAGTCTCGGAATTTCAATAAGATAACTATTGAGAATGTAGTTCATATTAAATGGAGGATCTTGCCTTATGAAAACAATATCAAAATCTGAAATTTTTTTTTCTTTATAATCTCCTTTAACTTTAAAACTTTTATTTTTGTTCGATAATTCTAAAGTTCTTGCTTTTACATATGTTTCTTTAAATTTAATAAATACTCTATCAGGAGTACAATACATTACATTGTGACTTAATTTAAGAGCTTGTAAAATTATTTTAAAAGTTGAATCTGTTTTTGGATTTATTTTATGTAGTGGGTCAATTTGAAAAAGAGTTAAAAATTTTTTATTTTTCATAAATCACCTTACTTGTTTAACAAAACTTACTAATTTTTTAACGCCATCAATATTTTTAATATAATTTTCAATTTCTCGCATTTCTTCAAGACTTTCAGATACTCCAATTAGATAAACTATACCTTTATAAGTATCAATGGAATAATTATTACTTAGTATATTTTTATTAAATAGTATAAAGGTTTTTATTTTAGAACTTAAAATTACATCTTTAGATTTTTGATATATAGAATAATCGTTTTCTATAGCTATCTCATTGTAAATTTCATTAACACCTTCAATATTCCATATTTTTTTTATAATTCTAAGTCTATCAATGCCATTTTGAATAACTCCACTTAGAAGAACCTCTCCATTAAATACAATAACACTTATATTTGAAAAACTAGTTAATTTGAACTTTAATAGAATTGTTTTTATTTTAGTATATATTATTGTGTCTTTATAAGATCCCTCAAATCCCTTTTTTGAAATTGCAGCATTCCCAGCTAATGAAGTTAGTGAGGAACCAACACAAGAAGTTAAAAAAAGTGAAAAAACAAAAAAAATTAACATTTTATTTTTATTCATTTTTTATCTAATCTGACTATAATTAACTATGAAAAAATCTTTTTATTATAACTTTATTATAATCTGTTCATTATCTTTTTTAATT